>CAYJCU010000057.1:0-13207 GCA_964368765.1 uncultured Rikenellaceae bacterium
AAGAAAGAGGGAGGATGTTGTTCTGAGGGTAAGGATGCTAAAACAGCATGTGCTTGCTCTGAGGGAAAAGATGGTAAATCGGCATGTTCTCACTCTGACAAGAAAGAGGGAGGATGTTGTTCTGAGGGTAAGGATGGCAAAACTGCATGTGCTTGCTCTGATAAGAAATAGTTTTTTTATAATATTTAGTGGGCGATTAATTGCGGTAGTGATTAATTGCCCACTATTTGTATGTATATACATTTATTAATTTTATATTTGATATGAAAAGATTATTGTTAGTTGTAATTAGTGTGTTGTTCGTTTCTGAGCTCTTAGCACAAGATATTTATAAAAGTGCTCTGCAGGAGATAGAAAAAAACAGCGTGATGCTAAAAGCGTTGTCTGAGCAGATGGAGGCGCAGAAATTAGATGCCAAATCGGGATTAACACCATCTAATCCAGAGATTGAGTACACTTACTTATGGGCAAGACCTGAGTCACTTCCTAATGATTCAGAGCTTGCTGTAATGCAATCAATTGATTTTCCGACTGCCTATGCGGCTAAGCGTAAGATTGCTAATCTCTCAGGTAAAGGGGCAGAGCTAACCTATAAAAGCGAGCGTATGGCACTACTTCTCTCTGCCAAAGAGCTTTTAATAGAGTTAGTCTATCTGAATGCCGAAATTAAAATGCATAGAGAACATTGGAATATAATAGATAGTGTGGCAGTATCATACCGTAAGCGTTTTGCAGCGGGGGAGGTTAGTCGTTCAGAGTATAATTTGATTAGATTTTACTTCACAAATGAGCAAAATACCCTAGATGTATTAGTTCTTGAACGTGATGCCGTTTTGTCTGAACTTAAGAGGCTTAATGGTGGTAAGGATATTGTTTTTGAGAATACTGCTTACCCTGAAATTGTTAAATTAGGCGATTTTGATAGCTGGTACGATGAGGCTGAGAAGCGTAATCCTATATTAGGTTATCTGCGCAATGAGGTTGAGATTAGTGATAAGCAGGTAAAGTCGGTAAGGGCCGATGCTCTGCCTAAAATATCGGCAGGTTATAAGTTAGCAAATGCTGGTGGTGATAGGTTTAATGGAGTGGTTGTTGGGGTCTCTATTCCGTTGTGGGAGAATAAAAACCGTGTTCGCAAGGCTAAGGCTGATGTTGTTGTTGCTAATAGTGTAGTAAAAGATAATATGATAGAGTATTATAATCAACTTTTTCAACAGTTTAATACAGCTGTCTCTTTGCGTAAGTGTATTATCAGACTTAAAAATCTCAAAAAAAGTTATAGTAATAAAGAGACGTTAGATAAAGAGTTAGCAGCTGGAGAAATAAATTATATTCAATATATTGAGGAGCTACATTTTTATACGCACACAAAAGATGCAATTTTAGAATCAGAAAGAGATATAGAGCTAGCGTTAGCCAAACTGTATGAGGTTGAATTATAGTCTTTTTGTAAAATATATCTATCTACATGACAAAAATCCAGAAATTATCTTATAATTATTTAATAATCAGATAAATCAACTGCCAATATATGACAAAACTAAAAATAATACTTTATAGTATATTTATCATGAGTGTTACATGTTATTGTTTGTTAGGAAGTAGGATTAATTATGACACTACGATAAATTATGCGCCAGATCTTGATATATTTGATGTTGATAGCATATCACTGCAAAATAAATATGGCGAAGATTTAATTTTTTATTCTAAATCATTTGTTCGTAATAGTAACCATCATAGAGATTTTTATATCTTTGAAGATATAATTAACTCGGTAAATATTGATACCCTATATTATTATGAGGCTCATTTAGATTTGCCTAATAAACGCAACCTCAGAGTTTGGTTATATGAAAATAGAGTTATCTATGCTCTGGAATGGAATAGAGCGCGTGTTACGATTGAAGGGCATTAATTTATTATGTATATATCTATGAAAAAAAATATTGACTACATTACTGTTTTGGTAACTTCAATCATCTATTATTGGATATTTGTTCTAATGCCCACACTCTATGAATTGACCATCTGGAGATTAAATATTCTAAACATTAAAATTTGTTCTCTTCTGTTACCACTGCTATTTTTAGTAGTTGGTGTATTTATGAAAAAAACGAGTATTGTATATAGAGTAATAGTAGTAGTATTCATAGTAATGTTGTTTAACTTGCTATTTGCAGTAATACTGCCAAGCACTTTTGTTTATTTAAAAATAGTTAATTTAAATTATATAATACGAATATTGTATAACTATGGTGTAGTGACGCTAGTTTCAATACCTATGGCAACCTACATATCAAAAATGGTTATAAGAAAGTTATCGACAAAGCAAGTTAGCTCAATTAATGACTAAAGTGCACTACAATATGCCCAAAATTATCAATGAGGTCGCCTATTAGAGCCTAAAACTCTTTAAGACGACCTCAGTCTCATTTTTTTGAGTTATTTACATAAATTTAAAAATTACATACAACGTATTTTGAATTTATTATATAATGTATTAACTTTGTTGCTATCAAAGTTGGAAGAGTACTCGCAATTTATGTGTTGTCTAATTGCACATATTGTGATGTACTTTTCATTATTAGAAAGAACAGAGTAATTTTAAAGATAAATTTATGGGAGAATTAATTTTTATTATAATCGTAGGTATTGGTTCAGGCATTGTATCATACAAATATTTTACATCAGAATCCTTTGCGCTTTATGAAAAAGCAAAAGAAGAAACAGACCTAGAAGAGATGGATAAACATTTTAATTCACATAGCCTAGCATTTGTTATGGGTGGATTGTCACTTATATGTATAATAATTTCTATAATTGAATTAACGAAATAATAAAAGATATTTAAAATTAAAATTATGAAAATTTGTCAAAAATGTGGGAAAGAGAATCCCGAAGTACTATCTAGCTGTAAGTATTGTGACACTAAATTTGCCAATATGCCTAAAGTAGAGGAGAGGTATGGTGCAGATTATGTACAGCCTAAAACTAGGCATTGGTTTGTTACTTTATGGTTAATTCTTGTTATATGTATGAATCTATATAATGTATATATTAACGCTATTACAATGCAGATGCTAGAGCCTAATTTAGAGCATTTATCGTGGGTGTTTGCACTCCAAGCTCTATTGCACCTTGAGTTAGCATGTGCTGCGGTAATGATATTTATTTGGAAAAAAATTGGATTCAAGATGTTTGCTGGTACAGCTATTTTAGTTGTAATATTAGGATTATTGTATGGAGAAGGTGACATATTTTCACCTATTTTAGGTTTAGCCGTAATTTATGGTTTATTACAAATTAAGAAGGATGGTGTCTCTTGTTGGGAACAACTTAAGTAATACAAAATTGATTAATATGGTCGTCGCGATTAACTAGTGACGACCTATTTTATAATTATTCATATTATTGTCCACTTTTTTTCCAGACGACACTACTCTCATAATGATTTTCTTAGAAAAAATGTTTATTATTTGGTAATTACAAAAAAAATTACTATCTTGCTCTCCGAATTTTGAATAATAATAATTTAAAAGATAAAACTATGTGTAAAATTGAGTCGTTAAACCCGCAAATTGTGTGGAAACACTTTGCAGCTTTATGTAGCCTACCTCACCCATCTAAGCATGAAGAGAAGGTTTGTGAGTATGTTGTAGAGTTTGCTAAAGCTAACAATATTGAGTGTGAAAAAGATGCTATTGGTAATGTAGTGTTACGTAAGCCAGCTACACCTGGTTATGAAAATCGTAAAGGTCTTATTATGCAGGCGCACCTTGATATGGTTCCGCAAAAAAATAATGATACACAGTTTGATTTCCTTACAGATTCAATTAAGACAATGATTGATGGCGAGTGGGTTACTGCTGACGGAACAACACTAGGTGCTGATAATGGTATGGGTGTTGCGGCTGCACTAGCTATTTTTGAACTTACTGATATAGAGCATGGTCCTATTGAGGCGCTATTCACTATTGATGAAGAGGCAGGTATGACAGGTGCTAATAACCTTGATCCAAATATTTTAAAAGGTGATATTCTTCTTAATCTTGACTCAGAGGATGAGGGAGAGCTTTATGTAGGTTGTGCAGGTGGTACTGATGTTCTTGTTGAACTTCCATATAGCACTGTTGCACCAACTAATAATAAGGCGTATGATATTGTTATCTCTAACCTTAAGGGTGGTCACTCAGGTATGGAGATTATTCTTCAGCGTGCAAACTCAAATAAGTTAATGGTTCGTATTATTCGTAACCTTGTTGAGAAGTGCGGTATAGAGGTATCTTATGCTGCTGGTGGAAATATGCGTAATGCTATACCACGTGAGGCTAAATGTAGCATTGTTGTTGAGGCTGCTAAGGCTGATGCTATGCTTGCAGAACTTAATGATTATGTTGCTAAGATTAAGGCAGAGTATGCTGAAAGAGACGAGAATATAACTGTTGAGGCTAGTGAGGTTGCTATGCCAGCGGCTGTTCTTGATGCTAAATCGCTAAGCGCATTTATTAATCTTGTTCACGCTATGCCTAACGGTGTAGATCGTATGAGCACTGTTATGGAGGGTCTTGTGGAGACATCTTCAAATATGGGTATCGTTGAGATGGCTGAAGGTGTATTCAAGATTATGATTCTTGCTCGTAGCTCTTCAAATAGCACTATGAACGATTTAACTGCACGTATGGTATCAATAGCAGAGCTTGCTGGTGCTAATGCAAAAATCAATAATGGCTATGAGGGATGGAAACCAAACCTAAGTTCGCCTATCCTAAAGACTATGCAAGATAGATATATGGAGCTTTATGGTAAGATGCCTGAGATTAAAGCTATTCACGCAGGTCTTGAGTGCGGTATTTTTGGCCCTATCTACCCTAATTGGGATATGATTTCGTTCGGTCCAACTATCCGTTTCCCTCACTCTCCAGATGAGAAAGTGCATATAGCAAGTGTTGAGAAATTCTATACGCTTTTATTAGAAACAGTTAAAAATGCTCCAATAAAAGAGTAATTGTAAATAAAATAATCAAAATTGGTTGTTCTTATATAGGGACAACCAATTTTAATGACAGTGATGTTATTGCATTAACAGTGAAGTATGTCAGATAATAGTGTAAGATGGTTTGTTGTTATTAACCCCGTAGCAGGTAAGGGGCGTGGGTTGCTTGACTGGCCTTATATTAGTAAGTTGTTGAGGGACAATGGCATTGCTTATGATGCAGTATTTTCTGAAAAGAAATACCACTCTGTAGAATTAACTGTTGAGGCAATAGGCAAGTCGTATCGTAAAATTTTAGTTGTTGGTGGAGATGGCACACTTCATGAAGTTGTTAATGGTATATTTCTCCAAAAAAATGTACCAGCAACAGATATTACGATTGGAGTCATTCCAGTTGGTTCTGGTAATGACTGGGTGCGTATGTTTGGCATAAGGCATAAGTATAGTGATAGTATTAGAGCTATTGTCAAGGGGCGCAGTATTGTGCAAGATTGCGGAGAGCTTTCATATTATGAGTCTAAAGTTAATCATACTCGCTTTATGGCTAATATGGCAGGTTTGGGCTTAGATGGCTATGTGAACCAGCGTTACACAAGGATTAAAGAGCAGGGTAGGGTTACAGGTAGGCTTACCTATATTGTTACTCTGATACGCTCGCTTTTTACCTATCGACCTATACCTATGAAGATATGGATTGATGGAGAGCTAACTATTGAGGATAAGATATTAACGGGTGTAGTGGCTATTGGAAAGTATAACGGAGGGGGTATGTTACAGGCTCCTCATGCTGTTGTAGATGATGGGTTGTTTGATGTTACATTTATATGTAGGGGAAGCTCACTAACAGTGTTGCGTTATTTTAAATCGCTTTTTAATGGCTCTATTTACGATGTGCCCAACGCTCGATATTTTCAGTGTAAGAGCATACGTATTGAGTCGCCTAAAGGTATTGTTGAGGTTGATGGAGAGCCATTAGGAACATCTCCGTTCCATTTTGAGTTAAAACCTAAACAGATACGCATTATAGTTGGTGAGGAGTATGGTTCATGACCTGAGTTGCAATAAGGATAGTATAACTGTATCTTATTCATAACAAGAGGTTGATAATAATAAAGAAGAGGATAAAGGGAGAGGAATTTTATCTCCTAATAAATAATTTAAAGAAGCAAAAAAAGATGGTAAATTACAAAGAATTAGGGTTAGTGAATACCCGTGAGATGTTTAAAGGAGCTATTGAAGGTGGTTATGCTATTGCTGCATATAATTTTAACAACCTAGAGCAGTTACAAGCTATTATCGGAGCTGCTGTTGAGTGTAAATCGCCTGTTATTATTCAGGTATCAAGTGGTGCACGTAACTATGCTAACGGCACACTTCTACGCTATATGGCACAGGGGGCTGTTGAGTTTGCAAAAGAGCAAGGGTGTGCAGTGCCAATCGCTCTTCACCTAGATCATGGAGATAGCTTTGAACTATGTAAGAACTGTATTGATAATGGATTCTCATCTGTTATGATTGACGGTTCGCATTTACCTTACGAAGAGAATGTTGCACTTACTAAGCGTGTTGTTGATTATGCTCATGAGCATGGTGTTACTGTTGAGGGCGAGCTAGGTGTATTAGCTGGTATTGAGGATGATGTAGTAGCTGAGCACCATACATATACAGAGGCTTCAGAGGTTGAAGATTTTGTTAAGCGTACAGGTGTTGATTCGCTTGCTATCTCAATAGGTACATCGCACGGTGCTAACAAGTTTAAGCCAGAGCAGTGTACACGTAATGAGGATGGTGTATTAGTACCACCGCCATTGCGTTTTGATATTCTTGAAGAGATAGAGCAACGTATTCCTGGTTTCCCAATAGTATTACATGGTTCTAGTTCTGTTCCACAAGATCTTGTTGCAAAGGTTAATCAGTATGGTGGTAAGATGGAAGATGCTATTGGTATTCCTGAGGAGGAGCTACGTAAAGCGGCTAAGAGTGCTGTTTGTAAGATTAATATCGACTCAGATGGTCGTATAGCTATGACAGCAGCTATCCGTGAGGTGATGGCTACTAAGCCAGGAGAATTTGATCCACGTAAATATCTTGGTCCTGCACGTGAAGAGCTTAAGAAACTTTACATTCATAAACTGATTAACGTATTAGGAAGTAATAATAAAGTTAAGTAATTATTTGGTTGTTAGAAAAATAATGCTTAACTTTGCACCGCCTATTTAGTATAATAGGTATTTAATTTATTAATTAACAAAAACAGAAAACAATGGCTGTAAAAATTAGATTAGCAAGACATGGTAAGAAGGGTTATCCTGTTTATCATATCGTTGTTGCTGACAGCAGATCACCACGTGATGGTAAATTCATTGAGAAGTTAGGTACTTATAATCCTAACACAAACCCTGCAACAATCAATATTAATATTGATTCAGCAGTTAAGTGGTTAAACAATGGTGCTCAACCAACTGACACTTGTCGTAACATCCTTTCATACAAAGGAGTACTTATGAAGCGTCACCTTTTAGGTGGTGTTAAGAAGGGTGCTTTCACTATGGAGGTAGCTGAAGAGCGTTTCGAGAAGTGGTTAGCTGAGAAAGCAGCAATAATCAATGCAAAAATTGATGGTTTAGCACAAAACGAGGCAAGCGATAAAGCGGCACGTTTAGCAGAAGAGCAGAAGCTTAATAAGCAACGTATCGAAGCTATAGCTAAGAAAAATGCTCCAGTTGAGGAGGAGGTAGCTACTGAGGAGGCTCCAGAGGAGACTACTGAAGAGGTAGTAGCTGAGTAATCACTGTAAAGCATACTAGACAAGTGCCGATTGGGGTTTTAATCAACCTTAATTGGCACTTTTTACTTTTATATGTAGTCGAACCTTAAAAAGGGTCGAATATTTGATGTAAGAAAAATGTTACAAAATCAGATACTATATTGTTTTTGTTCTACGTTTTCTATTTGATTGGAGTTACAAATTAAGGGTTGGCGCAATTTTTGTAATGCTCAAACTTTACAAAAAGATGAAATGTTATGTTTGACAATGATAGAATGATAGCTGTTGGAAAAATTACCAAGTTATATGGTAAGGCAGGTGAGTTAATAGTGAGGTTATATGATGAGTTTCCGTATAGTGATGAGACGTATGACGATCCCTTTTATGTGGTATTAAATGGTATTACTACACCAATCTTTATAGGTAGTTTTGCTCAGCAGGGTAAGCAAAAAGCAGTTGTTGAGTTCGATGATTTTGATAATGAACTTCGTGCTCAGGAGCTGGTTGGACTAGAGATAATGGCAGAGATAGAGGGTGTTGATAGTGATAATTTCTCGTTAGAGATGCTTGTAGGCTATGCTCTCAATGACAAGAGGAGTGGTAAAAGTGGCATTATAACTGGTTTCATTGATAATCCTAACAATCCACTTTTTGAGGTGGATATAGATGGAGTTGAGATATATGTTCCAGCGGTTGAAGATATAGTTTTGATGATAGATACCGATTCAGAGTATGTGGATGTGAATCTACCAGAGGGGTTACTTGATTTATACGACGTACCAGAGGGTTATGAGTACTAAAATATGATTAATAGAACAAAATTTATTGAGAGAGTAAAATACTCACTTAGATATAAGCATAGGCGAGGGCATAGAGTTCACTCGCCTTATGTGTATCGTTTGATAAGAGAGCTTTTCTTAGAAAATTTTTCTCAAAATATAGAATGTGATGAGCTGTTGTGTGATACACTTTGTGAAAAGGGTCTCGATTATAACTACTCATATCGGGTAGCGCAGCTAATGGGTTATAATAATTTAGGGAGTTATGTTATTGACCCCACAAATTACAATAATGAGGAGATGATTATCTTTTCATCCATAACACACGATAGGGTTATGATGCTGAATAATCTAATTGGTGATAGTGGGCGTAAAGTTGTTGTATTTCTTAATATTTATCACTCTAAAGAAGAGCGTTGTAATTGGAAATCAATCGATTGTGGGCTTAGACTAGACCTATTTAAATTGGGTATAGTGGTCGTGGACAAACATCTTAATAATCAATATTTTAAACTAAAAATATAATATGAGCGTATATACAAAAACGGGAGACAGAGGCACTACATCACTTGTAGGTGGTAGTAGGGTGGCAAAAAATGACCCAAGGCTTGAGGCTTATGGATCGGTTGATGAGTTGTCGAGTTATGTGGCGCATTTAAGAGATAGGATAGAGTTTGAAGAGACGCTGCAAGATAGAATGGCAGAAGAGAGAGAGGAGTTACTCTCTTACCTATCAATTCTGATGAATGTGTCGTCTATTCTAGCGTGCGAAGAGGAGTGGCGTGATAAGATGCCTAAGGTAACAGACGAAGATATTTCTGATATAGAGTTGTCTATGGATAGAATCAGCGCACAACTTAAGCCTATACGACAATTTACACTGCCAGGTGGTCACCCTTTGGTTTCGTTAGCGCATATCGCCCGCACTGTTTGTCGTAGGGCAGAGCGTTCTATAATAACTGTTGAATCTAGTGGTTTTGTGGTTGATGAAAATAGTAAGGTATTTATAAATAGGCTTTCAGATTATTTGTATTTGATTTCAAGGTTTTTAACCTCAGAATTAGAGATAGAAGAGTTATATTGGCAAGGGCAATAATATAAAAAAGATACGCAATAGCGTATCTTTTTTTGTATCATAATGCAACGAAATTACGCTTTTGTGTGTCTTAATAAAAACGATAAAACAATAATGTAAAAACAAATATTTATGAAGAGATTATTACTATTACTACTTTCCCTCTCGTTTCCTGCTATTGTTATAGCACAAGAGATGGTAAGCGACAGCCATTTGCAAAAAAGAGTGTCGGATAATTACACACTTGAATATAGAAACTCTTTAGAGTTGAGTATATCAATGTTTAGGACAGATTTTGAGTATATTGTGGATAAAAAGATTTTTGTAATGTATGAAGAGGGTTATCAGTGTCCTTCGATAGATGATGATATTAGAGAGCTTGGAACCGATTACCCCTCATTCGGGTTGTCATACTCATACCGTTTCTCAAAAAAATTCTCTTTAGAGATTGAGGGTGCATATTCGCTCTACAAAGATAATTTTTATAATAGATATACCAACGATTTTATTAAATCAACATCTAAAAATCTATTCTTTATTTTGCCAACAGCTAAGCTGCATTGGTTAAATAAAAAACATCTCTCTTTATACTCATCTTTTGGATTGGGATTGATGTTTATGAATACCGTAAACAGAGAGGGTAGTGTTAAATACTCAGAGTTTAAGGTTAAAGAGGCTATCTCTTTTACCTATATAGGTGCAACTTTCGGACGTAGGTTGTATGGATTATTTGAGTTGGGTAACTCATATCTAGGAGATTTACGTTTCGGAATAGGTTATAAATTTTAATGGTTTAGATTATGAAAACAATATACTATAAAATGATTTTAATGCTCGCTTTGGTATCATGTACCACCTATGAGAACCACTACGACGAGCCAGGGGTTGATTCGAGGCTCAACTACCCTAAATATATTATTGCTGGTGCTAATGATTTGCTAAGTGTGGCGGTAGGTGCCGTTGATAATGCAGTTAAGCTAGATGAGTGGATTAAGGCATCAACCGATGAGGAGAGAGATAATATTGAAGATAGATATTTTATGCACTATAAGATACGTAGCAGTAACGATACAATATCTCTTAACTATATACCTGATGAGAATCCTAATATTGATATAAAATTTATTACTAAAGGGTATAGTATTATTGATTATGGTGTAGAGTGGAGTTTAGATGGTTATAATAGCAATGCTGAGCTTATCATAAGACGTATTGACGATAATGAGTGGAAAGTTCTGCATAACAGCTTAGGTTTCTATGGACTAGAGTGCGAATTAGATATTAAACGCCTGACAGACACAACATATAGCGTAACGGGTAGCGGTATGGGTAGTGCAGAATTTTGCGATAATAACCCAACTGTTGGGTTTGAGATAGTAGAGCCCCTTACGGTTAATAGTAATAAATTAGATGATTTATCTATGCTGATATGTATGCTTGATGATGTGCCAAAACTTAATGAATACTATTATAATAATGATATTTACAACCCAGATATAAACTATCCTGAGCCTATGGCAAGACGATGGGGTGTTGAACTGGTATTCTTATCAGGTAAGATGGTTATTGAAGAGCAGTTTGATTATGAGAGAGAGAAATATCCTGCTACTATTGAGGTAGATGCTGAGGGGGTATATAATATTCATTACAGAGGAGTATCAGGGATATTATTTGATAGTTACTTGCAATTAAATTAGATTTAATATTATGAAGAGATTTATTATAATGATAATGTGTATTGTACCTACAATGGTATTTGCACAAAGAGAAATAGCTACTAATCATCTATCTTTTAGTGGTATTGATGGAATTAACTCTATCGGGGAGGCGAGACAGCGATATATACAAAATTTCAAGTTAGATAACAGACACTCTATCAGCTTTGATTTTGGTATAGAGCCACTGTTAAATAATAAATTAACATCGTGGGAGATGGATATGTATGATTCTTACCATTCGGGCGATGAGTGTAGTGATTTACCATATTGTGGTATTAGTGATATAGATATTAGAGAGGTAGTTATAACCTACCCATCACTTAATTTAACCTATGGTTATAGATTAAGCAGAACATTTGCTGTTGAGCTAACAACAGGTTATGCAGGAGAGAAATCTAATATCCACGACTTG
Source organism: uncultured Rikenellaceae bacterium (assembly GCA_964368765.1). Taxonomy (GTDB): domain Bacteria; phylum Bacteroidota; class Bacteroidia; order Bacteroidales; family Rikenellaceae; genus JADFUS01. The sequence continues at coordinate 11,748 of CAYJCU010000057.1, forward strand.
TATAGTGATAAATACAGGTACTCAAATAGCAAGCACACCTTCTATCTCATGGCGGCGTTGAGGCTTAATTGGTATAATACAAAATATTTTTCGCTATATGCCTCTTTTGGTCTTGGTGGGGCATTTACCACATCGCACAATAATGAGAGTGATATATCATACTCTGAATCAGACACACGTTTTCTTGTTCATTTTGTGCCACTAGGTGTTAAGGTTGGTGGCAGATTGTTTGGTTTCTTAGAGGTGTCACCATCGCCATTAGGTGTATTAAGGGTAGGTCTAGGTTACAGTTTCTAAAAATAGCAGCGTTCTGTGCACCTGAGGATTGAATTTATGCACGTCATATCTACCCTAAAACCCACCATATAAAGTACGAGTGTACTCCGCAGGTGTGTTTTAGGGCACCTATAACGCACCTAAATCCAATTTTGGATAGACAGGAACTGCAAGGAGTAAAAAAATAATGTTTCTAAAATAGCAGTTATGAAAAAAATAATTTTATCATTTATATTGAGTGTTGCACTTCTAGGATCGTGCACTAAATCAGAGGTTAAGTTCTATGATGAGTATGGATATGGGAACTTCAAGACAGAGTATCCTAATCATATTTTCGAGGGTTCTAAAGAGCTTATTAATATCATTGTAGGTAGTCTTGATATGGCTGTTAAGGCTGATGAGTGGCAGGTGGCTGTTACTGAAGAGAATAAGCTACTTGTTGAGGATAGATATTTCCCGCAACATAAACTGCGTGAAAATGGAGATACTATACAACTTATCTATGCAGTAGAGCCAACCGATAGGGTTAATATGAGATTTATTAGAGATGGCAAGAGCATAAATCAAGAGGGGGCATCGTGGATTATGGAAACCTCTGCCTATGATAGTGATGCACTTAGTTTCAGACGTGTGGGGCATGGTCGTTGGCATGTGACACATGAGGGGAGTGATTTTTTTGGTGTTAAATGCGATATATATATCAGTCGTATTATGGTAGGAGAGACTGGTTATACTAATTATCTTGTTTCTGGTAGGGCTGAGGGAATAGCACTAATATGTTCTGATGCTCCCTATGTAGAGTTTGAAATAGATGGCACTATGACCCTAACAACCACTGTTGATTATGTTACTGTAATAGGTAGTAGGCTATCTTGCGAGTTAGATGAGTGTGCTTATATGTATAGCGACAGCAGACTTAAAATAGAGAATGGAGAGTTAAGAGTTATTGAGGTTGATGATTCTGATAATAATGAAGAGTATCCTGCCGAAATAAAAATACACTCATATAGCGCATATACTATTAATTATCGTGGGGTGTCAGAGGATTGGGGGAGTAATATCCCAAACTACTATTTGTAAAATTTGGTTTTTTCATCATAAGTTATTAAATTTGTGGGATAAATTTTAAATTAGTAGTGTCAGTCGAACCTGAGGATTGAATTTATGCACGTCATATCTACCCT
>CAYJCU010000058.1:0-12877 GCA_964368765.1 uncultured Rikenellaceae bacterium
ACTAGTGTACTACGCAGGTGTGTTTTAGGGCACCTATAACGCACCTAAATCCAATCCTCAGGTTCGCCGGACACTACTAATTCAGAATAACGATTCTAAAAACAGAGTTTTGCGAATAGTCCATAAAAAAAGAATCAGGATTAATCCTGATTCTTTTTTTTTATTGTGTAACAATTTATTAATTGTTAAAACAGTCGCTTAGGCGAGTAAATAGTTCTTCAACTTTAGTTATCATCTCATTGCGTAGGTTTTTGTAGTAACTCTTAATCGCTTTTGCATTATGCTTATCATTTGGATGATTGATGCTGTCTATAAGCTCGTTACGTAGCACTATTGCATCATTTATTATAGAGAAAATTTTCTCGTTATCTGCCTTATTTATTGCTATGCATGTGCAACAATCAGCTACCACTTCGCTAATTAAGAACTCAACATCACCCTTAAATCTTCTAATACTTGCCATAATTTAATTTTATAACTGTTTATTATTCTTTGCATCCATCAATATCGAGAATGCCTTATTAATTTCACTGTCACCCACAATCAGAGTGAATTCATTAGTAGTACTAATCACCTCACACACATTTATGTTATCCCATGCCAATTTCTTGAATATGTAGTAGTACACACCAGGTACTACGGCATTATTGGCCAATAACTTAATTGTGACAGAAGATAAACTGTCTACCTTTGACGTACATACCTCATCTTCGTAAATCTCTTCAAGGATTTGTGCTAACGCAGCACTTACCACGATAGTGGTCTCGTTTATTCCTTGAGAGAACGTACAAAAAATGTCGTTCGTCTCTTTAATCCTGTTTAGAAGCATTGATTGCTTCTCGAATAGAGTTGGTGAATTACTGAACGTGTAATCTGTTAGATTAGAACGCACGATAATATCTCCCATATTCTCTACCGCTTTTTTAAATTTTGCAGAAGTAGATACTTCCATTTTTAGAGCTAAGCGATTTAACGCCATTGTAATTGCTCCCTCATTTACCTCTCTGCCTACTAGGCTTTCAACCTCTGGTTTAATTTGCCTAGACAAAGCCGAAAGATTGATGATACCTGAGACTAACCCACTCTCCAAAAATGGCTTTTTACGGATAATAATCTCAACTGCTGCTGGAATTGTTGTCATAACTAAAAATAAAACATTAAATATTTAACCGAGTGTGTAATAAGTATACATTTGCTATGTGAATAGCAAACCCAGTTTAAGTAAAAATACAATTAGCTGAAATTTTAGACTAATTTTTAGATAATCAACTAGTTAGTAACAAGCAATCTCTCCTTTTATTTCGTACTCTTACGGCCAAAACACATCCTCCCTCATATTTACAATACAAAAATAGTAATAATATTTGGATTTTCAAATTATTTTAAGAAAAAAATCATTTTTTTTTATGCTTTTTATGAGAAATCATTTTTTTTATGTATTTTTGTGCGTTATTAATTACAAAAAAGTTATGTGTATGATGATTATTCATGCATTTATAACTATTAGTTATATTGATATTTGCTTTAATAGTCTAATTATTAGTCTGTTATGATGTCGATAGAATAAAATTTTGCTGTAATATTAAGAAATTATGAGATATGTATCTATAATGCCAATTGTTATATTTGCTACAACTCTTTTTGGGTGTGAAACATTTAAGTTTAGCGACACGAGAGAGGGAGAGGTAGTGGCGACAGTTGGTGAAAAAAAATTGTATCTCAATAATGTTGTTGGTCTAGAAGTTGAGGGTATAACATTTGATGATTCGGTTCAAATAGTAAATAGATATGCAGAGAATTGGATCAAAGAACAATTGTCGGTTGATTATGCCTTAGTTAAATTTTCGCACTATAAGAGTGAGGTAGATAAGTTGGTTGATGATTATAGACGTTCGCTATATATTGATTACTTTGAGCGTGAATATACTAAAAAGGTAGATAATTATGTTAGTTATGATGAGATAAAGGAGTATTACGATAAATATAACAATTTCTTTGTCATGACTGAAAACATGGTAAAGGCTAAAGTTATTGTTGTATCAAAGAAATACTCTGATTTGAGATCTTTAAGATATAAGTTCAACTCTTCTAGGGCTAGTGTATATGCTGATATCAAGTCTTTAGCAGATAGAGATGGATTCTTAGAGAAGGATTTGAGCGACAACTGGTATAATTTCAGTACTATATTAGATTATATACCCTTCGGTGCTAGTACGTTAGCCTATATGATGAAAAAGGATGGGGTTTATGAGTATAGTGATGAAACTAACATATACCTAGTAAAAATAGAGGAGCGCAAATTAAAAGGGAGCATTGCTCCGTTATCTGTTGTTGAGGGGGTTATTAGAAACTCAATATTAACAGAGCGCAAAAGTGATAGAATGAGAGAGGTAAAAGATAGTATATATTATGATGCTATTAATAGTGGAGCAGTTCTGTTCTACGGAAGATAGAGTATTAATGCCAATTATGGTTTGGATTTTATCCAGCTTTAATTGGAAAAATTAACTGAATTGAAGTTAAAAAGTTGGTTGAAAAGGGCGTTATTGGGCTGTGGTAGAGCTTATTTAAAAAAGCGTGTCTATCGTATGGCAAAATAACACTGTTTCTTGAAGTTGGTTTCTAACGACCTTTAGGTCGCTTTGCATACCAGTATTCAACTAAATTTTCAAACATTAATTAGTATTATTAATTGAAATAAATATATGATGAGAAAAAGATTGATTAGTGCGATTGTGTTATTTACTCTTATGGGAATAGTCTCTATAACAGGCTACGCCCAAGATAAAAAAGAGGTTATGGTTGCAGATAGGGTTATTGCGGTTGTTGGAGATAGAATGATTTTACAGTCTGACCTACAAATGACAGAGGCTTATATGAAAGAGCAAAGTGGTATCCCATTTTCTGAAAAATTATCAGACGATGAGATAGCTAATCTACTAAACAATATGATGACTCAGAAACTTCTTGCAGCTCAGGCAGAGCTTGATTCGCTAGAACTTTCTGATGCAAATGTTTTATCATCAGTAGAGGCAAGAATAACACAACTTATTCAAGATTTGGGTTCGGTGCAGGCTGTTGAGAGCAAGTATCGCAAGCCTCTTTTTATGTTAAGGGTTGAGCTTATGGATCAAATGCGTGAGCAGACATTAGCGCAGATGATGACACAAGAGATACGCAATAAGGTTATTATCACTCCTAAAGAGGTTAAAAAGATAGTTAATGGAATGAATAAAGATTCATTAGCTCTAATTCCAGACCAATACGAGTATTCTCAGATAATGCTTAAAGCACCATCAACAGAGGAGACACGTAGTGCTGTTAAAGAGAGACTTCTTGACCTACGTGAGCGCATTATGAATGGAGGTAACTTCTCAGCTTTCGCAACACTATATTCTGATCATGAGAGTGCTAAACGTAGTGGTAATATGTCTGTAACACCTCAGATGGTTGTTCCTGAATTTGCTGATGCTATGGTGTCGCTGCCTATTGGTGGGGTATCTAATATTATTGAGACTGAAGAGGGTTATCATCTTATTCAATTAATATCTAAGGCAAATGATAAGTATAATATCAAACATATCCTTATGCGTACAAAATTCTCTTTAGAAGATTTAGAGAAGGCGCATAACAGATTAGATAGTATTCGTACAGCAATTAATGATGAGACAATCACATTTGCTGAGGCAGCTGGTAAATATTCTGATGATGAAGAGACAAAAATAACTGGTGGTAAGATGGTAAATAGTGCTCAGTCTAACTATTATGGTGTGGCAGAGCTTAAATCTACACTATTCTTTGCCAACGACCTAGAGGCAGATTATAGCGCACTCTCTAACCTAGAGGTGGGAGAGGTGTCTGAGCCATATCAGACATACGATGCTTCAGGAAATATTGTTTATAAGATAGTGCGTCTAGATAGATTAGTCAAAGAACACACAGCTGATTTTGAGAATGATTATAATTTCTTACGTGAGTTAGCTCTTGCAAAAAAGACAGATGCAGAGTTTCAAAAATGGCTTAAAAAACAAAAAGCTAGAATGTATGTGCGTATAGAGGAGCCATATAGTAATTATGATATTATAGACGAGGCGTGGAGCAAATAATAAATATAGCTAAATCGTTATTAGTAGCGGTTCTTGTGCTTTCGGCATCTAAGGCAGTTTTCTCTCAGGAGAAAGCTGCCGTTGATTATAGAGCGAAAGAGACAAGATTGGTTCAGGTTAATGATAGTTCTGTTGTTAAACTAATAGGAGATGTTTTCTTAGTTCATAATGGTGCTATTATTTCGTGCGACTCTGCCTATCGTTATAGCGAGCGTCGTTTTGAGGCGTATGGTAAGGTTATTATTAACCAAGATTCACTATATATATATGGTGATAAGGTGGTTTATAATGGCGAGACCGATGTGGCTAGGGTTCTATCTGATCTTATTAAGATTGTAGATGGAGATGTTACGATGTACACTCGTGATATGTATTTTAATACAAAAACAAAAATAGGTTACTTCTCTAAAGGGGCTACATTAAGGCAACAAGAGAGTCTTATGGAGGCAACAAGCGGTACTTATGATTCTGAGAATAAGTTAATTACTCTGTCAGGAAGTGTGGCGATGGAGAATGAAGAGTATATTCTTAAGACTACTGAACTTGACTATAACCAAAATATCCAGATAGCCAATTTTAATGCTTTAGTTCATATATGGAATGTTAAGGGAGAGTATCTTCAGGCTAAAAAAGGTAAGTATGAGCAAATTAATAATATTTACCACTTTGAGAAAGATTCTTACATATTAACTGATGAGCAGGAGGTTTGGTCGGACTCTCTAATATATTTTAGTGATATAAATGAGGTTGAACTTAAACGCAATATTCAGATAAACGATACTGTTCAGAAAGCCTCTTCTTTTGGCGATTATGGCTATTTTTGGAATTTAAGTAAGAAGGTATTTATGACCAAAGATCCTGCCGCCTTTACCTATGATGATAAGCAGCGTGATAGTGTTTATGTCTCTGCTGATACTATTATTGTTGCCCCAATATTAGAGAAGAGCAATATGGTAGATTCTTTAACAATAGGTGGAGTTGAGGGGGGTATTCTTGACTCATTAAACAATACCATCGACTCAATGCAGATGTTAGTTGATACAACGCTAACTGTTGAGGATAGAGTAAATGAGGCTATTGAAGATATAGATTCAGATGTGCTTGCTAAAGGTGTGGCTACTGCCAATGCCCTATCTGGTGTAACTAGTTTGGCAGAGGGTGTTAATGTGCTACGTGATGCGGTAGGTGATAAAGAGTTAGCAAAAGGCAGTGAGGTTTTAAGAGAGAAGGTAGATGCTGAAACTATGGCAAAGGGTGTAGCACTAGCTACTCAGTTATCCAATGTGAAAGATGTTGATGAGGGGCTTGATATAGTTCGTAATAGTGTTGATACAACCACCATAAATAGAGGTGCTGATATTGTAAGAGAGAGTGCGAAAGGTGTTGTTAGTGCCGATATGGTTGATAAAGGTATTGAGGCAGCCAAGAGTGCAGTGGGTGTTGATATGGCTGAAGTAGCCGATACGCTTGCTGTTGCAGATACTATTGTGCCTGAAATATCTTTTGAGGGAATGACACCTGAAGAGATAAGAGACACACTGCTTGTAATTAATAATCTACCTAGATTTAATCCGCTATATAGTGATGAGCAGATAGCAGAGATGGACGAGCGTAAACAGGCGAAGGCTATAAAAAAGAATGCGAAATATGCTAAGAAATTTGATAAAGAGTTAAATAGATTCCTTAAAGATTTAGAGTATATTGAGAGGCTTGAAGAGGAGAAAGCGTTGGCAGACTCTCTAGCAACTAAACCTGCTGAAGAGGAGGAGGTAACCGAAGAGTCTAAAACGAAAGAGGTATCTAATGTGGCCGATTCAAGCGATATGATTATAACGGCATTCATGAATGCTAAGGTATATAGAAAAGATATGCAATCTATCGCCGATACTATGATTGTTGAGACAGTTGATTCAACAACCACATCTATTGGTGCCCCTATTGCGTGGAATATGGGTAATCAGATAACGGCAGGACGTATTAGGTCTTATGTTAAGGATGGTTCAATCAATCGTACTCGTATGTTTAATAACCCTATGATGGCTCAGCAGGTTGAAGAGAAAGAGGAGATGTATAATCAAATGAGTGGTAAGACAATGGATGCTCTATACAGAGACCAAGCTATCTACCGCTTGATTGTTACCGATAACTCAATAGCACGTATGTATCGTGAAGAGCCTGATTCTGAGAGTAATAAATTGCAGATTGTCGCTTTTATCACTTCGCAATCTAAGAATATGATTATTGATATGAATAATAGTCAGATAACACGTGTTAAGTGGATTGGAGCAACAGAGACAGAGACCTATCCTATGGAGATGCTACCTAAAGATTTGAAATTTTTAGAGGGTTTTGAGTGGAAACCCGATTTGCGCCCTACAAAAGAGGATGTATTTAATAAGGTAATACGCCCATCAGAGCGTAGTTTTATGAAGCAGATAAAAAAACCAAATTTTGTTATAACACGTGATATATTAAGAGATAGAGAGTCTCTTATTAATGGCGGGACATGGGTTGATCGTAATGATAAACTAAAGGTTAATCGTGAAGAGCTGATTAGACAATCTGAAATGAGAGAGATAGAGTAATAAGTATTTCAATATTTGATAAATGAATAAAATAGTAGCACCATCATTCCTAAGTGCTGATTTTCTGAATCTAGGGCGTGATGTAGAGATGATTAATAGTAGTAATGCAGAGTGGTTACACCTTGATATAATGGATGGGGTATTTGTTCCAAATATATCATTTGGATTGCCTGTGGTAAGTGCAATAAAAAAAGCAACTGATAAGGTGTTAGATGTGCATCTTATGATAGTACAGCCAGAGCGTTATGTAGATGCTTTTGCTAAGGCGGGGGCAGACTATCTAACAGTGCATGTTGAGGCTTCAACACATCTTCACCGCACAATACAAGCTATTAAAAGTGCAGGTATGAAGGCTGGTGTGGCTCTTAATCCTCACACTCCATTATCATCAATAGAAGAGGTTATCGGCTTTGTTGATATGGTTTTAATTATGAGTGTTAATCCTGGTTATGGGGGGCAGTCATTCATCGAAACATCTCTTGATAAGGTGCGTAGATTAAAAAAGATGATTACCGATAGTGGCTCTGAGGCTCTGATTCAGGTTGATGGTGGTGTAACGGTTAATAATGTGGCATCTCTATTTGATGCAGGGTGCGATGTTGTAGTTGCAGGAAGTAGTGTTTTTAATACTGCTAACCCTGTGGCAGCTATTGACGAGCTATTAGCAGCTAAATAGTAGATATGGTATCAGTTAGTAATGTTACGGTTTCATACGGTGGTTGGAGTTTGTTTAAAGATATAACCTTTATTATAGGCGATAACGACCGTATAGGATTGGTTGGTAAAAATGGTGCTGGTAAATCAACACTCATGAAGATGATAGTGGGCGAGAGTGCACCTACATCGGGGAGTGTGGTTATTAAGTCGGGTTGTAGTGTAGGTTATCTTCCGCAGCAGATGAAGTTGGTTGATGGAACCACACTTGTTGAAGAGACACGTAAAGCATTTGTTGAGGTAGAGAAAATAAAGAGCGATATTGAGTATTGCACTGCACAATTAACAGAGAGAACTGATTATGAATCAGATTCTTACCATAATATAGTTATACGCCTAGAGCATCTTAACGAACGTTTCAGATTACTCGACGGTAATAATTGTGATGGCGAGGTAGAGAAAACACTTATCGGATTAGGTTTTGAGCGTAGTGATTTTAATCGTCCAACGAGAGAGTTCTCAGGCGGTTGGCGTATGCGTATAGAGTTGGCTAAATTACTACTAAGAAAACCCGATATTTTGTTACTTGATGAGCCTACTAATCACCTTGATATAGAGAGTATTCAGTGGTTAGAGAGCTATCTTAAAGATTATAGAGGCTCTGTGGTGCTTATCTCGCATGATAGGAAATTTTTGGATACTATAACCAACAGAACAATAGAGATAACAGTAGGCCGAATACACGATTATAGAGTGCCATACAGCAAATATGTTGTTCTTCGTGCTGAGAGGGTAGAGCAGGTAAAAGCATCTTATGACAACCAGCAGAAATTGATTAAAGAGACCCAAGATTTTATAGATAGATTTAGATATAAACCCTCTAAATCAAATCAGGTTCAATCTCGTGTTAAGATGTTAGAGAAGCTTGATATTATAGAGCTTGAGGAGGAGGATTTATCACGTGTTAATATCCGTTTCCCATCCGCACCACGTTCAGGGAATATAGTTATTGAGGGTAAAGAGGTAGGTAAAAGTTTCGGTGAGAAACATATCTTCTCAGGATTAGATATTTATATTGAGAGAGGCGAGAAGGTTGCCCTTGTAGGTCGTAATGGCGAGGGTAAGACAACATTTGCACGTATGATAGTTGGAGATACCGATGTCACACGTGGAGAGTTGCGAGTGGGTCATAATGTTGATATAGGCTATTATGCTCAGAATCAAGACGAGCTTATTAATGGAGAGTACACAGTTTATGACACGCTTGATGCTATTGCTGTGGGTGATATACGCACCAGACTAAGAGATATATTAGGTGCTTTTCTGTTTAGAGGAGAGGATGTTGATAAGAAGGTTAAGATATTGTCTGGAGGAGAGAAATCTCGCCTTGCTATGGCAAAACTTATGCTGCAACAACATAACCTATTGATATTAGACGAGCCTACTAACCACCTTGATATGCGCAGTAAGGATACTCTTAAGCAGGCACTTAAAGAGTTCAACGGAACACTCATTATTGTGTCGCACGATAGAGAGTTTCTGGATGGATTGGTTGATAAGGTTTTTGAGTTTAGAGATGGAGTGGTTAAAGAGTTTCATGGTGGTATTTATGATTTTCTTTACTCTCGCAATATGAGTGCTCTTGAAGAGTTAAATCTAAAGCGTCAAGAGTCAGAGGCAATGCGTGGCGAAGAGCGTGAAGTGTCGAGCTCTAAGATGAGCTATCTAGAGCAGAAAGAGCGAGAGAAACAGTTGCGTAAATTAAAAAATGAGGTTAAGCGATGTGAAGAGAGTATCACTAAACTAGAGGGCGAAATAGCGCAGATGGATAGTGAGATGGCTGAACCCGAAAAATATGGCATTGATTTGAGTGATATGTCGGTATTTGAGCGTTATAACGCAAAAAAAGAGGAGTTAGCCAGTGTAGAAGAGCGATGGACTGAGGCAAGTATGGAGCTAGATGATTTTGAACAGGAATAAAATTAATATATATGGAAGAGAAAAACAATAACCTATTAATATTTGGTGCACGCCCCGTTATGGAGGCTATCACTGCAGGTAAAGAGATAGATAGAGTATATCTTAAAAAGGGGGCTGATTCTCCTTTAGTTATCAGAGTGATGGAGATGTGTCGCCAAAACAAAATAAATTTTCAAGAGGTGCCAGTAGAGAAGCTTAATCGCTTAACTAGAGGTAATCACCAAGGTATAGTGGCGCAAATTTCGCCTATTGAGTACCATGATATTGCTAATGTTCTTGAAGATATAGAGCGTAGTGGTATAGCTCCGCTTGTGGTGGTTATGGATAGCGTTACTGATGTGCGTAATTTTGGTGCTATTGCACGTAGTGCTGAGTGTGCTGGTGCCCATGCTATTATTATGTCTTTAAAAAATGCAGCTCCTGTTAATGGAGAGGCTATTCGTAGTTCAGCAGGTGCGCTAACAGTTATTCCTGTTTGTAGAGTGGGTAGTATAAAGACAACTGTTGCCATGCTTAAAGAGATGGGTATGCAGATTGTTGCAGCTACTGAGAAGGCTGATGGTATGGTGTATGATGCAGACTTAACACAGCCAACAGTTATTATTATGGGCTCTGAGGATAGAGGTATATCACGTGATCTGCTATATATGTGTGATAAGCAGGTGGCGATACCTATTATCGGAAGTGTTGAGAGTCTTAATGTGTCGTGTGCAGCCTCTGTTATTCTTTTTGAGGCGGTGCGCCAGAGAATAAATGCAGCAGGAAGTAGTTTAGAGTAAAAGTTTTATTATTATGATAAAGGTAAAAGCATTTGCGGTTAATCCGTTTAGAGAGGTAACATATTTAGTTATTGATGAGGCCACAAAAAAGGCGGTAGTTGTTGATTCGGGTTTGATGACACAACTAGAGATAGAGCGTTTTGATGATTATGTATCTCGTCATGAGGTTGATATTATTTTGGCAATAAATACGCACCTACATGTAGATCACATTATTGGTGTATCATATATTATGGATAAGTATGGTGTTCAGTTTGCGGCATCTAAGCAAGACGAACCTCTTTTCAAGGCATCAAGAAAGTCGGCTGTTATGTTCGATATGTCGCCTGCACTTCCGTTTGTTAATAGCGTAGATATAGATCTTGATGAGCAGAAAATAATAAGTTTCGGAGAGAGTGAACTAGAGGTTATTGCTACGCCTGGTCACACTAAAGGTGGAGTGGTATTTTTTCATAGAGATAGTAAAACACTCTTTACAGGAGACACACTATTTAAAGGCAGTATAGGACGTACAGACCTATTGGGTGGTGATTATGATGAGCTGATGAACAGTATTATTGGAAATATCCTACCTCTTGGTGGTGATGTTACAATCTATCCTGGTCATGGTGATCACTCAACACTAACTGAAGAGGTTACACATAATCCATTTATATCAGAGGTATTAAAGGGAGAGGTTAATTATTCTAAATAGTATAGTATTATGCGAATAGATATTTTAACAGTAGTACCCGAGTTATTGGATAGTCCACTTAATCAATCTATCTTGCGAAGAGCGCAGGATAAGGGGTTGGTTGAGATTGTTATTCATAACCTAAGAGATTACACCACCGATAAGCATCGTCAAGTAGATGATTATCCTTTTGGTGGCGAGGCTGGTATGGTTATGAAGATAGAGCCTATTTTCCGCTGTATAGAGGCACTGAAGAGCGAGAGAAAATATGACGAGATTATATTTGTAACTCCTGATGGAGAGACCTTTAAACAGTCGCACGCTAATAGGTTATCCACAATGGAGAATATCATCATTCTATGTGGGCACTATAAGGGTATTGATTATAGGGTAAGAGAGCACCTTGTTACTATGGAGTTATCAATAGGCGATTTTGTGCTTACTGGTGGCGAGATGGTGGCAGCAATGATAACAGATGCAGTGGTAAGAGTTTTGCCAGGTGCTATTGGTGATGAATTATCAGCTCTATCAGACTCTTTTCAAGATAATCTATTAGCACCACCTGTCTACACACGTCCCGCTGAGTTTAATGGATGGAAAGTGCCTGAGGTACTTCTCTCTGGGCATTTTGCAAAAATTTCTGAGTGGCAACATGAGCAGGCAATAGAGCGCACGCAACGTTTGAGACCCGATCTATTAAACGATTAGTATATGCGATATTATATAATTGCAGGAGAGGCATCAGGAGATATACACACTTCAAAACTTATGGAGGGTATCAGGGCTAACGACCCTGAGGCGCAATTTAGGTTCTGGGGTGGCGATCGCATGGTGTCTGTGGGTGGTAAAGAGAATTTAGTTGCGCACTATAAAGATAGTGCTATTATGGGTTTTTCGGCTGTATTTAGAAATATAGGTAAGCTGTTAAAGCGTTTTCGCTACTGTGAGCAGGATATATTATCATATTCGCCCGATGTTGTGATATTAGTAGATTATGCTGGTTTTAATCTTAGAATAGCTAAATTTACTAAAAAACATAATATAAAAACTTTCTATTATATAGCCCCTAAGGTGTGGGCATGGGATGAGAAGAGGGTAAAGAAGATACGTAAATATGTTGATGAACTGTTTGTTATCTTCCCTTTTGAGGTAGAGTATTTTGCGAAACATGGTATTAAGGCGCACTATTTCGGTAATCCTCTAGTTGAGGAGGTGGAGAGTTCAAGAGAGGGTGTTATCTCTCGTGAAGAGTTTTTGAATAATAATTCATTAACAAATAAACCTATTATCGCATTGTTAGCAGGTAGTAGAGTTAAAGAGATAGAGCATAACCTGCCGTTTATGAGCGATGTGGCATCACATTTCCCCGATTATCAGTTTGTTATTGCAGGCGTTAATTGGATTGATAACTCGGTGTATGAACGTATTATAGATAACAAGGCTCAAAACCTAACACTACTATGTGATGATACCTATAACATATTACTGCATAGTGAGGCGGCTATTGTAACCTCAGGAACAGCAACACTTGAGACAGCACTGTTAGGGGTGCCCGAGGTGGTGTGTTACTATGCGTCACGCTTAGGAGGTGCTATATTTATGTTTATAGCTAAGGTTAAATATATCTCATTAGTTAATCTTATACTAGGGCGTGAGAGTGTACGAGAGCTGTTTTCGGCTAAGTTAATGACAGTTGAAAATGCTGTTAATGAACTAAATGCTATATTGCCAAATGGTTCTAAAAGAGATAGAATGCTATCAGATTATAGGGAGTTACGTGAGATGGTGGGAGAGAGTGGTTCATCATATCGTACTGCATCTGCTATTGTTAAGAAATTATTGCCAAATTCTTGATATTTTACGCAGGGCAAACGCGCGAAAAGTTAAAAGCAATCAATAAGCTGCCATGTTTGCCCTGAAGCGAACGGGAGTGAGCGTCGTGAGGAGCTTAAGGCGACGAAACGGTTTTTTGCAAGGCTATAAGCCGAGCTTTTTTCAAAAAAGCGTAATTTATAAAAAAATTAGTAGTGTCCGGCGAACCTGAGGATTGAATTTATGCACGTCATATCTACCCTAAAACACACCATATAAAGTACCGAT
>CAYJCU010000059.1:0-12862 GCA_964368765.1 uncultured Rikenellaceae bacterium
TAGATATGACGTGCATAAATTCAATCCTCAGGTTCGCCGGACACTACTAATTAATATTATCTTAAATAATCACTAATTACCAAATTTCGACTCTTAACGTGAGTCTTAAGCGTTGAAACAGCATTGTCGAATAAATAGTCTGAACTTAGGAATGTGTAACCTCTCTCCTCTTTATATACTGACTCTTTGATTAACTCGTAGTGGCTTTGATATGTATCCTGAATTTTGTCTACACTAAAAACATCCTCAATAAATTCTTTCAGATACCCCTCATAAATCTTCTCATAATCATCTACCGCTATCAAATAACTTATCAAAGGCCAGCTACTACTAACATTATTATAGTTAGGCCCTAATGCCGTGCGATTGCCTTTGCCAGATAGGAATGCTTCGTTATGATCCCACGGAATCCATTTTAAAAGTGATGTTTCTGGATCATTGTAGATATAGTAGTTTTGAGTCATATTACCATAACTATCCCAATTTTGAATAGTTGCGGTAACTGCTAACCACTTCATAAATCTATCAACATCAAAAATCTTCTCTATATCACTTTTCCAAGCCTCACTGTCTGAAGTACGCTTACTACTATGAAGGGTATTATACAAGGAAAGAACATCACTATAATCAGCAATATCTTCATTGGTTTTTAGATCAAATTCTCCCTCATTATATGAGCCATAACTAAAAGAGGCGGCATCATCTTCAGGTTTATATAGATTACCCCCTTCTGTGAACTGTGTTTCAATAACAGTGCCGTCAACCTCTTCTACCATTGTATATAGTCCGAAATATTGAGGCCCAGAGCCATTATCTATATACACCTCATAATAAGCGGTATGAGCAGCCTCTATCCCAAATTCGCGGAAGAGATCAGATGCCACTTTCTCTCGCATAAACGAATCATCTTCGTAGTTATTATTAAGATTAAGTTGTTTGAATCCATAAAAACGTTGATTTTTGAGGGCAGGGTAGTAATCCTCAAATTCGTCAAAATCAAGTTTGAAGGATATTTTATTCACATTCTGTGAGTATGCCCCTTGCAGTGATGAGTTACCTTTATATCTTATCCCAACCTCGTACCAATCTGTTTCGTTATATCTCACTCTACATGGTACCATTATAGGTGTGTAATCGACATTGTCGTCCATAATATTGTTAGCGTTATTGCTTAAATCAGTGCGCATACTATTCCAATTATCTGCATTAATAGTAATATCAAGTCGGTGGATTTTATTCTGTTCAAATACAATACTGTGATTAGGGGTTGCACTGTTACTATGAGTGTCGTTAGTCCAATCAGAATAAAGACCACTGTCACTAAACACTTCATTTGTAGCAATATTCTTACTTGCTGGAGTTGCTGTCATAAATACAACTAACTCAGAGGCACCATCACTCTTACGCCCATAGGATCTACCATCTTCATGAAAGGTGTAGCTATTGTTGTCTGGTAAAGCAATATTATCAATAATCTTATCACTACTATCAAATAGATATATTTCATCGCCACTGCCTATCCCAAACGAAAATTCATTTTCAGCAATATCTGCTTCATCACTCTGATATATAGTAATATAACTACCAGCCTCAATTATAGTTCCATTTGCGAATATATAAATATCACTTCGCTCTAAACCCTTATCATCACTCAATTTATATCCGCTAATGTCAATTGCATGCGTGCTGTTGTTATAAAGTTCTATAAAATCCTCTTGGCTAGCAAACTCATTGATAACAAGTGCCCCATTGAATAAGGCATTTTCAACGTAAGTATACTCACCTATCAAAGTATCGAGCTCAATACTAGGCTCTGTTGAATCGGGGTTAATACTATCTTTACTACACGATTGCATAAAATACAATGCAATTAATACCACAAAATAGGTAAATTTCAACATCTTTTTCATTATTAAATACGGTTTATAATTTCTATTACAAATATCATTATTATTATTATCCCTACAAAATACATTCTACGAAAACCCAGTTTTGCTCTACTAAAATATATATAAAATTATATTAGTATTATATACGAAGAAGAACTGTCCCCGAAAAGTTAAACTAAAAACTTTTCGGGGACAGTTCTTCTATTCGTTACGACCAACTATATTAAAACGTCGCTTTCATCTATGAAATTGTTTAATAGTGCGTAGACCAAGAGTCCAGATACTGAGCGAATACCTGTTTTACGAGATATATTCTTACGATGGGTGGTAACGGTGTGTATTGAGATGTGAAACTCATTAGCAACATCTTTACTAGTGTAGCCACGTGCTATTGCCACCAAAATCTCTTTCTCTCTATCAGATAACTCTTCAGCAGTTTCAAAACTACTAGAATGACTACTTTTATCTTTTAATAGATTCTCTAGCGTCTGCATTATCTTAAAATAGTTATCATTGACCTCAATCACTCCATCAAAATGTTTCATAGTATCTCTGTCAAAATGGCTATACAAAATTGCAACTATTTTTGCTGATGGAAATAACTCTTTTAGTTTAAGTCCTTTATTTTGTATTATTATGTTAGGATTGATAATAACAATCTCAATATCCACATTCGGTTCAGAGGGAGGTTCACATGAAGCCATATCAATAACGATTTTATCCGATTCTTCAATCATCTTCTCAAATCCTCCTAAAATCAATTGAGAAGGCTCTATTATTGCAATCCTATACTTTTCACTATTTATCATACTCTTCTTCAATTGTTTTAACAATAGGAACTACAACTCTCTCTTCAATACGTGTGTGTTTATCAATATCATTCTCAAACAAAAATATATCTCTTAATAGATCGTTACAATCATCGGTAGAGTACTCTTCAGGAATATATTTTATCAAAATATTTTTAAGGTCATTTAGCTTATCATCAATATTATCATGATTCTCCTCATATTTTGCTATATCAAAGCCCGATATATCCTCTTTTGCAATAAGCCTATTAATGTATGGAAATACAACTTCATCCTCATACTTAAAATGGTTCATTATCTCATTTTTATACTCTCTCAAAAAAGTATCTATAATTCTATGGTGAGTTATTGATAGCTGACTACTAAGTGCAGCTAGCCTACTTTCTAGGTTACTAATACGCCTCTCAACATAGTATCTATGCGAATTACGAAGATAGCTCAATACACTCTCAATATCAACACTATTTAACTCATCTTGCGAGGGCGTGTAGTTATCAAACGTGTGTATATTGCACATCATTATAAATGTATTTTCATCAATGTTATTATCTAAACATATCTTTTTAATACTCTTCTCTCCAAAACCAAGTTTAACACCAAACCTCGGCAATACAGTAAGTAGGGTGTGGTTAGATAATATCGCCTCACCCATCTTTGTATTTCCATTAAATAATGCATATCTATTCATATAAGTCAAATATTACTCTGGAACATAAATTATTTCGCCATTTTCTAGCTGATAAGCTGTACCTACACGCTTACCTCTTGAGCCGTTACTCTCTTCTTGCTCTTCTGATGGGGTGTATTTCTCTATCTTATCACCCTTCTTTGTTATTATCTCCATCTGTTCAGTACCTGGGTTTTTTACCATCGTAAAATCCTCTTGTGAGAACATCTCGGTCATATCAAAACGTGTAACTAATGCCACCATCAATGCCACAGCAAAAACCATTGCCACGTCAAAAAGGTTTGTTAATACTGCTAGTGGATCGTGGTCATCACCATCTGTTATTAATCTTCTTTTTCTTGCCATGATATACTCTATTTTTTTAATGATTCAGCAATATACTCTAATATATTCATATCATCGGCAACCCAACGTTGTTTTACTTGCAGTGTTATAAAACCGATAGCTCCAATGATAATACCTATAACTGTTGTAGCAAATGCAACCTGCATATTACTAGCCATTGACGAAATATCTCCCGTAGCAAGTCCAACAAGCGCAGGTCCCATAGGTATCAGTGTTCCCATAAGTCCAAGCATAGGTCCTATTTTTACCAATAATTTTGATTGCCCTAACTCTTTATCAGCTAAAATCTCATAATCGCCCACTATCTTCTCAACCTTAGCACTATTTGATGAGGCACTATTAATTCTATGTAATGTATCTATCAAAGCTGATTTTTTTACACTATAAGCATCTAGGTTATCCATAAAATCTTCTGTCTTTACACTCTCTAACTCTCTATTAATCTTAACATTGATTTTTGTACGAGTGATATATGTTCCATAAAAACCACCCACCATTATAATAGAGCGTACAAAGAAAAGAATTAGAAAAAGTGTTACAGGTATCATTAAACCAGTTGAAAGCCAATAAAGTACATTTGTTATTTGTTCCATTTTATTAAATTTTTTAGTTTCTCATTAAAATTAATATTGTGTAGCCATACTCCAATAGCTACTAATAAAGTACCACCAACTATTATTGGTGTTAGTGCACCCCATTCGATTGTTGATTGCGCATTAGAGATATTATACTCTGCTACCGACGAACTTACCAATAAACCTAGCCCCATAATAGCAAAATTTAAGATTAACTTAACCTCTAATTTAAGGCTCTCACCATCTACTATTGATTTAAGTAGCAGTGCTAACCCCACAATAGCAATAAATATAGTAAGTGAATAGAGTAGAGCGGTAACAATAAAATCGCCACCCACTCGCCATTTAAAGAAAAGTAGCTCAAAATAGCCCACCGCAAAGAAAACAATTACTCCTGGCACTACCTTTAGCACCTTAGATAAACGGCTTCGTTTAGTCTTAGGGCGGAAATAGTTGTCGAGTAGATATATTGATACAAGAATGCCGAGTATAGACTCTGCAGTGGTTATTAGTGCCACATTCTCAACCACATCACGACTACCCAGTAATTTTGTAATGATTGTTAGTGGTTGTGTAATTACAATAGGGTATAGTGCAAAAGATATAGCCGCCATAGCAACGCCATAAGCGATAAGTATCCATAACTTACCGCTCATAGCTGCTTTTAAACAATATTTCACTATTGCTATTACAAATATTAATTGAATAATAGTCTCCATTATTTACGTTTTCTGCGATATAATACCCATCCAACAAGCACAATAAACAGTGCAATAACAATATAAACTGTTGTGTAGTTGGTTTTTTCTTCTTCAACTGTTTTATTTGTTTTTTGCTTCTGTTGCTCTTGCTCTTCTTTCTTCAAAACAACACTCTTTTCAGCAACCTCTTCTGTTAGAGCCACCTCACGTGCACTTTTTATAGACTCGTTATACTCTTTAGCATTATCAGGGGCATTCTCAGCAATAAAATCACGTAACTTAGCATTATCACATATAAATCCACTACATCCAGCCTCATGCTTTATCACCATACGAGAGTGAAGCTCTGCTAGTTCAGCAATCTGCTCTTTAGATGCCTCCCACATACCTTTACGAGCCGATTCAAGCATCACAGCAGTAAACTCTTGCATTGCATAAGGGTTCTTCTCTGAGAATTTATCCTCCATATCCATATTATATTTATCTCTAACATAAATATCGTGATACTCATTCCATATATGATCATCAATAGCCGATGGCTTCATAGCATTCCAGCCGAAAGTGTTGCGTATCGTCTCTGCAAACGAACCATAAGAGCTTGCCTCGCCTTTCATCTTCTCTGCAATATATTTAGGATTGAAAATTGTTGAGTTTGTCTCAACACCTATCGCCTCTTTTAACCCTTGTACCTTAGCACGGCTACTATTGCGGAAATCATTGAAATATGCAGTTGCATCATTGCCTGTAACCTCTTGTACGGCAGCAGAAAGCCCCCCCATAAATTCATAAACATGGTCTAAGCTCAGTGCTCCCCACGTATTACTAGAGCGTGGTTGAACAACAACCTGAGTGTTTAGAAGTGCCGCCTCAAAAACACCCTCACGTGCTTCTCCCCACTCTTCAGAACCATTAGCTGAGTACATAGCACCCATATTTGTTATATACTGTTTAGCTATCTCACCTTGACTTTCCCAATTTTCGCTATCCTCAACCATTCCCATAATGCCCGTGCCATAGTTACCACCTACACCACCGAAGATACGCTCTCTAGAGTATTTACGTGCATCTTGAGGAGAAAAGCCCTTCTCTAATAATCGCTTCTCAGCATCTTTAAATCCTTTAGTAACAAAGTTTTGTCCTTCGCCATCGTTAGCATCAGCTGCAAGAGCAATAGCATCATTTATTAATTTTAGGCGTGAGGCTGCAATATCACGTAACTGACCTGAAGTTTGTACAACAACATCAATACGTGGTCTGCCTAACTCCTCTATTGGCACAACCCTAAGAGAACGCACATAACCTAAGCCATCACGAAGAGGCTCAACACCTAACATCCACAATATCTGTCCAATAGTAGCACCTTCGCTAGATATAAAATCAGTAGACCAAAGAGTAAAACTAATCTTTTCAGGGTATCTACCATTAACCTCTAACTCTTGTGCAAGTAGATTATCAGCTAGGCGTTTACCCACATTCCACGCCTCTACGGTAGGTGTAGTCTCTGGATTAATAGAGTAGAAATTTCGACCAGTAGGTACAGCACTAGGATTTGCTATCGCATCGCCTGCGGAACTAGGTAATACATATCTTCCGTTTAGTGCTTTAAGTAATCCATCCTGCTCAGCTTTTGTTGATGCAACCAGTTCACTACGCTTTGAGGCAACCATTGCCACTGTCTTTTTCAGCTCTTTAAGTGCGTCAATCAACAATTTCTCGCTATTGTCAATATCAACTGTCTGAGACTGTTGCATAGCAAGACTCTCCATCATTGATGGTCTTTTAGGCTTTTCAACCTCCTCTTCGGTATCACCACCTACGCCAGCTGGTTTTTTAGCACCATCTCCCTTAGGTATCCATGATGGGTGACCAGAGCTTTTGCGCATTACAGTAGTTCCATCTCCTGCAACTAACTCACCCTTTTCGTTTAAAAAACGCGTTGGTTTTTGTGCAGTTTGCATAGCTCCCATCATCTGTGCCATCATCTTAGCACGTGCCGAAGCCTTCTCTTGCTCTATCTTAACAGTTCTGTTAAGTAGTGCAATATCATTTGAGGAGATTATAGAGTTAAATATCTTATCAGTATTCTCGCCCTTTAGTGCACGAGCTATAATCTTATCAGCCCTAACAGTGTAGTTATGGTTGATATATGATATATCATCAATCATCTTTGCATCTACCTTACCATGGGCAATATCCACATTAGCAAGAGAGTAACGGATAGGATCAATCATCATTAGGCGAATAGTATTTGCAGCCTCTACTTCATCATACTTCTCTCCAAGGGTATATAGTCCATCTGTTACTTTTGCGCCATCAATCTCTTCTATATATCGGTGCACTTTTTGTATATCTTCATCAGTAAAAGTGCGTGTAGAGTCGATACCTAGAGCCGAGCATATATTTTGGCTATGTGCCAGTTTAGTAATTGTTTTGCGATACTCCTGTTTTATATCTCCCTCCTCTTGGTACTCAACAGTGTGTATGATACGTTTAAGTTTTTGTAAATCGCCATACAGTTCACCCTGCATAAATGGTGCTGTTAGATGGTCTACAAGTGTAGCATAGCTTCTGCGTTTTGCTATGATACCCTCTCCAATATTATTTATAGTGTAGATATAAAAATGCGGCATATCTCCTACAAGTGCATCACTCCAATCATAATCGGATAGTGCTATCTGTTTACCAGGAATAAACTCTAAGCTACCGTGCGTACCAAAGTGAATCATAGCATCAGCTTCAAAACCTCTACGTGTCCATAGGTATGAGGCTACATAAGGGTATGCAGGTGCTCTATCAACACCATGAGTAAGTGCATCTATGTCGCCACCCTCAGCAACCATTGGTTGCGGAAGTATTGCCACATTCCCAAATTGAAGTCGTGCAACAGCAATATATTTCTTACCATCTTTCTCATAATTCATATATTTACCTGGTGCTTCGCCATATAGCGCTTTCATATCTTCAACTAGGTCGTTAGGAAGCGACTCATTAGCCCATTTATTAAATGTTTCAACAGCAACCAGCTCAGGGTTACCATTTTTAATAAACTCATCATAAGCGCCTAAAGCATAAGAGCCTAACACAGACCCATGACTATGCACCATAGCCTCTAGCTCTTTAGCTGATGAGGGTAAGTTATCAACACTGTAACCATTATCTTTTAACATCTTTAGAGTGTTATACAGAGATTGTACACCCTCAATATCTCCTGCATTAATAGCTCCCTTACCAACGCCTTTATAGTAATAAATAGCTACTTTTTTCTCACTATTTGATTTTGTTTGTAGCTTAATATAGTTTTCAACCATATCGGCAAACTTCTCGGTATGCCCAGGTATAGCATCAAAAATATTATAACCATTACGCTCAAACTGTGCCGCAATAGCAAAAGGGGCAACAGCACCATCTAACTCAGGTAACACAACACTCATCGATGTCAAACCACCCGATTCCATACCTTGTCTGCTCTTAAGCCATTTGTCGTGCACCTCACTAACAGTTACTGGCGCAAGTATAGGCACATTAAGCTCTTGAAGAAGCTTCTCGCCACTAGCGGCACCACCCATCACCAATCGTCCGTGTGGATTACTAATAATAAGATTAGGTTTTACAGCCTTTATCAGCTCTAATTTCTTCATGCCAAAAGAGTTAATAGGATATACATTTAATCCTCTATCTTCAAGTAGATTGATAAGAGCAGCTATATGCTCTTCATTAGAGTTTTGCAGGTTGATATTTCCTGAAAGCATAACCACACGTGGTGCACCACTCTTATATTTACCACTCTTCTCATAAAATTCTTGAAATTCATCAATAGTAGCGAAGAAGTTATCATCTCCTAGATGAAAATAGTAGTCGGCAGGTACAATAAGTGGTTCGTGATACTCTAAATTAGAAGATAGTTTTTTATCTATATTTTTTCGGATATAGTTAAAAGCACTTCTGTTATTCTTTACAGAGCCATTATCAAATAGTGTGTGTAGGTACTCTAACTCTCTACCTGAAAGAGTATTAATTTTTTTATTGTCACTCTCAGTAGAGTAAACACTCACACCTGAGGCTATTGCCTCTTCAATAGTTTGTAGGTGTGTGGCATTTAAGTTACTACCATGCACACGTACCAAAACCATATCATAATCTTTTATACGCTCAACCTCGTCAAGAGGTACACTCTCTATTTTAATTTGAGAGTTATTGTTTGAACGTATGAACTTTTCTACCGAAAAATCGGCAAAATTCAGTGTAGCTATCTTTGTTGGTGAAAGATACCTACAATAAAACAGCAGAGCGATAATGGTAAAAACCGCTATCGCAACTACATAAATCAATTTCTTTTTTCTGATTGTTTTCATTATTTAAGTTTTATTAAATCTGCAATATTAATATTGAGAGTAGCAGCATACGAGATACCCCTCTCAGGTGTTAATGTCAAATCACTTGAAATTTTTTCGTCTTTATAATTCAGCAGGTTATCAACTTGAAGTATAAAATTTATACCTCGTGGAAATCTAAAACCAATATTTGCCGAGAAGATAGTGCGCTGATTATAGTGTGTCATCTCAAAATTGTCTGTCGTTGAGTCTTGATACCAAGCATCTACCGAAGATAACCATCGGCCATTTATGGCAATATCAGATTTAATACTGCCCAACGCAAAAGAGTAACGTGCATTGATATTTGCCGAGTGTGGACGAGCCGTTGATGTATTGTAACCCTCAAGCTCTTCAAAACTATTTATATATGAGTATGAACCTTTAACTGTTAAGCCCATATCTAAGCGATATTGCGCCGATATATCAACACCTGCTGTTGTAGCATCCTCAGCATTGAAATATTGTTGGTCTGAGGTGCCATCATTAAGTAAGCGCATAGATATTTTGTTGTCAAATTCATTGTAATAGGCAGAGATGGACATATTAAAATCTCTATGATTATACTCTGTTGAAAGAGAGAATTGATTTGATTTCTCTATCTTTAAATCCTCATTTCCATGAATTGTGAACATTCCCAATCCCCCCATATCATACTCTTCATATCTCTCACGCAATGATGGTAGTCTGAAACCCATTGCATAGCCTCCTCTAAATGTGAGATCACCAGCCTTGTACATAAGTGATAGTTTCGGGCTACTATTAGCTCCATAGTGTGAATGGAAATCTCCCCTAACACCAATCACAATAGCTAAATTATTATTCACTTTCCACTCTTCTTGAGCAAAAACTATATAGTTTTGTGTTTCATAACGACCACTATCCTTTAGACGATAGTGTAGTAGATTCTCTGTATCTAACTCTACACCTGCTATAACAGTGTGTTTATCATTAAAAAATCCAACATACTCAGCTCTTAATGTGTTCTTTATATCATTATAAATTTTATCAGTAGAGGCTGCCTTATATTCAATGTTTTTAGTGTAGTTATCATTTAAAAAGCTAACCTTAACTAAATTATTTTCATCGATTATCCAATTCAATCTAGCATTAATAGTTAGTGAGTTAAATACATCTTGCGCCTTACTTTCAGCTAATTCAAGTTGTCGGTTTTGGTAATATGCACCATCTATATCAGCCTTTAGTTTATCGGTAATAGAGTAGCTAAAACGTTGATTAAAATTCAAAATTTCATAACCAGACATACTTGCTATTCCGCCATCAACATCTGTAACCGAGTAGGCATCTTCAGTGCGATAACTTGCTGATGTGTATGATGATAAATTATTTTGCTTAGCCTCTAAAGAGAGATATTGTTTGTGTCCGCCATAGCTATTTATACGAGAACTAATATTTCCAGAAAGAGGTCGTTTGGCATCTTTTGTAATAATATTTATAACACCTCCCATAGCATCAGAGCCATATAGCGTACTCATTGCACCACGCACTATCTCTACACGCTCAATATCATCAATATTAATGCGAGAGAAATCAACATTGTCACTTGAACCCTCGCCAGCCATACGCTCGCCATTAATTAAAAATAGTAAATATGAACCTGTTACACCTTGAAAAGTTATCTCTGGTAAGTTTGAGCCATGTGCACGTCCAAACTGTAGGCCTGGTATTTCATATTCTAAAAGTGACTGAAAAGTCATTGGATTGATACGTTTAATATCTTCAGACGATACTACACGTGTCAATACCGGAACATCTTTCAGTGGTGTTGAGGTTCTGTTCCCGGTTACAACCACTTCATCTATTACAACAAGTGATTTTTCAAGTTTAACCTCTATATCGTTACTATTAGTTACTGTTATCTCTTGGGGTTTATAGCCAAGTACACTAATCTCCAGTGTCGGATTATCTATTTTTCTCAGTGATATTTCAAACTCCCCATCACTATTGGTATAGCATCCTATAATGGTGCCTTTAACACTAATCATAGCCCCAGTAATCTTTTCGCCCGAAGTAGCATCTATAACCACACCCTTAAACCTATCAACCGTACGAGCATCGGTCTCCTCTGCTCGCACGGTAAAAATAGTAACAAAACTTAATAGTAGTACAAATAAAATTCTACTTAACATTACTTAATCTCTTCGTAATCAAATGCTGCGTAAACCGTAATATCCTTCTCATTAGAGTAGTCGGTAAACTTAACCTTATAATACTTATTATCAGAAGTCTTAACAACTATTACCTCTTCATTTAACTCATAAGTGTATGGAGGCATAGTTCCGGTAGGAGTAGCTGTTAGCCACGCATTTAAAACAGGATTTATTGTTGTGTAGTGATATCCTACAAATCCTTGCATCATTTGCGACATATCAGCCATAACTTTTCTATTTTCAGTGTCAGCTTCAAAACCAGATGCAGGTATTGTAGTAATTTGGTCTAATTTCTCAGCTGTTGTTTTAACCGCCTCACAACCATTTGTTCTAATATCATATTTATGGAATGCTATATCCCAATCAAATGAGTTCTCATCTTGTGCCATCTGATAGTAAGCTGTTTTACCAACAGTTCCATCACAAGATACAGAGATAGGCATTGGCATGTTACCTGGTGTTGCAGTACCTGTTATCTTTATATCGCCGCCCTCGTTCATACTTATTTCAGCTGTGAAATTTGTTTTCCACGTACTACCACTTGCTTCACACTCGCTATCGATACCTGTTAAAATCCACTTATCGCCCTCTTTTGTAATGTTTGCCTTTGATGTTAATGTGTAAGGCTCAGCAACTGGAGCACCCATACTAACAGATATATTTGTAATATTTATCTCGGCGATTAAATCACTTGTTGAAGTATCATCAGAGATAACAATAGTTACCTCTTCTTGACTTCCTGATGGCTGTCCACCTACAATCATAGCATAATTTGTTGTGAATGTTCCCGAGAATCCCCCTACCTCTTGTTTCTCTATTTTAACGGTAGTTGATTTATTTGTCTCAAAATCAAAATAGGTCCACTCATCATACTCAGTCGCTGCAACAACTGTTGAAGAGTGTGTTGCTTGAGTGTCATCATTACTTTCTGTTTCGTTCTTGTTACACGATGCTAATATGCCTACACCTAATAGACACATTAAAAATTGACTTACTTTTTTCATATCATTTATTTGTTATTATTGTTATATATTTTCGACTGCAAAGTTACATCTACACTAAATTTTTCACAATACCACGATATAGGTAAAAAACGATCCTATTTACACCATAACTAGGTATAAAAGTGATATTATCACTATATTTTCAGAGAATAATACGAAATTAGAGCTTTTTATTATTGGATATAGTGTAGCATAATTATTCTATATATATTATTATTGTTGTCCGGTAAAAAAATCAAAATTTTTGTTTTTGTTAGCCCCTATAATTTAAATTACAACTAATTTATTGTAGGATAGGTAGTTATTAGGT
>CAYJCU010000060.1:0-12829 GCA_964368765.1 uncultured Rikenellaceae bacterium
TTGTAGGATAGGTAGTTACTAGGTTTTTTGATTTTTTTACCGGACAACAATAGTTTTAAAAATCAAAGTAACGCAGGATAAGGGGTTTTGCAAAGGTATCAATTTGGTATTTCCATATTAAATCATTATATTTGCCAACGTGAGGAGAAAACTGTTTAATAGATTATCATTTAAAAATAAGGTGCTATTCATTGCCGTTAGTGCAGTGATATGTATTGTTGCTATTATTATATCAGATAAATTAGCGAGCGAGCTAGAGAGAAAAGAGAAGCACCTTGTTAATCTTTGGAGTTTTGCGGTAGATAAATCGGGGGCTACTCCATTGCGTGATAGTAAAGCCGATTTAGAAGAGTTGCTGCAAATTATTCTTCAGGGTAGCGACGATATTCCTCGTATTGTTACAGATCAAAATCTTAATGTAGAGAACTCTAGTAATGTGTCTGAAAAGGTGTTGGCAAGCCCTAAACTCACACGGGCTATGATTAAGAGTATGGCCAATAAGAATAAACCTATTGAGATAAAGGTTTATAATGGTATGTATATCACTGAATATTACGTATTTTATGGTAACTCATCAACTATTAACCTGCTACGTATATTCCCCATAGTATCTATCGTTATTGTGTTGGTCTTTATATCATTCTCATATTTAACCTATAATTCAACCAAGCGAGATGAGCAGAATAAAGTGTGGATAGGTATGGCTAAAGAGACGGCGCATCAGCTAGGTACACCAACATCATCGTTACTAGGGTGGATAGAGTATCTTAAATCTCAAGATGCAGACAGTATGGCTATTAATGAGATGACAAAAGATATAGAGAGATTATTGGTTGTTGTAGATAGATTCTCAAAGATAGGTTCAGAGACAGCCTTAACTCACTTAAATATATATACTATTGTATCAAATACGGTTAAATATTTTCAGCCACGTGTGCCTAAAAAGGTTTCTCTTACACTCAATTTAGATAGTGATGATACCGCTTTTTATGCAAATACCAACGAGGTACTTTACGGATGGGTTATAGAGAATTTACTACGTAATGCAACCGATGCACTAGCAGGAGAGGGTAGTATAGATGTGCATCTGCATCAAGATAAATATTGGATATATGCAGATGTCAAAGATAATGGCAAGGGTATAGCACCCGCCAATGTAGATAAGATATTTAAGCCTGGCTTTACCACCAAATCGAGGGGGTGGGGATTGGGTTTATCCCTATCATCTAGAATAATTCACAACTACCATCGAGGGCGTATATTCGTGCATGAGAGTGAGTTGGGTAAGGGTACAACAATACGTGTTATGTTAAAAAAGATAGATACTAAAGAGCGTGTTACACCTAAATTAATTAATAAATTACTGCCTAGGTTCAAGTTATGATTTTTAAAATATTGCTTTCTCTAACTATCATCATTCAATTTGCAGCTTTTGTGATTGCAATTAAGATGACTCGTCGAACTAAATTTAATTCGGCGTGGATACTATACGCTTTAGCAATGCTAATTATTAATACTCAGCTTATTCATGAATTGGTTATTATATTCGGTTTAGAGAGTATTAATTATAGAGATTATATGGTGTGGAGTACCATTATTGTGTCGTTATCGCTATCTATCGGAGTCTTCTATATGGAGAAAATAATAAGCTATATTGAGGCTATTGAGCGTTACCGCAATATGTATGACAAACGTCTATTATCATCAATGATGAGTGCTGAAGAGAATGAGAGACAACGTATTGCCAAAGAGTTACATGATGGATTAGGCCCTCTTCTGTCTTCAGCCAAAATGTCTCTATCTTATGCCGCAAAAGAGAGTACCCCACATAAGAATAAAGAGGAGATTATGAATAGGATTAAAGAGTTAATAGATGAATCTGTTCATAGTGTGCGTGAAATTTCGAATAATCTTTCGCCAAATACACTTAGCACTTTTGGTTTGAAGAGAGCGTTGACCAGTTTTATTAATAAACTACCTCTACCACCCGAGAGAAAAATATATTTTAACACAAATATAAAGCAAGAACGATTCGATTCAGAGACAGAAATTTTATTATATAGAGTCTGTTCTGAACTTATAAATAACTCTCTTAAGCACTCAAAAGCTAGTGAGTTGAATTTGCTAATAGAGCACCAAAACGATAAGATTTTTTTGCAGTTTAGTGATAATGGGATAGGTTTTGACTATGATAAACTGAAAAATGAACCCGATGGATTGGGTCTTGGTCTATCAAATATTGAGTCAAGAGTTTCGCTATTAAACGGTAGTGTTAGTATGGATAATGAGATAGGGAAAGGTTCTAAGACCACTATACACGTCCCTATTAAATATAATAAAAAGAGTAGATTATGGATAAAATAAGAGTTGTAATAGCAGACGATCATGCCCTATTTAGAGATGGGCTTAAGATGTTACTTAATAGTAGCAATAATATAGATGTAGTGGCTGAGGCTACCACAGGTAAGGAGTTGCTCACTGCCTTAGAATCTACTGAGGTGGATGTTATACTACTTGATATATCTATGCCTGAGATGGATGGTATCGAAGCTGCATCACATATTGTTGAGAAATACCCCTCACTACCTATCATAACACTATCTATGTTTGGAGAGGAGGATTACTACTTTAGGATGGTATCAATAGGGGTAAAAGGTTTTTTACTTAAAGATTCATCTGTTGATGAGGTTATGTATGCTATAACTACTGTTGCATCGGGTGGTTCATATTTCTCTAACGAGCTGTTACTATCTCTTGTAGATAGTCTTCAATATGCTCAAACTAATGATGTGCAAGAGGAGGAGAATAGTGATAACGAGCTCTCTGAGAGAGAGCGTGAGATACTTTTTCAGATATGTAAGGGGTTAAGTAACCAAGAGATAGGCGAAAAATTATTTATCTCTAAAAGAACAGTTGATAAGCATAGAGCAAATATCCTTGCCAAAACATCATGCAAGAACACAGCTAACCTAGTGGTTTATGCCATTAAAAACAAACTTGTTGAAATATAATGACACTTAAATACATACTATTATCATTATTAGATACACTTTTCCCCTCAACATGTGCTGTGTGTGGTATTAGGTTATGTGATAGTGATAATTTTATGTGTAGTGGCTGTATGTCATCACTCCCTGAAACAAATAATTGGTTTGAATGGGAAAATACTCTCAAACTACAATTAGAGGCTATTTTTCCAAATATCAAGGGTGCAGTTGCATTTCTCTACTACAATCCAGCTGATAACCACTCTCGCATAATACACAATATTAAGTATCGCAATCAACGTAAACTAGCTTATGAGATGGGGCGTTTGTTTGCTCTTCATTTGGTTAATTCACCCATAACCAGAGATATAGATTGTATTGTGCCATTACCCTTACACTCTTCTAGAGAAAAATGGCGTGGTTATAATCAATCAGAGCTTATTGCCTATGGCATTGCCTCAGTTCTTGACAAAGAGGTGGTATCATCGGCGGTTATACGCAACCGTAAAGGTAAGAGCCAAGCATCAATAAAAAACAACTCGAAACGACTAGAAAATATCAAAGATAGCTTTACAGTGATAGATAAGAGGATATTAAAGAATAAAAAAATTCTTTTAGTTGATGATGTAATAACCACAGGTGCAACCCTATCTAGTTGTGCTATTGCTATATACAAGAGTGTTCCTACTTGTGAGATAATAGCTACCTCATTAGCATACAGAAAATAGCGAGTTTGGATTGATTATTGTAATTATTTTTCTAATAAAACCATATAAATAGTAGTTATGAGAAAAATAGTTATTTCTTTGCTGGTTAGTATGCTGGCACTTAGTGCATCGGCACAGAGAGTGGGTTTTGGCCCTAAAGCTGGAATAAATATATCAATGCTAACGGATAAATATATTGATTACTCTACCCGTGTGAGCTATCATGCAGGTGCATTTTTGGAGTATGATTTCTCAAAGTGTTTCTCTATAGAGTTAGCTGCCCTTTACTCATCGCAGGGGGGTAAAGTCAATAAGGTTGCTACGTCACTCATAGAGAGTAGCGATGCAACGTTACGTCTTAACTATATTAATATTCCACTATTGGCAAAATTTTATATGTGGCGAGGGTTGAATATCTTTGCAGGTCCTCAATTCGGATTTGTCGTTTCTGCACAGCAAAAAATAGAGGGTGGTGACTGGCTCAAGGTGCGAGATGATTGGCGCACATTCAATATATATGCTGTTGGAGGTGTTGGTTATACTTGGAGATGTGGTTTATTACTATCTGCACAATATAATTGGGGTTTTATTGATATGTACCGCAGTCGTGATGTTGTGCGCAATGGGGTGTTACAAATATCAGCAGGGTGGCGTTTTTAGAGGGACGCCACCCTCTTTTATGTCATTTTAATATGGTATTATATTGCCGAATAAATAGTGTCGTCTCTTATAGTTTTTTTACTACTCGGCATGGATTGCCTACTGCCACAACATTGTCTGGTATATCTTTAGTCACCACGCTGCCTGCTCCGATGGTGGTATTATCCCCTATTGTAACTCCTGCTACTATTATAGATCCGCCACCTATCCAAACATTACGCCCGATAGTAACTGGTGCTGAATTGGATTTCCAGAAAGTACTACCATTTGGCAGACGTTCTTCGGGGTTTATAGGGTGTCCAACGGCAAATATCTTTACCCCAGGTGCTATACCACTACTATCACCAATAGTTATCTTATTGCAATCAAGAAATGTACATCCCATATTTATCTCCACGTTATTTCCAAGATGAATATTCTCTCCATAATCAACATGAATAGGGGGAGCTATCCAGCAATCACTGCCACGTGAGCCTAGTAGCTCATCAAGTATAGAGTTCATCTTCTCTCTATCCCTAGTGTCTGTATTGCTATACTCTCTCTCTAAATCTTTGGCTCTATGCCAACGCTCTATTAGCTCTTTATCGCCACAGTCGTAAAGCTCTCCAGCTAACATTTTCTCTTTTTCAGTCATAATGTCTATCTCCAGCTATCAATAAATATTAATTGTAAAAAACCATATAACTCTAGACGTCCTGCTATCATAAGTATTGAGAATACCATCTTAACACTATCAGGTAGATCGGCAAAGTTACTCATAGAGCTCACCTCGCCAAAACCAGGTCCAATATTACTAACACATGCCAATGAACCAGTAAAGGCGGTTAGCAAATCGACACCCATAAGCGATGCAAAAAGGGCACCCACTAACACCGTAATAACAAAAAGAAAACCAAAAATAAATGTAGAGTGAACCAAATCGTTAGCTACACTCTGTTTATTCATCCTAATGTTAATAATCACATCAGGGTGCTGTATCTTACGAAATTCAGCACGTATAGTTTTTAAAAGAAGCAGTACTCTATCTGCTTTAATACCTCCTGCTGTTGAGCCAGCACATCCACACTGAAAAGATACCAATATTAATAGTGTTACTGTAAATGCAGGCCACATGGCGGTATCTACCGTTGCAAAACCTGTTGTGGTTATTGTTGCTATAAACTCAAAAGAGGCGTAGCGCAGAGATGTTAAGAGATCATACTCTCCTGCCGACCATAGATTTATAGTAATTAATAGTGTAGATACTATTATTGTTCCGATAAAAACTCTCGACACCTCAGATGAGATAATATTTGGTTTTTTGCCAACTACCGAGGCATATACCAATCCAAAATGTATGGCTGATAGGGTCATGAAAACCATTATAATTATCTCTATCCATATATTATCATAATATGCAATACTCAGGTTTTTTGTGCTAAATCCACCCGTTGATATGGTTGAAAAGGCATGATTAACTGAATCAAACCAATTCATTCCTGCAATTTTTAAAAGAATAGTCTCAACCACAACAAGAGTGACATATACCTTAATAATAACACGTATTGCAGTACGCATCTTATATTTAAAGTTGTCTTTCATAAAGGCAGAGACCTCAACACTAGAGAGAGAACCTCTTGACTTGCTAACCATAGGCATAAGTGCGAGGGTAAAGATAACCACCCCTGCACCCCCTAACAGATGGGTTGAAGAACGCCAAAAAAGAAGGCTCCTAGGTAACGACTCTATATCATTTAATATGGTAGCCCCCGTAGTGGTGTATCCAGAGACACTCTCGAACCATGAGTTAATCAATGAGAACTCGCCCCCCCAAAGAATATAAGGGAAAAAACCTATTGCACACGACATAATCCACGAACCACCAACTACAACATAACTCTCTTTTTTTGAAAGGCTGCCCGAATCAGATGTGAAAATAAGTGGCAGTAGACCCAACATCATTGTCAGGAATGTACTCATAAACAGCGGTGTAAAACCAGCGTCATAACCATTAAAAATAGAAACAACAAGGCTAAGCACCATGAACAGAGCATTTAGTATCAGAACGATACCCATATATCTAAATATAATATGCAGTCTCATATCTCTAACTTAGTTACTGTTTATCTTTAATTTGACGAATAAGATGCAGTATAAGCTCTTTTAAACGTTTAGGTTCATCATTACCCTCTACCTTGACATCAAAAGTTGTACCCGATTGAATATATTTAGATAACGACTTGGTCATCGAACTTATTG
Organism: uncultured Rikenellaceae bacterium; assembly: GCA_964368765.1. Taxonomy (GTDB): domain Bacteria; phylum Bacteroidota; class Bacteroidia; order Bacteroidales; family Rikenellaceae; genus JADFUS01. The sequence continues at coordinate 6,593 of CAYJCU010000060.1, forward strand.
GACGAATATAGAATATACTTATCATAAAATAGAATACAAGCAGTATAACCACCGATACAGATAGAGCCATCACACTCTGCATTGATGAGCGATAAATCTCTCCCCTTAATTTACTTGTCTCTTTTACTACGTGTTGCTGCGATAGTATCATATACTCTTTGACATAGTTAGAAAAACTTGAATACTCTGCGAAGTAATCGGCAAATTGTTCACTGTGCAATTTAAGAGTTGCTTTGTTGTGGTTTATACTTTCAATGGCAAAGAAGTATCTATTTCTCGACTCCATCACATCATTAAATTTCACACTCTCTGGATATAACAGCCTAGCATTATATAGTAAGCTATCAATCAATTTTGTGTCATCAAGAGTAAATGTTACGTTTGAAGAGTCTTTTGTATCTGTAAACTTCATTATCTTAAAATTATACTTCTGTATAATATCAAGTACCCCCTTAGATAGTGACACACTCTTAGCTCCGTTGTCGATAACCTCTTCCACCGACTTTGTAAGTCTGGTTAGCTCTATATATGATGTTGCCCCAGCAACTGATAACACTAAACCTAGTATTAGAAATGCCAATTTTACCTTAGTTCTCATAATTTATACACAAAGAATAATATTTACCTTAAACAATTAAAAAGCAAAAGTAATAATAATTTAGTTAATAACCTGAGTTTTGGAAAATAAACAGTCATATTTTTTTATTCAAAACTTAGGTAAATAGAATGTAATTAATCGAGAAATATGAAAATACAATTATTTTTATAGGCCTAAGTAACTAAAATAGTTTGTTTTAAGGTTAAATATTATCGTATTATGTATGATATAGTTATTTTGATAACAATACTGTATTCGAATATCAATAAAATACTTAAATTTAAGTAAAAAAAGAGGTTATTATTTGTTAGATTCAATAATAATAATTACTTTTGCGGTCTAAAAGATATTTTAATAAAATATACATTCAATTTAATTATATGAAGATTAATTCAAGAAAAGAACTTGATGCTTTACGTCTCTCTTCTTTAGAGGCGATGAAGGTGAGGGAAGAGAGTGATCTTAACCCATCAAGTGAAGCTGCGTGCTTGAGTGAGAAGACTCCTAAGTTGGAGTTACTTGTTTGTGCTGGAACAGGATGTAAGGCATCTTTAAGCGACGGTATTATTTCGTCACTACGTTCTTCTTTAGAGCAACATTGCCCAGGTGCTGGTATTAGTGTTGTTCCAACAGGATGTTTTGGTTTTTGTGAGAAAGGCCCTATTGTTAAGGTAATTCCAGACAATACTTTCTATGTTCAGGTTAAGCCTGAGGATGCTGAAGAGATTGTAACAGAGCACATTGTTAAAGGTTCTCGTTTAGAGAGACTTCTATTCATCAATCCAGATGACTCTAAGTCTATTCCAGATTCTAAGAACATGCCTTTCTATAAAAAGCAGCAACGTGTTGCTTTAAGAAACTGTGGTTTTATCAACCCTGAGATTATTACTGAGTATATTGCTCGTGATGGTTATCAGGCACTTTCTACAGCTCTTTTCGACTCTAAGCCAGCAGACATTATCAGTGTTATCAAAGCATCTGGTCTACGTGGTAGAGGGGGTGGAGGATTCCCAACAGGATTAAAGTGGGAGTTTGCTGCTAAGAATGCTGCTGATCAGAAGTATGTAGTATGTAACGCTGACGAGGGAGACCCAGGAGCGTTCATGGATAGATCTATTATGGAGGGAGATCCACACTCTGTTATTGAGGCTATGGCACTTTGTGGTTATAGTATTGGTGCAACAAAGGGTCTTATCTATATCCGTGCAGAGTATCCTCTTGCTATTGATCGTCTTAAAATTGCAATTAATCAAGCGCGTGAGTACGGTTTCATAGGAGAGAATATCCTTGGTACTGATTTCTCATTTGATGTTGAGATACGTTATGGTGCTGGTGCATTCGTATGTGGTGAGGAGACTGCTCTTATCCACTCTATGGAGGGACACAGAGGTGAGCCTACTGTTAAGCCACCATTCCCAGCAGAGTCTGGTTACTTAGGTAAGCCAACAAACGTAAACAATGTTGAAACTTTAGCTAATATTCCAGTTATCATCACTAAAGGTGCTGAGTGGTTTAGTTCAATCGGAACTGCATCTTCAAAAGGTACTAAGGTGTTTGCTCTTGCTGGTAAAATTAATAACGTAGGTCTTATTGAGGTTCCTATGGGAACAACTCTAAGAGAGGTTATCTATGATATCGGAGGTGGTATTAAAGATGGTAAGAAATTCAAGGCTGTACAGACAGGTGGTCCTTCAGGAGGTTGTTTAACTGAGAAGCACCTTGATACTCCTATTGATTTTGATAACCTACTAGCTGTTGGCTCTATGATGGGTTCAGGTGGTATGATTGTTATGGACGAGGATGACTGTATGGTTGCCGTATCTAAATTCTACCTTGAGTTTACTGTTGAGGAGTCTTGCGGTAAGTGTACTCCATGTCGTATCGGTAACAAGCGTCTTTATGAGCAACTTGATCTTATCTCTAAAGGAGAGGGAACAGAGGAGACTCTTAAAAACCTTCGTGAGCTATGTCATGTGATTAAAGATTCAGCACTATGTGGTCTTGGTCAAACATCTCCAAACCCAGTACTTTCAACACTTGATAATTTCTATGATGAGTATCTTGCTCACATTAATGACAAAACTTGTCCTGCAGGTCAGTGTAAGTCATTACTAAATTATGTTATCGATGCAGAGAAGTGTATTGGTTGTACGCTATGTAAGCGTAACTGTCCAGTAGATGCTATTGTAGGCGAGGTTAAGCAAAAGCACGTTATTGATACAGTTAAGTGTATTAAGTGTGGTAACTGTGTTGCAAAGTGTAAGTTTAAAGCAATTAAAATCTGCTAAAAGAATAGTATTATGAAAATGATTTCGTTAAAAATAAATAATCACTTACTTACTGTTGTTGAGGGAACAACTATTCTTGATGCAGCTAAGTCAGTAAATATAAATATCCCAACTCTTTGCCATATTGATCTTAAAGATATGTGTATTCAGAGTGTTCCTGCATCATGCCGTGTGTGTGTTGTTGAGATTAAGGGAAGAAGAAATTTAGCTCCTGCATGTTCTACTATGTGTGGACCAGGTATGGAGATTATCACTAACTCACCACGTGTGATGAATGCTCGTAAGCTTATCATTGAGCTTATCCTTTCTGATCACCCTAACGACTGTTTACGTTGTGCTAAGAGTGGTCAGTGTGATCTTCAAACACTTGCTGCACGTGTAAATGTGCGTGATTTAACTTTTGTTGGTAGTACTCGTACACCACAAACACGTGAGATTAGCTCTGCTATCATCCGTGATATGGATAAGTGTATCTATTGCCGTAGATGTGAGGCTATGTGTAATGATGTACAAACAGTTGGTGCTCTAGGTGCTGTTAATCGTGGTTTTGAGTCAGGTATCTCAACAGCTTTCGATCAAACATTAAAGCAATCAGAGTGTACTTTCTGTGGTCAGTGTGTGGCTGTTTGTCCAGTAGGCGCACTTACTGAGAGAAGTTTTGTTAATCAACTGCTTGAGGATTTAGCTAACCCAGAGAAAACAGTTATCGTTCAAACAGCTCCAGCTGTGCGTGTAGCACTAGGAGAGGAGTTTGGTTATGAGGCGGGAACTCGTGTTACTGGTAAGATGGTATCTGCTCTACGTGAACTTGGTTTTGATAAGGTGTTTGACACTGATTTCGCTGCCGACCTTACTATTATGGAGGAGGGAACAGAGCTTCTTGATAGATTAACAAGACACTTAGGTGGTGATGAGAGTGTACGTCTTCCAATACTTACATCTTGTTGTCCTGCTTGGGTGAACTTCTTTGAGTATCACTTCCCAGATATGTTAGATATACCATCAACAGCTCGCTCTCCGCAGCAGATGTTTGGTTCTATCGCTAAGACATATTGGGCTGAGAAGATGGGTATCAAGCGTGAGGATTTAATTGTAGTATCTATTATGCCATGTTTGGCTAAGAAATATGAGTGTGCTCGTGATGAGTTCAAGACAAATAACGATCCAGATGTAAACTACTCTCTTTCTACACGTGAGTTAGCAGCTCTTATTAAGCGTGCTGCTATCGATTTCACTGGTCTTGAGGATGCAGAATTTGATCAGCCACTAGGCGAGAGTACAGGTGCTGCTGTTATCTTTGGTGCAACAGGTGGTGTTATGGAGGCTGCTCTTCGTACTGCTTATGAGGTGCACACTGGTAACGAACTTAAGAGAGTTGAGTTTGAAGTTGTTCGTGGAATGCAAGGTATCAAGCGTGCATCAGTTGATTTAAATGGTTTCGAACTTAAATTAGGTATCGCACACGGTTTAGGTCATGCAAGAGAAATGCTAGAGGATATACGCGAAGGTAGAAGCGAATACCATGCAATCGAAATTATGGCTTGTCCAGGCGGTTGTATTGGTGGAGGTGGCCAGCCACTACACCACGGTAATAGTGAGGTGTTAAAGGCTCGTACTTGCTCTATTTACAGTGAGGATGCTGAGAAGAAGGTACGTAAATCACACCTTAATCCATACATCGCTAACCTATACCAAGAGTTCTTAGGTAAGCCAATGAGTGAGAAAGCACACCACTTACTACATACTCATTATTTTAATAAGTCTAACAACAATTAGAACCAAAATAGATATGGAATTAAAACAAGTAAATTTGTCACAAGAGGAGATTGCAGAGATTATTGCAATTTGTGAGAAGCATAATAACTCTCAACTAGAGCTTATCAATATTCTTCACGGAGTACAGAGCTTTATGGGTTATCTACCTATTGAGGTTCAGAGATTAGTGGCTACACAGTTAAATATAGCTCCATCGAGAGTATATGGTGTTGTTACTTTCTACTCATTCTTCACTATGGTACCTAAAGGAAAGTTTCCTATCTCTATATGTATGGGAACAGCTTGTTACGTGCGTGGAGCTGAGAAGGTGTTAGATGCTTTTAGTGAGCTGTTAAATATCAAATCAGGCGAAACTACAGCTGACGGTAAGTTCTCTCTAGATTCACTTCGTTGCGTAGGAGCATGTGGTCTTGCACCAGTAGTTCTAATTGGCGAGCGTGTTTATGGTAGAGTAACTGTTGAAGATGTTGCGAAGATTATTGCAGAACAAGGGGAATAATCTATTAGTATAGACATCAAATATGCTTAATGTTGCTGGTAATTTACCAGCAACATTTTGTTTGCCGTATATTTTCGCACCAACTAAATATATGGTCTCATAACACGAGTTTCTATAGGAAAATACAATTTCATTATGATTAGTTTTTCCTGTACTTATTCAAAACTCTTGTTAATATTAAAGTATAAGCAAATTACTCTATTACGTGTTTTAGGTATAAATGCCTATTAAATCATTAAGTGATTAGTGTATTATTACTTAAAATGACAAATTAAAATTTATAAATTTATAAAATTTTGTAATTATATAAAAAATTATTACCTTTGTGGCATATACCAGTAATGGTATAGTAAAATAACTGTATATTGATTCGAAAGTTCCAGTTTCTAACAAGATGACAGATAGACAGTCGAGATGCGTAGTGCGCAGTCTTGACTAACTTGTCATGACCACTGGAACGGTTCGAATCAGAAAGTCAATTCTGCGCATATTTTTATTAAATACAAAATATATGCCACGTAAAGAGAAATGTATAAAGCTAACAACTGAACAAGTTAGCAAGGTGAGAGAGTTATTTGACATATACAATAACTGTATAGATAATCTACAAGAGTCAGGATTGCCCATTTTTGAATTAAAATGTTCTGGTGGTGATTGTGATCCTACAACATGTTATTCAACCCTATTTAACAGGCTCAATAGAGCTTTCTATTATGCGTTAGCATTAATTAATACCGTAACATTAAAACCACTTGATTCAGCCCCTGAAAATAGTATTTCTGGTGGTGTTGAGATAGGTTTGATTCGTGATAAATATATATGGCATTCGCTTTCAACAATAGTAGCGGAGCTAGATGATCTTCCTAATGAGAATAGTATATATGAATCTATATTAGCGTGGGACATAATAAATGATTATATCGACCCCTTAGTTCATCTAATGATAGAGATTCAAGAGAGGTGTCTTGCTGATAGCTAGAGCAGAGTGATAAGCTTCGTTTTTGAGAATAATCTTTGGGTTTAATTCTAGTAGTGTCCGGCGAACCTGAGGATTGAATTTATGCACGTCATATCTA
>CAYJCU010000061.1:0-12319 GCA_964368765.1 uncultured Rikenellaceae bacterium
TTCTCATTTATGGTAAGCGCTGCCGAGGTATGCTGAATAAAAAGGTTCAATAAACCAACTTTCGGCAACGGCGGCAAATTCCTCACCACCTCATCGGTCACCAAATGAAACCCTCTGCCTTGCGGGCGCAGTGTAAATTCTGTTTGTTGCACCATATTATTTGGCTAAATCATTTAAAACTTTTACTTCATTTCCTAATACAATAGACACTCTCTTATTAGCGTCACTAAGTTTCTTTTCTAAAACTAATATTGATCTTACACTAGAATCGGCACCAGATATTTTGTGTTCGGCAAGAATTACGGCTTTATATTTTACACATTGAAATAACCCTCTGAGCGTATCTTCATCATCAGAGATGCTCGATTTAACTTCGATAGCAATATATTCATTATTCTTCAACTCAAAATATACGTCAACACGATCTCCAGATAACAATGGGTACTCAATTTCTCTTTTTACAACATTTTTTATTCCGATCGATGATGGATTATTTAGGATATATTCCTTTAATTTTTTATGTCGTATTCCTTCTCCAGAGCCACTTACATATTGGTGCGACAAACTTATTTTCCGATTATCTATTGCTATAGGAGTAAATTTAGCTAATCCTAAGTATGATAAAACTGCGTTCCAATCATACTCAGCAGCTCTTTTATTTTCCCTATCAGTTAGTTCCTGTTTTTGGGCATCTTCAAGATCGCTATATTGAGTAAAAACGTAATCAAATCCGTAGCTTGGCACTCCTTTGATTTTGTTAATCGCAACACCATTAAGTGTAGGAATATCTTCATGTATGTTATTTCTGACATCTTCCAAGATATCTTCAATAACACCTAAATGTTTACCTATATGGTTTGAATTGTACCCTACCAAATACGCTAGATCACTATAATAAATAGTTCGTTCTAATTTTGCGTAAAAGATTAATACGGGAATCATTTTTAATGCCGTATCTCTAATCGTAGCCATAACCTTACTGAATTTTAATTACTATGTTTATATATGCAAAGACTCAACTATGAGTTGTTATTCTCAAATATCGTTAGCTCTTTTGCACGTTTAGCACTTGCTTCTGCGAGAGTAATATACTCTGTTTTTTTGTCATCTAATCGTTCATCATTTGCCATAGCACTATATATAGATGCTCGTCCTTCGTATATATATGATTTATCTCCATCGATATTTGCAACAGTGTCATAGTCCGATAAGGCGTCATTATATAATCTCATGCGCTTAAAGCACTCTGCTCTATTCTCTAGGTATTTTATGTCAGCTGGCTCAAGAGCTAATGCTTTATTTATGTCAGATAGAGCAGCCTGATATCTCTTAAGCTCTAAGTTCGCAATACTCCGATTATTATAAGCCATAGTATTATTTGGATCTAATTTAATAACACTATCATAATCAGTTATTGCATCCTCATATTTATTTAAATAGCTCAGCGCATTGCCCCTATTTATATATGCATTTATATTTCTACTATCAATAGAAAGTGCAATATCGTAGTCAAGTATTGCTTCTTTATATCGTTTATCTAAAGATACGACGTAACCTCTATTTTGATAAGCTTCACTTATATTCGGATTCAGTTCTATTGCTTTACTAAAGTTTGCAATCGCTTCTTCATACTTGTTTATATTGCAATATGCTCTACCTCTGTTATAATACACCTCTGCTCTACTTGGATCTATTTCTATTACTTTATTAAAATCAATAATAGCTTCAATAGGCTTACCCATATCAGACTTGACATTTCCTATATTTGTTAAAGCTTCTAAATTGTTTGGAGAGAGCATGAGTATTTTATTATAAAGACCAAACGCACGTGTATATTCTTTGCTGTAATACGCTTTATTGCCCTCGGAAAATAACATACTAATCTCTGCATCTTTTGCTGCATTTTCAGCTTTGTTTCTATCTTCTTGAATCGTTGATTCTATAGTTTTGATTCGTTTTTCTATTTCTCCAATTGCCGAAATTTTCCTTTCTAAATCCTTAATTTTTTCCTTAGTACTTTGGTCGTTTCTCCAATTAGTATATAGTGGGAACCCAACTCCCATAAGAGTAACAATAAGTCCTAAAATCCATAAGGTGTGATTGTTGTCTCTTGATATCTGATCTTTATAGTCAATATATTGCTGCGAAATAAAATTGTACTTATCTGCTGCATGCGCTAGGTCTTGTTTTATTTTTGAAACCTCTTCTTTAAGTTTTTTATTCTCGGTTTTGATGACCTCGATATAATCAACAGAGTAACTATCAGTTGTTTCTGCTTGAGCACTTGTAGTACTACAAATCAGCAATATAGTGTAAAATGCCAATAATCTTTTCATAGCTGTATATTTCATAAGAATGCAATTAATTGTTTTCTAGCCATACTATTCTTCGTTATAAAGTTCTTTAATCTGTTGGTGTATGTCTTTTATCTCTTCATACTGATCTAAAGCAGATAATGTGTTTATATCAAAATTAGAGCATGCTAGTATATCCATTCGAGATAAATAATGGTTGTGGATAAAAATATCATTCAACATCTCTTCTGCTGATTGAAAAGCACTCTCATCAACCGAATAGTTCTCTGTAATAAATTCTTCGTAGCTACTTTGAATGGAAGAGATTGTTTTCAATTGTATCTGTTTGCAAAAACCTATTATTTCATTTATTTGTTCTTCGAGAGACTCATTGGAGTTATAGATAATTTTACCATTAGAGTGCGCTACATCATTTCTCTTATTGACAAGTTTCTTGTATTTGCCTATTTGTGCTTTATCAACTCCCCAATATTTGAACACACTCATAATCTTACTCTCTCTTTCACCTGCAAAGCTAAATGGAGATGTTGACTCGATAATACATTCATCAAATCCAAGTGAAATGTGCTCGAAATCTTCGGGGTGTATCGATTTAATCTTCCATATAGTTGTGTAAACAAAACTCATAAAGAGCATATGGAAGCTCAAAAATGCAAACTGATAGTGTTCTGCCTCGTAATTCTTCTCAAAGGCAGACCACAAGAAACTAACATATTGCTCCTCCTCGCTACTTTTGTAGCGAAGTGGTAGGTAATCAAATATTCGGTATACCTCTTCCATCTGCTACTTTTTAGTGAATATGCTGAACAGTATAGATGCAGCATCTATTGCCGCCATTGTTCCGTGCTTGTTGATTTGCGCCTCGCAATGCTCTATGCCTCTCATACACTGTGTGGCGATCTCCTTTTTTTGAGGGGTAACACCATACATTTGAGCGTTTAGAGACACGTAGCTCAGTATCTGCTGATATTGAGCAATCGAATTTTTAAAGCTGGCAATCTGAACAGCATTGTACACGAACGACACACCATCTACTGTCATCTTTGCATTTTCGTTATTGAGCGTAGCTACCTTTGCAGCTAATAATCCCAAGTCTATTATTTCGTTGTTCATATTATATTCTTTCGTATTAAACCAAGGTCATCACCCCAATAAGATATTTAATGCACATACTGAGTCTTTGTGATGTTTCAATATCCGATGATTTTGCTGTCAATATAACTTGCAAATAATTAGATATAAAAACTGGATTATCTGAGGATAGCTTAAGTATTTCTTGTGAGTATTTTAACCAAATATCAAATAGGTCTTCATCCAAACGAGGATGTCCCATTAACTCTATGCCTTTATCTATGACAGTTTTGATTCTTTCGTATGATATTCTATTTCCCATTTTCAGCCTCCTTTTCTTTTATTTTTCTTTCAAGCTCCAACTCCTCCTTGGTGGAAATTGCATTTGTAGATTGTGCTTCGGCAGCTACCTCCGTTACCTTTTCCTCTGTGGCGTCCTTGCTCCGATGTAATCCAACACCCATAATCTCCATTTTGTCGAATAACGGTAGTAGTAGTAAAAATAACCACAGCACAAAAATGAGATTATCTCCATCAAATTTACTAAAGAAAACAAACTCTTTTATTGCACTAAAATTAATAACAACATAGGTTGTAGATGCAATCAGAACAATAAAATACCAAAGTTTAGACACTAACTTAATTACTTTGCTTACAGATAACGAATTAACTGCATTTTTTACTTTATTACAGCAACAATACGCCATTACACATATAATGAGCAAAAGAGATGCAATTACATAGATATACCACTCCATATCAATATATTTTTTTACTGTTAATTGAGGATAGATCCAGTGTTAAAGAGGTTAGGTCAGCTACAGCAAGTGCAGTGTATTTCATAATACTTAACCTTGCGGCTTTACTTTGACTAATGCATAGACAAACCGTGTCACTGCATCCTATAACTTCATAATCACGTTGGCATTGCACGTATTCGAGGTGTGACTTTATGCTATCTAGTTCCCTTTGAATAATTGTATATTTGTATGCTTTCACGCCATTGTAGCATAAAGAGAGCCCATTTACCATAATTCTCGCTGGCTTATTATTGTTTGCCACACTCTTTGCTATGGCTAAACCAATATCTTTTTCATCTATATACATAAGGTACTTTTTTACTCGCCCCAAATTTGGGCGATGCGGTTTGTTATTTTTTGTTCGAATATATCTATTAGTTCTTTTGTGCTGTCTACTGCTTTTTGCTCTCGCTCTATCTCTGACACTATTTGTTGTTGGGTTTCAATACTTGGCGAAGCAAAAGAAAATGTTCTAATATCTTTTAGGGATAAGAAATTTTGCGTTACACCTCTTTTGTTTTCTAAAATATATCTTTCAAAGTATTCACTTTTAAGTATTAACCAAACATATTTAGATGAAATTTCGCTATTATTGAATTTTATCAGTGCAACATTTTTAATTGCGAATTCTTTGTCTGAATCAACAATTATTGGATTGCCAATAGATCCAATCATAGGCATAATAATATCTCCATTATCTACTTTAGACCTCTTATTTATATTATCAAAATCTTCTTTTGAGATAAGGTTTGTTTCTTCAAAATCTATACAGCCGCTCTTTAAATTTTTAGAAGTCACTAACGGATAACCATCAATATTATATTTAGGGCTATCGTGTGTTCCATCTCTAACATCACAAACTTTTCCTAATTCCACCATTTCCCAAGATGGGTCGATGGTGATTTGTGGGCGGTAGTTGTTGACGATGGTGCGTGCTGCATCTATTATCTGTTGATAGCTCTCTATCTCGGCAACTATTGCTTTTTGTTCTTCGATAGTTGGGAGTGGAATAGTTAGATTCTTAATAATAGACTGTGAGATATTAGGTTGAGCTCCTCCTGTGCTGATTCTTATAAGTTCTTCTTTTTGTGATCTTATTATATGAAATAGGTATTCAGGAATAACCTTTTCACAAGGTAAAATGCCACATATTGCTTGATTTGTTGAGCTTTCAAACTTTAATATACCAACCTGACCTGCAGTTGCTCCATACATTGCTATTAAAACAGTATCAACAGGGAAAACTTTCGCAGAACTATTATCCAGAGCTAATTTTGTTATACTAAGTTCTGCGTTATATATATAACCTTGCGACACCTCACCACTTCTTAACCAAGGAATTGTTCCATTTTCATAATATTCTAAACATCCTTTAGTTGGAGTTCCTCCCGATGATGTTTTAAAAATATCGCCTATTTTAACTTTAGGATATTTTGTAGAAATGACATTTGAATTATTCACATATCTCTCCCCACTAAGATTAAAGTCTCCATTCTCAATAATCTTGTTCTTGTCTACAATATTACATAGAGGATGTGAAAACTCCTTTTCATTATATGCAGTAGCTCGGAACTCTTTGATTGCAGAGATCATCTCAGAGAGCTGGCTTCCCTCGATTGGACGACGTTGTGCTCCGAGAGCAAAGCCATCGTTCTCAATCTTGGCAAAAAGCAGCTTGTCTGTGTTTTTTGCTACTACCTTATCAAATAGCAATATAGAGGTTTTTACACCGCTATAAGGGTTGAAAATACCCGATGGAAGGGAGATGACACCATACAAGTAATTCTCCTCTACAAGCATCTTGCGCAGTTTCTTAAATGCTGCATCGCTCTTGAATATAACACCTTCGGGTACGATTACAGCACCTCGACCAGTAAGGCTAAGGTGTTCTGCTATATAATCAACAAAGAGTGCCTCACTGCGCTTACTCTGCACCGAGAAACGAGAGTGTGGCTTAATACCTCCCTTTGGAGACATAAATGGCGGATTTGCGAGAACCACATCAAAGACCTCATTCCATCGTGCATCGCTGGTGAGGGTGTCGTACTCCCATATCTTTGGCTCGGTAACTCTATGCAGGTACATATTGACAAGCGATAGGCGCACCATATCGGGTGAAATATCGTAGCCACTGATATTTTCAGAGAGTTGTTTTCTCTCGTCTGGGCTTAATTGATCACCATTGCTTTTACCATTGCTCGAATTGTTCTTTAGGATATGTTTATACGCTGAGATAAGGAATCCTGCAGTTCCGCACGCAGGGTCTAAGATAGTATCTCCATTTTGTGGCTCCACAATCTCAACCATAAAGTCGATAATGTGGCGAGGGGTTCTAAACTGCCCGGCATCGCCTTGACTGCCAAGCACGCTCAACAGATACTCAAAAGCATCTCCCAGTTTTTCGCTATGGTCATAGTCGAACTGATCTATGATCTTTAAGAAGCTCTTTAGTGTCTCTGGATCATTATATGGTAAGTATGCTTGTTTGAATATCGTGTGAAAAATAGATGGCAATGCGGTGTTTTTACTCATTTCAGCAAGTGCCGTGCTATAATCAAGTAGAATCTCTTGACCTCCACGACTCTTGTTATACACCTTTCTCCAACTATATTTACTATAATCACCTGCAAAAAACTTGGCTTCACCACCAAGTTCAACGCTCTCAGAGTCCATATCGTCCATAAACTTATAGATAAGAGCAATAGTAATCTGCTCCACTTGACTTTTAGGGTCAGGGATCTTACCTACAAGAGTATCTCGTGCATCATCGATGCGTTTTTTTGTTGTTGAGTCTAACATATATTATTCCTTTTCTGGGTACATTTTTGCCATAACTGCCTTTTTCAGATCTTCATCTCTGTTTAAGAGTTGAAGAACCAATTTATGCACCGTGGTACAAGGGTTATGGTCGTGATAGGCTTTATCTGTGAACTGCTCACACAAAGCCTCTGCATTTCTTATGGCATCTTCTTGAGAGCCGTGAGTCGTCATTATACTATAATTTCGCAGGTCGTTCTTTTGGTAGATATATCCTCTATCTTTGAGCGATTTTTTTGAATTTACTGCATCTGATATTGCATTTTTATACTCGGTGCGGCTCATTGCTGTATTACGATATTGAAAATGAAGTAAATACCATAACTCAAATGCTTCATTACTCCAAGCAACATTAATGTTATTCGCTTGGGCAATTGCAATCGCATTATCGAAATCATTTGGTGGGAAACTATCTCTATCAAATACAGCCCATACAGCATCATAAGGTATTTGGGCTTTATCTCTCAACTCAATTGCTTTGTTTACAACGCCAATAGTGTTAAGTCCAAATCCTTTTGCTTCAATATCATAAACGAAGCTGCCATTACTGATAGTTTTGAATGCTTCAAAATAGTTAGGTTCGGTCTTTTCTCCTTCACACACGATAAGAATGCGACAGGACATTTGTTTCGTTTTCGTCCTTCTCGCCTCTTGTCGCTGTGCTCTGCGCTCAAGCGCGGGTTCTTTCTTTATTCTATTTGCAGGCATAAGCTATTCATTTACAATGTAAGGAATTGCACCATAACGCCCTGCGATATAGTTCTTTTCGTAGTTTGCGTCATTGCGTGGCTTACTACCGTCTGGCAGAACGATATCCATCATATTATACAAATCCGTCTGCTCTTTGGCATCTTTTTCAGTAAACCAAATCTGATCCCTCCTGAATTGCCTCGATGACAGCAAATTAGTGTCGTGAGTCGTAAAAATAAGCTGAGCATTATTTGGATTTGTCCCAGGATTGTTAAATAATCCAATAATGTGCTGAGAGATAAGAGGATGTAATTTTGCATCAAGCTCGTCAATGACAAGAATTTTACCCTCGTCAAGAGTATCAAAAATAGGTCCTGACAACTCTATTAATTTTTTTGTTCCCTCTGATTCAACATCATCGACATCGAGTGCAACCGTATCAATGATATTTCCATCACCATCGTAAACATTGTGAACCGAAAATAATTCAATGCGTTTCTTGTTAGCCAAATCCTTCGAAAGCTTTTCTCTTAGATCTTTTGGCATATCATCAGGTAGTTGAGATGGATCAAATTCAACTTCTACAGGTTCAAGTTCTGTAAATCCAAGTTTTAACCTCTTGAAAAACAGCTTGGCATTATCGCAACCATTGAGTTTTTTATGTAACATTACTCTTGAATATGTTGCATAGCCACTTGTTGATAATCCTGAAATAACATTGAATTTCTCTTGAAACCAGGATACAATTTTCTTTGATTCTTTACCTCCTAACTGTGCACATAGAGAGACAAATAATCTATTTGCATTTAATGTTTTAACATAGGGGAGACCCTCTGTAAACAATTTCTCATCACACTCAATTGTACTCAATTCTCTATAAAATAGCTCTTTTTCAGAAATTCCTGAAATTGTTGATCTATATAACCATTCAGAAACAATACACTTTGAATTTAATTCAAACCCATACCTGTATTTATGGTTTTTATGGATAAATTTTACTTCGAAGAGAGATGGAGTGTCTCTGTCCTCTGAAAATAAAAAAGGGTCGTAATTTAGTTCTTCGTTATCATTTAACTTAACCGAGGATAGAATAATACTATCCATTTCGCTCATAGCTCTAACCACATTACTTTTGCCGCTTGAATTAGCTCCATAGATTACTGCGGATTTAAGAACTTTATTTTTTTTAATTTCTACATAATTCTCTTGGGGCGCATCAGAAATACCCTCTCCAATCATTGATAATGAGCAACGCTCATTAATTGATCTATAATTAGCAAATGAAAATCCTAATAACATAATTTTAATTTTTATTTTTTGAGTGTTGCTCTCAATTGTAACGCAAAGATAATGTTAAATATTGTAAAAACAAGCGATATTTGAGATTTTTTCTCAAATATCGCTTGTTTTTACATAAATCTATTGAGTGGCACATAGTCTTTTATATAGGTAGGCACCCACTCTTTCCAACCATTTGAAACTGCTTTGTAGTCTTGCATTGTAAATGCAGAGTTAAAATTAAGTTCGCCAAAATTCTTTTTGTCGATAATGTCTCTAACCTGAGCATTACAAGCGTAAGCCTTGAAGTAATATTTGAGTGCTGCAATATCTACATCTTCGCTAAATCGGAACTTATTATCGTCCACAAAGCGGTCAAATTCATCTTCTAGAAGCTCATCTTTCATCTTGATTGAAGGTATTAATCCAAAGATGTATTCTAATACTTCACGCACAGATATACGCCTGTCAATACTTAAACTCCGCTTTATCTTGTCAAGATTAACAAAATCACTCGGTTTGTCAAATTTTTCCTTTCTTACATAATCTTCTGCTTCACTCCACCTCTCAGCATTTACTGCTTCCTTGACAAATTCATCATCCTTGATATTCTCTTCAAACTTTTGGAAGTAGACTCTATCAATCTTCATTCCCTCTGCTCCAATATGAGTTTCAATAAGCTCTGCAACATTGTCTTCACCAGTGTAGTCATACCCATCTAGAGTAGCTTGTGGTGGTGAAATGGTCGAATTATTAGACGAAGATATTTGAGGTAATTTTAAAACTTCATCATAGTCAAACTCTTTCTCAAAATATTCGCAGTTTGCAAAGAAGTCGAAAAGTTTAAAGCTCTCCTTTTTGTAGGTATTATACTCTGCTTTTAATGTTTTGCTCCCTATAATATAGCTGGAGAAGTTACATTTACGAGTTCCTCGACCTTTAATCTGAACAAAGTCAGCAGGAGAGAATATTGGGCGCATTAAGCACAGGTTTAGAATATCAGTACAGTCATAACCTGTAGTCATCATACCAACCGTAACGCATACTCTCGTCTTACTTGTTCTATATATTTCATTAAACTTACTGTATCCACCTAGTTTATTGTTTCTGAAAGCAATCGTCATCTGCTTTGCATCCGTTACGTCAGATGAAACTTGCATTGCAAAATCAGAATTATACTTATCAGGGAACATCCTGTGAGCTATCTCATTAAGTATCTGAGTTAATTTTGCTGCGTGACTTTGTCTAACTGCAAAGATTATCGTCTTTCCAATCTCACCAGTGATAGGGTCTCTTAACGCATTTTTCATAAAGGTTTCGCAGAAAAGAGCATTGGTTGCAGGAGAGAAAAATCGTTTCTCAAAATCTCGCCCTCTAAATGTTTCTTCTGCCTCCTCGCCATCTTCGTTAATATCCTCAGCAGTATACCCCTCATCAGACAATAGTTGTGTCGTTACATTTGTTCTTGCATCAACAACTGTTGGGTTCACAAGGAATTTATCACGCACACCATCTAAAAGAGAGTATCTAAATGTAGGTTCTCCACTTTCGCATCCAAAGGTTCTATATGTGTCGAGCATCAATCTGCGTTCGTAGTTGTATTGCTCGTCTTCATCAGCTTTCTTAATATAGTCTTTGGGTGTAGCAGTTAATCCCAACTTATATCCAATAAAATATTCGAATACAGCTCTTGCATTACCACCAATAGAGCGGTGTGCTTCATCTGAAATAACTAAATCAAAATCTGTCGGAGAAAAATTCTTCTTATAGCGATTATTGCGAAGTAGCGATTGGACTGTAGTTATTACTATTTCAGCCTTACTCCAATCCTCTTTGTTTTCTTTATATACTACGGACTTATAGTCTTTAGCAAGATATGCTTTCATATCTTTATGCGCTTGATCTTCTAACTCCAATCTATCTACCAGAAATAGGACTCTGCGAGCATTGCCACTTTTTAAGAACAATTTGATTACCGCAGCAGATGTGAGAGTTTTACCAGTACCTGTCGCCATCTCAAACAAAAAGCGAGTCGCACCACCCTTCACAGCGTTTTGTATGGATTTCACAGCGTTCAATTGATATTTACGCAATACCCTAATGCCTGTTCTTTCGAAATAATCTCCTCGTGTATCTTCATTTACAAATTCAGGATCTGAAGCATAGGCTGGGTCTTGAGTCAGTGCGATATACCCCTCATCACAATGCTCTCCAACAAGTCGATCCTTATTCGGGGAAAAAGAACTATACTGTTTAAACGACTCAGGAGTTGGCATTGAAGTAATGATTGTAGGGTTACCAAACTCAGTATCCCACATATAATGCAAATCACCATTCGAAAGAATGATGAATCTACAATTCATATTGCGAGCATATTTTCGAGCCTGTTCCTTACCAATTAAAGGGCTTTTGCTGTCTGATTTAGCTTCAAGTACAACCAACGGAAATCCCTTCTCATCTAAAAGCAAAAAATCGATAAATCCATTCTTGGTTTTTTCGAAGTTCTCACCCATATCATCTATTTGGGTCTGAGTAATCTTGACATTGTTCTCTAATATAACATTCGCTTTGCCATCAGCACTGTCAAGCAACCTCCAACCAGATTCCTCTAGTAGTTTATTAATCTTTATTCTTGCTTTTGCTTCCTTTGCCATATATAATTTATTTTTTATTTTCCTCTATAAGTTCCTTTACTCCAACCCCCAAAATCTTGGCAATCTCGAAGAGTTGTTCGAGGCTGGGTTGGCGGCGATTGCAGACGTAGGCGTTGGTTTGGCTGAAGCTCTTGCCGATTTTTTCGGCTAACCACGTCTGTTTGATGCCTTTTTCTTCAAGGACTTCTTTTATTCTATTCATAGTCGCTATTATTGTGTGCGTATAAACTACTACAAAGTTATGAAATATTTTGCTATATTTATTATTTTTGCTATGCAAATTTTCAATCATTTATCATTTTTTGTGGTCGTTCAATACAGCAATTAGCCTTCGAGTAAGGTGGTTTTTGATTGTTTTGCATTGATAGTATGATTGATAGATATAAAATCGGCAGAATCAACGCCTTAGTGATGATAATCTAAGTGCTGATTCTGCCGAAATAGTGCCCATCCGAAGCTGGCTACTCAAATATGTTGTCTACCTTCTTTATGAAAGCCTCTTGGGTCTTTATCTTGTTGTGCTGGGCAATGTTTACTGCGAGTGACGTGAACAGAATCATTAGCACAGCAGCAAGTGCGTAGAGGAAACACCGATTCTTGAAGTCGTAGCTGAGAGTGCTGTGCTTGGGGATCTGGTTTGCTATCAGGTCGAGCCGCTCATTGAGGTAGTTTCTGTCGTTGATGATGCTGGTTA
>CAYJCU010000062.1:0-12255 GCA_964368765.1 uncultured Rikenellaceae bacterium
GCTCGCTATCGCTCGTTAAGGGCAATTCTCAAAACAGAGTTTTGCGAATCGCCCTATGTACACAGAAGGTCGTCCACCACAGAAAGGTTATATACACTCTGATACTAACTCTGAAATATCTTTTACCTTTATACCTCTTTTATTTGCTATAAAAGCACTCTTACACTGCGGACACGATGTTATTAGTGTGTCGCAATCAACATTATCTATTGCAGAGTTACTGATAAGCTCTTTATCATTATGTAGTAACTTAGTGTTAGCTAAAGAGCGTCCACAACACATGGCATCAGCTCTATTGTGTTTCATCTCTTTAAGTGTGGCAAATGATGATATAACCTGCCTCGGCTCATCATATATATCTAGTCCACGCCCCAGTTCGCAAGGGTCGTGATATGCCACAATTTTATCTATTGATATGCTAGTTTTCAACGCTCCTGACTCAATTTTCATAGCTATATATTGAGAGTGGTGTATAACATCGATACCATGTTCTGCCAATTTGTAATCATTTTTAAATGTACGCAAACAGATAGGACAAGAGGTAACTAGTAATTTTATACCCGATTTAATAAATAACTCTCTGTTATACTCAATCATACGGTTAGCCGCTTCAACCTCTCCTGTTAATTTTAGGGGTCTGCCACAACACACCCCCTTATCTTCATCTGCAAACCACATATCATCGCCCACCTTTTCGAATATGCGTTTCATCGATTTAATAGTTGCAGGTGTAAGGTGTGTCATGCAACCAGCGAAATAACCAACCCTATTCGATTGATTAATATCAATACTCTCTTTATTGATAAAATTATATCTACCATAACTAATCTCTCCGCCACGTAGTTTATGCCTAGAGGATAGGCGCAGGGTGTCTATATCTAAATTAACAGGGCATCTATGCTCGCAACGTCCACACATAAGACAGTTATCTGCTGCCTCAACACTTTTTAAACCCGCTCGGCGTTTGCGCAGAAAATATACAGCCTGAATCTTATTGTTATCTAACACACTCTGCATTTGGCACGTGTCAATACACATACCACAACGAGAACATGCGTGTATCTGAAAATTATCTGATTTACACGCCTTGTGCGACGGCTTAACACCCCATTTGCGCAAGAAAATATGTGGTATCTCAGTGAATATATGCATATATCGAGAGAAGGGCATAGATATAAAAAACAGTGCTAACACTATTGAGTATGCCCACCATGCTGGTAGTTCAAGATAAGAGAGGAATGGTAATTCAGAAAGCAGTTCACCCACTCTACCAGTAGCAAAACCACCTGAGCCATATAATCCACTAGTGATACTCTCTGCTAAAAATCGAAGAGGAAATATCAACCAAAGTGTAAATAGTGCAACCCTATCGCCCAAAGAGTGTTGGCTGCGTTTACGCATACCCATAAGAGAGCCTACATAGCGTTTGGCTAGAGCTAGAAACACACCAAATAGAACAAAGAGCAGTAACCCATCCATTATATTGGCAAACATTATCTCTTGAGGAGTTGTTGATGTAGGATGAAAATATTTAAAAAAGATATGAACATAAAGTGGTGTTCTGTGTCCAATAACCTGTGCCACCTCAACACTACCCACTGCAATTAGCAAAAACCAACCAAAAGCGAGTGAGGCGTGCATATAACCCAATAAAAGATTGTGCTTAAATATGGAGACATGGAGTAACGACTCTTTAATTATTTCCCATACTGCAGATAACGATTTAAGTGAAAATATAGAACGCCATACTATCTTTTTATTGTCAGAAGAGAGAGCATAAAACCAGCTCGCATATTTATATGTTACCACTCCAAATAGGAAGATAACACCAAAAACAAAAGGTATAACAAAATGTGAATACATAGCAGCTACTTTAGAATAAACGTTTAATACCTTGAATAATTTTACGTGTGTTTATACCTCTTGGGCATATCATTTGACAGCGTCCGCATAGCATACATTTCTCTGCCTCTTGACGTGCGTTAGTGTACTCGCCACGACGAATAAGTGTGTGTAATCTTCTGAAATTGAAACCTGTATGTGCAGCAGCCGTACATCCACCACTACAACCACCGCAACCAATGCATGCACGTAACATCTCATCTTCAGCAAATAATTTCACTGATAGCTTAAAATTTCCTTTATCTAAATCAATTACACGTGATTGTGAACTTTTATACCCGAAATCAACCATATATAATTAACCTTTAAGATATTTAACTACACTAAGTGCTGCTATTGTTGCCTGATTAATACTCTCAGACACATTTTTAGGAGATTCAGCACATCCTGCATAAAATATATTATCAACCCCCGAATATACTGTGCGAGTGAAAGAGTCTTTAGACTTAAAATAGCCATTCTCACGCAACTCTAATCCAGCCTCTTTAGCAAATAGAGCATTATCATCTGCCTTGCACATGCCAACTAATAACACAACCATATCAACAGTCATTGCTAGGGGTCTTGCTATAAGTGTATCCTCAGCCTTAAGACGTAGACCTCCATCAATGGTCTCTGATATTTCACTCACTCTACCTCTAATAAATCGCACCTGATTTCTCTCTTGTGCCACCTTATACATCTCTTCATAACCATTCCCGAACATACGAATATCCATGTAGAAATTAAAGACCCTTGCACCTTTGATTAATTGAGTTAATTCAATAGCCTGTTTAACACCCGTAACGCAACATACACGAGAGCAGTGCTCATTACCAACCATACTATCTCTTGAACCAACGCAATGGATAAAGGCAATAGATGATGGTTTTTTACCATTAACGCACTCTACCTTACCCTTTTTCATCATCTCTTCAAGCTCATAAGATGTAATCACATTGTTATACACCTTATAGCCATACTCCTGTTTTAGAGTAGCATCGAAGAGTGTATATCCATTAGCAAGCAATATAGCACCACCTGTAATAGTGGACTTAATATCTGAACTGCTATTGGTTGCTATATACTCTACCGTAGAGTTCTTGCTATCTATTGAGACCACCTTAGTAGATAGGGCTACTCTTAATTTATCATCGCCACATTCATTAATAGCATCAAGTAATTGATTGATAACCTCTGAGGCATCTGTAAAGGTAGGGAAAAGTGTGTTTTTATGCGCCACCTTACCCCCTAATTCATTCTCTTTCTCAAGGATAATAGCAGTTAGCCCACCTTGAGCAGCAGTGATGGCTGCCTGCATACCTGCAACACCACCCCCTATTATAATTAAATCGTATCTATTCATTTTAAATACCTATATTAATGTTGCCATTTCTCAGGTACGCCTATATCCTTACCATCAACGCCTAAATATTTTGTCGCTGGGTCATACTCAATACCCATCTTATCTAATAGTGATTCTACATCTATCTGGTGCATCTGTAATCCCAACTCCCAAGGCTCGTAGCCCATAACCAATCCCGCCATCTCTTCGTATGTAAGAACAGGGATACCTTTGCCTTTATCTCCATAGGTAACTCCATCCATCTCAGCAATAGTATATTGCCATCTATCTAAAAACATAGCACATCCTGGGCAGTTAGCCACAATAAAATCTGGTTTATATGGACTCATACTCTCTAGCTTACGCTTACTATTAGCCACTGAGTAGCCACGATTGGCCATAACAAGATAATTTCTAAAGCCAAAACCGCAACAGTGACGACGCTCAGGATAGTCGATAACTTCGCCTCCCCACGCCTCAATCATACCTGCCAAAACATACGGAAATTCAGCACCACCTATACCCTTTGTTGGGAATACCTTAGCATAGTGACATCCTATATGCTCAACAACACGTAGCGGTTTACCTGTTTTTTTATTTATCAATCTGAAATTTCCCTTTTCAGAAATCTCTTCCCTAAATTTAAAGAGTATATCCGACGCATGCACCACATTTTTAGGTATATTAAATGTGCGACCCGTTGCCTCTTTTAATAGATTACGTATCTCCTGCTCTTTCTCTGGGAAGTGATGCCATGTATCAATCACCTCACAATATAGCCCGAAAGAGGTGATACACGATACCGCCATATTCTCATATCCAGCCTCTGTCATCATGGCAAATTGACGTGCCACCATAGTCATAGTTGTCTCTAAGGGCACTATATCACTATGATAAGCTATACCCGAACATGATGTGTGGTTAGGATCGTCGAATATATCCTTATTAAGCTTATTGCCTATCAAGTCCAAAAATAGGGACTCTGAGGCAGGGAAAAAATTTTGACGTATACAACTACGAGCATAGTAGTAGTTGTCATCTGCTATCTCTTTTTGATAATCTCTCCAATTCATATCTATCCTTTATAAATATACTCCATATAATCGTCATCCGCACCGTTATATCCCATAACCCTAGCCACTTTATCGCTATACTCCTCTATGTTATTGTAAAAATCTATTGCCCCTGTAACCTCAAATATACGCTCTACCTCACCCATAGTATCACTATCTATCATACGGAGTGCACCTGCCCCCTCTTTACGATAATTTTTCGCAAAACGAGGAAAGAAATCATTATGGTTATTATATATCCAACGCCACACTAAACCCTGCTCTACATGATTATCAGGTGTTATAGACTCTGGTACTATGCAATATCCTAGTTTTAGAATATTTTCGCCAATAGTACGTTTTATGGCAAGTTGCTGACGTCCCTTCTCTGAGTGGGTAAAGAATCCTAGTTTCTGAGATAATGTTCTAAGGGCTTGTATTATGTAGCCAGCGGTATTTATGCGAGGGCATCGAGGTCTACACGACATACACTGACCGCAATACCAAATAGTTTCACTCTTTAGTAACTCTTCAATTTCGTCGTCATTTCCATTCTGCACTATCATAGCTATATGACGTGGATCATACTCATAATATTGAGCCGCAGGGCATACTGCCGTACACACTCCACAACTCATACAAGAGTTAAGCCCCTCAACAAAACGAATATCGCTTTTTAATATTTCTTTATAATTTGCCATAATATATTATTATACAATTTAACAATACAAAGATATTGCAATTTTTATGAATTAATGGTAGTTAAAAATCTTAATTATCATGAGTATTAATACCCATAAACCTGAGTTTTTGATAAAAAAACAAAAAAGACAATATTTTTTCAAATAATAGTTAAAATTAATTTTTATTGTCTATCTTTGTAACTAATATATTCAACAAAGACAATAGATATTTATATTATGAAAAAATTATTACTTATATCATTTACAATACTCTTTCTATCTGCATGTGGCAGCATAAATAGTTTCGAAAAAGAGTTAATAGAGGTAGATTACACAGGAGAAATGGAGGTTTTCACAAAAGGAATGAGCTATAATGAGGTTCTATTCCATATTGACAATCTCGATTACGGAGCTATGAGTGCTTATGCACACAATAAAGATGGCAATCAAAATATAAAACTATCTGCCGATTTAGGTGCTAGTGGTACATGGAGTGCATCAGGTAGTATATATACATGGGAGGGTAACACCAGATTAACACTAATTTATCCATATCTTAAATATGGCTATGATATTTATAATAATTATGTGAATATAGACCTAAATAATCAAATAAGTGTAGGTATTAGTAATACAATTATGTCACTAGATCCCCCAATAATAGCAACTATTGATGGGGTATATGCAGAGTCGCAAACAAACTATGAGAGACCCTATCTAGAGTTCAAAAGTAGTGTATCATCAATCGCTTTTGATTTAACAGGTTTACAAAATAATGAGATTATAACCGAGGTTGGTTTTAGGTCATTAGATGGCGGTAAAATATTTATTGTCTCAGCAGATATAGAGCTAGAGAGTATGGAAATAAGCAAAAGTAGTCGTGTCCTTACTAACGAGATAAGCGCAACAGTTATTGAACATGATTACACATCTCCAACTATTATATTTTCGTTTCTACCATTTAGCACAATGGATGATTATATGCTCTATATCAAAACGGCTATTGGTGATAATGAGTATGAGTTTAATTATATTCTAAATGGATATAGTTTTGAAAGAGGATACACCTACTGGCTTAACGATGAGGGTTATCCACTTCATCTAGATTATGATTTTGAGTATTAGTACTGTTTTATAAGGAGTAGTCGCAAAACTATATTAAAGCTGTATTTCAATCAGTTACGACCTAACAATAGTTGTTCATTACCCTTTATTATAATCAAATGGATTAAAATGGAGGTGACGACTCTCTAAAAATCCTGCGGATTTTAATGTAAATTTAACACTTTTTGAAAAAAAGTGAACAAAAACCGAACACCTACCTCTTAAACGGTGTTCGCTCGCTATCGCTCGTTAGGGTAATTCGCTAAACATTGTTGTGTGAATCGCCCTTTATAGTCCGTTGTCAGCAACAATTTGTTGCAACTCTACTCGTAACGCTTTGGGGGTAACACTTTTATTAATAACCAAGAGATAGGCATGTAAAATTTGCTCTTTTAAAAAATCATCGCCATATCCTCTATTTACGTAGACATCATTCCAATGCTTTTTATTGAGATGATAGGCCCCTGTAATACCCTCATACCTATCTCGTAACTCTATCGCCCTATCTGGGTCACACTTAACAGCAAAATGTTCAAACATATCCACCCCTGCAAGCGAAAATATCTTCCCTCCTATCTTATATACTAGAGTATTATCATCAAATGGCATGCTCTCTTCTACCAACGGTAGCGATAGGCAATACTCTCTATACTGTTCTATATTCATAATATATATATAATGCCAATTAAGGTTTGGATTTTACTCGACCTAAATTGGGAAATTTAACTGAATTGAAGTTTAAAAGTTGGTTGGAAAAGGCATTATTGACTATAGATGACGCTTTTTTTTAAAAAAAGCTCGGCTAACGCCTGGCAAAAAACCGAAACCGCCCCTTAAAGTCGATTTCGAGCGACCTCGCGGTCGCTTTGCGCTCCCAAAATCCAACGAGATTTTTAAACCTTAATTCGCATATATAATTATATTGTTGTCCGGTAAAAAAATCAAAAAACCTAGTAACTACCTATCCTACAATAAATTAGTTATAATTTAAATTATAGGGGCTTACAAAAACAAAAATTTTGATTTTTTTACTTCTAGGAGTGTCAATTTACCCAAAATTGGATTTAGGTGCGTTATAGGTGCCCTAAAACACACCTGCGTAGTACATGGGTACTTTATATGGTGGGTTTTAGGGTAGATATGACGTGCATAAATTCAATCCTCAGGTGCGCCGGACACTACTAATATAATTATTTATTACTGTCCGGTAATAAATAGTTTGAAAAAATAGGGCGACTCTCAAAAACAAAATTTTGCGAATCGCCCTAAATTAGTAAGTCTACTACTTATCTAACTCTTTTAGCATCTCTGTAACTGCTCTTTCAAGCTGTTGATCACGACCTAAAACAATTACATTATAATCATTAGCCTGCTTAAAATCGGGTTCTAATTGGTAATTTTCAAGATAGTCACCCTCCGCCGTGCGGTAACCTACTACCGGAATACCATACACAAGCGAATTATCTATTAAACGCTCCCAGTTTACGCTGGTCATCGTACCTGGAACAGGCATACCAACCAATTTACCTATGCCTCTATTCTTATATACCCATGGAGTACCGTGTGCATTAGAGTAGTTAGCCTCATTCATAAGCATAATAGATGGTTTATTCCATCTACGAGATGGCATATCACACGCCTCACGGCCACGAATAACCTGAGTTAAGTATTTCTCTCCGCTGAAAAGTATCTCTATATCTTCGTGCATACGGCCTCCGCCATTATTACGTGTATCAATTATTATTGCCTCGCAATGGTTATACTTACCAAGAATATCTGAATATACTTTACGGAAATGCTCGTCGCTCATACCTTTTATATGAACATAACCCAAGCGACCCTCAGATAGACGCTCTACCTCAGAGGCTTGCCATTTAATCCATCTTTTGTAAAGCAGGTTATTAAGAGCACTCTTTGAAATAGGTTTAACCAACTCATCCCACTCTTTACCATTTGCACCTTTAATAGTAACTAAGATACGCTTACCAGCTTTATTTTTTAGTAGCGAATAATACTCTTCGCCTCTCTTAATCTTTACGCCATCTATCTTAGTGATAATATCATCTTTCTGAACCTTTGATTTAGCATTATTGAAAGGACCACCTACGATAACTTCATCAATTAATAATCCATCTTTTGAGTAGTTCTCATCTAGAAAAAGACCCAGCTCAGCAGTTGCCTCACCACCCGCAAAATTAGGGTAATACATAGCTCCTGTGTGCGACACATTAAGCTCTCCTAGAAGCTCACTCAACAACTCAGCAAAATCAAAATTATTGTTTATATGCGCTAATTGTGGCTCATACTCACGTCTGAAACCATCCCAATCTACGCCATGAAGATTCTCTACATAGAAACGCTTAAGCTCTTGAATATATACATGATTAAACATATACTCTCTCTCAGCCACTCTATCAAGTTCCATCTCTGCCTTGAATGGTATTGTTGTTTTAGCTCCACCTTTAGACGAGAATTTAGCTATACCGCTAGATGTTACAACAAAGATATTATTACCCTTACCATCAGTAGCAAATGAACCAGCACTATTAGCATGTAACACCTTAGTGGCACGTGTGCGAAGTGTCATTTCATACACATCTTTATTCATTACAAAGAATAACTTATCTCCGCTCTTAGATACAATCATATCACCTAGACTAGATGAGAATGGTGTTAGGCGAACAACTCTATCTTTGATAGTAGCTAACTCATACTTAGACTCTTCGGCCTTAGGAGTAGACTCTTTCTCATCTGATTTTTTCTTATCAGATTTTTTCTTACTCTCATTTTTCTTCTTCTCTGCCTCTTCACGTTTTTTCTTTAAATCTTCAAAACGCTTATCCTCAGCTTTTAGTAAATCATACTCTTTCTTAGATAGGATAAACTTATCGTAAGCATCTTGCGTTAAGAAAGCCATCATTATATCAAATTGAGAACCCCATGATGCATGGTTACGCATTCCGTAATACTCTGTCTGAAAAGCAAGTGCATCTCCTCCTAGTGCCCAGCTAACCGTACCACTCATATAACCACTCTCTGTTATATTAGTTATCTCGCCACCCTCAGCACTAACAATACCTATATCTCCATACGGATCATGCTGATTAGCTATATATACTAAAGCAAACATCTTATTGTTAGGAGACCAACTATACTCAAAACCAGTTGTATTATTAGAGTAGTGATAACTTCCATCTGTAACCATACGGTGTTTCTTACTCTTTAGGTTATAAACCATCAACTTATTACGTCCCTCAATATATGCTATCTCTTTGCCATCAGGCGAATAAGTTGCTCTAAATCTATCAGTAGTAGAACTTTTGAATAGTGGCTCTTCATTAATAATTGTAGCATTAGCAAAATCTAAATCTATCTCTCTAGCAATGGTAGCTTTGTAGATGTTCCACACTCCACCATCACGGTCAGAGCTATATATCAGTGTGCGACCATCTGCCGAAAACGATACACCCTTCTCTGTCTCTGGTGTGTTTGTGATACGCTTTGTTGTTCCATACTCAACAGATGTAACATAAACCTCTCCTCTAATAATAAAGGCTACCTGTGTACCATCTTGAGACACATCATAAGATGATATTCCGCCCCTCATAATCTGAGTAGATACCTGCTCAGTTGGTATATCATTAACTATCTCGATAGCCACTTTTTGTGGTTTAGCACCCTCACGTTGAGTATATATCTCACCATGATAACCATAACAAAGCATATCATCGTTAGAAACCGAAAGGAAACGAACAGCATGCCTATCAAAATTGGTAATCTTAACAGGATTTGCTAAACTATTTACAACTAAAGAGTAAACATTGAATGTTGAACCAACACCCTCGCCAAGGTAGTAGATTTTCTCTCCATCACTAGAGAAATGTGGGTCTCTATCCTCTCCTATATTCTCTGTCAAACGTTTATATGTGTCATTTTTCTTATCATAAATAACAATATCTCGTGCAACAGATGAGGTGTGGTGCTTTCGCCATTTATTTTCGCCCCCTTTAATATCCTCAAACAGAACCAATGAACCATCTTTTGATAACTTCGTAGCATTGGATGGTGCAGCTGTGATAAGCTCTTCACGACCTCCATCTACCGAAATCTTATAACTCTTAAGGTATGAGGGCGCAGGATAACGCACATCACTAGCCAAAGAGTTACGAGAAGAGGTAAAAATAATAGATTTACCATCTGGTGTAAAAGCGGTTGGCGTTTCGCTATATGAGTTGTTAGTCACTCTTTTAGCCTCTCCACCCTCACTTGGCATAATAAACACATCTAAATTACCATATTTGGTTGAGCTGAAGGCGATAAAATTACCATCAGGAGACCATACAGGGTTAGATTCATAATTTGAACTTGTTGTAAGTTGTTTTGCCTTACCACCTTGGCTATTTACAGTGTAAATATCGCCCTTATAGGTGAAAGCAATCTTATCTCCACTAGGCGATATAACTGGATAACGCATCCACAGTGGCTGTGCCATAACCATTGAGGTTGTAGCTAATGCAAAAAGCAATAAAAAGAGTCTTTTCATATTTATTATTTAAATTTAGTTTTTCTTTAAACGACAAAGATAGTTATTTTGTTATTAGGTGCAAAAAAATAATAAGAAAAAAGAGGTAATTGACACATCACGTGCAAATTACCCCTCAACAAATAATTATTTTTTATAACAGCAGTTACTCTTTTTTAAAGGCGTGTCTATAACCCTTTACCTTATCCCATCCACCACGTGTGAAATCAGGAATCTCAACAGGTAATGAATTATTTGCAATAGAAACTGCAGTAAGTGGAACAAGGCAACACCACTCTGCCAAATCATAAACATCCATATCAAGCGGTAGACCATTTTGTAAGCAGTAGATTAATCGGTAATCCATAATATAATCCATACCACCATGTCCTCCTACTCTTTTAGCTGTCTCCTCAAGCTCTACTTGAATAGGGTGCTTATATTGTTGCATTAATTTTTGTTTTAACTCTGAAGATACAAAACTATGCCCTGATAAATCTTCATGACTCTTTTTAGAGACTAGATTTTCATCTACATTCTCACTCAATAAAGCGTAACCCTCAATAGGATACTTATTAGCAAAACCTTTAGTTCCTGTTAGCTGATACATCCTATCATAAGGACGAGGTGTAGCCACATTATGCTGAATATTGATAGTTTTACCCTTTTCAGTCTTTATTAGTGTTGTTGTGTGGTCTCCATTTTGAAAGTTCTCAGACACATCACGACCCGTTGTCTTTTTGATAAACTCTGGTATACAAACCGTTTTTGTTTGCATAGAAATTAAATAGTTCATCTTATCTCCACGGTGCATATCAAGAGCCTGACAAACAGGACCTATACCATGTGTAGGATATACATCGCCCAAATGCGCTATATTATACTCTAAACGCCAATTATCCCAATAATCAGCCCAGAAAGGCTCTAGATTATGAATATACGCCCCCTCAACATGAAGTATCTCTCCAAATAATCCTTGTTGAGCCATATTAAGGGTTGTTAGTTCAAAGAAATCATAAACACAATTCTCTAACTGCATACAATGCTTACGTGTCTTTTCAGATGTGTTGATAAGTGCCCATATCTCATCCATTGTCATAGCTGCTGGCACCTCAATAGCAACATGCTTACCATCAAGCATCGCCTGAACACCCATAGTACCATGCGAATCCCAAGGTGTAGCTATATAGATAAGGTCTATATCCTCTTGTGCCGATAATTTACGCCAAACAGCTGTATCGCCATAATACTCTTTAGCCTTAGGTCTACCAGCCTTCTCAACCATAGCATTAACACGCTCAACACGTGCTTTATCAACATCACATAATGCAACTATCTCAACACCTGGTATGTGCATCATACGTTCAACAGCACCAGGACCTCGCATACCAAGACCTATAAAACCCACCCTAACCACTGGTATAGGCTCAACTGCAAGGTTAATAACATCTTTCTGACCTTTAGGCCGCGCTGGCGTCGGTGTTTCAATCATGGCAACTAAATTGGTTGTGGTATTAGTAGTTGAATTAAAACCACACGACGCCAATGATAGCACGGCTATAGCTATCATAACTAAATTTATTAATTTCAATCTCTTCATAATATTGTTTTTAATTGTTGTCCGGTAAAAAAATCAAAAAACCTAGTAACTACCTATCCTGCAATAAA
>CAYJCU010000063.1:0-12113 GCA_964368765.1 uncultured Rikenellaceae bacterium
GGGTAGATATGACGTGCATAAATTCAATCCTCAGGTGCGCCGGACACTACTAATTATTAAAACATCTTCACAAAAACCTCTATCGCCTGATACTCTGCCATCCCCAATTCATCGTACAGTTTTGCTGTGTTTTGAGTTCTATCCTCTGCCCTCTGCCAAAACTCTCTACTATCATTACCCGGGAATGGGATAATATCTTTTTGTGATTGATGCCTATAAATAGCATGACGTTTTTGTATCATCTCCTGAGGACTAAGTGGAACAGCCATATCAACCGATGCTAAATCCCACTCCATCCACGCACCACGATATAACCACACATTACAATTTTGCATCCACTCATCGTCACTAACCTGCTTTAGAGCCTCAATCAACGACACCAAACAAACCTTATGGGTGCCATGTGGATCTGCTAAATCACACGCCGTATATATTTGATGTGGTTTTAACTCTCGTAATATTTCAACAATAATATCAATATCAGCTTGCGATAAGCTACCCTTCTTCACACCACCTGTCTCATAGAATGGTTGATTTAGAAAATGACAATTTGTGTCGGCATTAAGGCCAAAAGATCTGCATGCAGCTTTTGCCTCAGCCCTTCTTATTGCCCCTTTATATTTTAGTAACTCAACTGGTTGAGGCTCTCCATCACGCCTAGAGGCAATAACTGCTTTAATCTCTGAATATCTATCCTCAAAACCCATTTCGAGCGATGTTTCAAATGATTGTAGCACAACATCATCATGAACCGCCACATTACCCGATGTTTGATAGGCAACATGTACATCATGCCCCTGCTCAACTAATCTAATAAAAGTTCCGCCCATTGATATAACATCATCATCAGGATGAGGCGAGAAGATAATAACTCTCTTGGGATAGGGCTCTGAGGCTACTGGACGTGTATTATCTGTGGCATTAGGCTTACCACCTGGCCAACCCGTTATGGTGTGTTGCAAATCATTAAAAACCTCTATATTTATCGTATCATAGCTTTTACCCGTTGCCTCAAGAAGAGAGCCCAACGAGTTCTCTATATAGTCATTATAGCTCAACTTAAGTATTGGCTTTCCCACAACACCACATAACCATATAACCGCTTTACGAATGAACTTAGGTGTCCAGTCGCACTCACCAACCAACCATGGGATACTCTCTCGCACTAATCCCTCACCTGCCGCCTTGTCAATAACAACCTCAATAAAGGGGTGATTTTGCAGATATGATGCAGGCACCTGCGAAGTAATATCTCCCTCTACAACACATTTAACAGCATCTGACTTACCACTCCCCCATGCCATCAATATTATGTTTTCAGAGGATATTATTGTATCAAGTCCCACTGTTATTGCATATTGTGGCACGGTTATATTATTAGGTAAAATTGTTGATTGTATTTTACGTGATGAGTAAGAGAGCTTAACCAATCTTGTTTTTGATTTCACAAAACTCTCTGGCTCATTAAAACCTATCTGCCCATCTTCGCTCATACCCACTATTAGCAAATTCATATTACGAGCATAACTATCATATTTAGCACAATATTCTGATATTAACCCTGTTTCGATGGTACCATCAGGATATAAAACATTATCAGGCAATATATCTATATGGTTTAATAGTTGTTCATGAATCTTTTTACAATGGCTATGTTTATCACTTGGCATTATGGGATAAAACTCGTTTATTAAGACTATCTTAACTCTCTTAAAAGAGAGTTCGCCTCTATTGTATCGTTTAATCATCTCACGATAAAGTTCAATAGGGGTACGCCCAGTGCTCAAGCCTAGAACAAAAGGTTCAATATCTTTACCACTCTGCTCACGGTCTTGAAAATAATTTTCAATCTGCTTAATAAGCTGATTTACTACATACTGCACACCATCACTTTCATTTGAAAGAATAGTTGTTAGTACCTTTTCGTATCTACGAACAACATCTAGCGGTGTCTTGTTGGGAATTAATCCACCACTAATAGGCATATCAAAATTAAGTTTTATCATAATTCTATTGTTAAAAATAATATTATTGTCCCTTGCTAAATATAAATCTTGTTTTTTTACTTCTAGTAGTGCCATTCTACCCATAATTGAATTTAGGTGTGTTTAGGGTAGATACGGCCTGCATAAATCAATCATCAGGCTATTATGACACTACTAAAATAAATTACTCTACTTCACTAAAGGCATAAGGGGCATAATTATACCCATATTGAGCATAAATATTAACTAGCGATGGTAAACGCTCCATGAAATTATCATAATCACGCTTTTCATCATACTCTGACCACGCCACCTCTGATATAGCAGCAAGGCGTGGTAGTAACATATACTCAACATGATCCATATCTTTCATATACTCTGTCCAAACATTTGCCTGAACACCCAATACTCTTGCCCTATTTACACTATCTACCTTTAAATATGGGTCTAACTGATACGCTTTACGCATATTTATTATACCCCACATAGCAATAGGTTCGTCATTCTCTTGGGGATTAGATGTCTGATAATAATCCATATAACAATGTGCCAGTGGACTCTGTATAACACTATTACCACGTGCTGCAGCCTTAGCTCCCACCTCTGCTGAACGCCAAGTCATAACAGTAGCACTCTTTGATATATCACCTTCTAAAATTTCATCCCATCCTATTGCTTTTTTTCCTCGTTTATTCATCCATCTCTCTACCCTATTCATAAAATAAGTTTGGAGATTATGCTCACTATTCAACCCTTCATCTCTCATACGCTGCTGACATGCAGGGCACTCTTTCCATTTCGATTTAGGGCACTCATCACCACCTATATGTATATACTCAGAGGGGAATAACTCTATAATTTCCGTTAACACCCCTTTTATAAAGTCAAAAGTAGACTCTTTCCCTGCACAATACACATCATGACTCACTCCCCACTCTCTTTTTACCTCATAAGCACCACCGCTACAACCCAATTCAGGATATGAAGCAAGAGCAGCAAGAGCATGCCCAGGCAATTCTATTTCAGGTATGATAGTAATAGAACGCTCTGAGGCATAATTGATTATCTCTTTAACCTCTTCTTGAGTATAAAATCCACCATAGGGCGTACTATCATACTTCTTTGATTCTCCATACCTACCAACAAGCGTCTCTCTACGAATAGAACCTATGTTAGTTAGCTCAGGATAAGCTTTTATCTCTATTCTCCACCCTTGATCCTCGGTTAAGTGCCAATGAAATGTATTTATTTTGTGTAACGATATTATATCGATAAATTTCTTAACATCATCAACCGAAAAGAAGTGACGCCCCACATCAAGCATCACACCTCGATAGGCGAATTGCGGCTTATCATGTATCTCAACAGCAGGTATATATATCTGCTTAGAATCATCAACAGTTAGTTGTTTTAGTGTCTGCAAACCATATAATACACCTGCTTCACTACCACCAGTTACCTTTATACTACTACCCTTAACTACTAGATTATACTCTTCATGAGCTAACTGTGTATCTATATCAAGTATGATACGCCCTCCCTTTTTTATCTTAGGAGCGACACCCCAAATTGGCTCAACACCCTTAATAAATAACTCAGCCACCTTAGTCAGTGAATCATCATTGATAGTTATGCATAGATTCGAATTTATTTTAAATATCCCCCTTTCAGCCTCTACTTTAAGCGGAAGTGGAACAATTTTAATGCTATTAATATCCGTTTGGCGAGCGCAGCCCGATAATAACATTAGTAGCAGTACAAGTGATAAATAAACGTTTTTCATAGGCTAAATTTTATTATTTATGCCAATCAAGGTTTTAACTTTTTTTGGCAGATTAGTTATTAATATTAGCGAAAGAGCTTGATGTAAATAGTTAGTACCCAAAGTTAAATATGTTTCAAATCTTGATTCACATTATATACATCATTTAAGTTATAGGATAAAACATATCTTAAATGATGATATTCATGACATGAAGATGTACAAATTTAAACATTATTATTTAGATAACAATTAAATAGTCGTTTTTTTACAGCAAAACAGTATTTTTTTTAAATATAAATAATAAATTACTCTCAAATTTTGTTTGTTAAGCACAACATTTATATATACCTTTGTGCTCAAAATAGAAAAAATGATAAAGAGAGAGTACTACAACAATATTATCAAGTTAGCCGTACCTGTAATAATTGCAAATATAGGTCAAATACTTGTTCAGATTATAGACACAATAATGGTGGGGCGACTTGGAAGCCAACCACTAGCATCGGCTGCGTTTGCTAGTATGCTTGTAATGAATGTGATGATGTTCGGTATGGGACTAGCAATGGGAATGACTCCAAATGTTGGGTATAATTACGTTGAAAAGAGATATAGAACATGTTCAAAACTACTTCAAAATGGATTACTACTTAACTGTTTGGTAGGTGCTATTATGGTGTTATTCTGTTTCATCTTACTCCCTTTTTTAGATAAGTTTGGGCAACCACAAGATGTTATAGATGGGTGTAAAAATTACTACATGATAATAAGTAGTAGCTTACTGCCATATATGATATTTTTAGCCTTCAAACAGTTTATGGATGGGCTAGGCAACACAAAAGTTTCAATGATTATTGCGGTAGTATCAAATATCTTAAATGTGATTTTGAACTATTTACTGATATACGGAAAATTTGGTTTCCCTGAATTGGGTATGGAGGGTGCAGCTATTGCCACTCTTATATCAAGAATAGTAATGCCGATTATGTATATTATATATATACGTTATGCTAGATTCTATCGAAATTTCTTGAAATTTTTTCATACAGATAGTTTCTCTCTTTCAATTAATAAAACACTACTTGTTATGGGTATGCCCATAGCAGCACAGCTACTTATTGAGTTTTTTGCTCTAAGCTTAACAAGTATAATGATGGGATGGATAGGCACCGACGAAATATCGGCGAATCAGGTGGTATTTACTACCATCTCTCTCTTCTATCTATTTTCAAACGGCATATCATCATCTATCACTATTTTAGTGAGTCATAACTACGCTTTAGGACGTGCCGACGATATTAGAAAATATAGTTTTGCGGCTGCACATATCTCTATGGGGATTATGATTATGGCTGGTTTATTACTATACTTCTTTGGCTCTGTTATTGCATCTATATATATATCAGACAGTAAGGTAATTGAAATAGCAACTTCAATATTTGCTGTTGTGGCGTTTATGGAGCTTTTTGATGGTTTACAAATAACAACACTGGGAGTACTTAGAGGTATGGGTGATGTTGTAAAGCCTATGTACTTTGCATTAGTGTGTTATGGTGTTATATCATTGAGTGTTGCATATTATATTGGTTTTGGTCTCGATTTTGGAGCTCCTGGTATATGGTGCGGCTTTGCCGTTGGTGTTACCGTAGCATTTATTTTATTCTCTATTAGAATAAAAAGAAATCTAAAAATAATGAAATTATCATCAGCCACCAGCAACTAACTAATAACCTGATTAACAGCACGTATAAATTGTATAGATACTTATAACCTGAGTTTTGGATAAGAAATAGTCATACTTTCTTTATTGCAGCTCATTTTCAGCACCTTATTGTAAAATACGATGCTCACGCACAATAGGTGCGCTCCGCTTCGCTTTCACAATAACGCACTGTAACTGAACCACACTAAAAAAAGTCTGTCGCAAATATTTTATTTTACTTATTATCAGCAATTTAAACTATTTCTTATCCAAAATTCAGGTTTATAGATATAATTTTTAAGTAAAAAATAATGTAAATCAAAAAAAATTAACTAATTTTGTCGGTTGATACATACAAAAAATAATTATGAATAAAATAGTTGAGGTGGCAGTAGCCGCAATCGAAGAGAAAAAAGGAGAAAATATAGTAGTAGTAGACCTAACAAAGATAGATGGAGCTATTACAGATAATTTCGTTATATGTGAGGCGCAATCTACAACACAGGTAGATGCAATATGTGATGAGGTAGAGAAGCATCTTATTGAGTCTCTAAAAGAGAAGCCTATACGTGTTGAAGGACGTGAAAATGGTATATGGATTATAATGGATTATGGAGATTTAATGGTGCATGTATTTGAGAGATCTACTCGCTCATACTATAACCTTGAGGATTTATGGAGTGATGCTCCACAATACGAAATTGAGAATAAACTATAACGATAATATGGCAAAATTAAAGAATAATAAGAATAAATTTAACTTCATGTGGGTATATGCAATACTTATTGCTGTAATACTGATATGGAATTATATGGGAGATTCTGGAGCTACTAAAACCATCTCTTGGTATGAGTTTAAGAATAATATACTCCCTAAAAATGATGTTGAGGAGATATTTATTATTAATCAAAATCGTGCAGATGTATATATAGAGAAAGATAGCATTGAGAACTACAGAAAAATTGCTGAATATAGTGGTATTCCATCAACTGGCCCTCAATTCACAATTCATATTGGCGCTATTGAGACATTTGTTGAAGATTTAAACAGAGAGACTGTTGATATGGATATCTCAAAAGAGATACCTATATTATATAAAAACGATGAGAGAAATTGGACAGACTATTTAAGTATGTTCTTCCCATTTTTGCTTATCGTTGTGTTCTTATTCTTTATTATGCGTAGCATGAAAGGCGGAAAAGATGGCAATGTCTTTAACGTGGGTAAGGCATCTGCGCAGATATACGACAAAAATAGTACTAAAAAGGTACTATTTAAAGATGTGGCTGGCTTAGAGGAGGTTAAGATAGAGATTATGGAGGTTGTAGATTTCCTTAAAAGCCCTAAGAAATATAGCGAACTTGGCGCATCAATACCTAAAGGAGCTCTTCTCGTGGGCCCTCCAGGTACAGGTAAAACATTATTAGCTAAGGCGGTAGCTGGTGAGGCTAATGTGCCATTTTTATCAATGAGTGGTTCTGATTTCGTTGAGATGTTTGTGGGTGTGGGTGCATCAAGGGTGCGTGACCTATTCAAACAGGCAAAAGATAAAGCTCCATGTATTGTATTTATTGATGAGATTGATGCAATAGGTAGAGCGAGAAGTAAGAATGGTGGCTACTCATCAAATGATGAGCGTGAAAATACTCTTAACCAACTACTTACAGAAATGGACGGTTTTGGTACAAACTCAGGAGTTATTATTCTTGCTGCTACTAACCGTGCTGATATTTTAGATAAAGCATTAATGCGTGCAGGACGTTTTGATAGACAGATACATGTTGAACTACCAGATGTTATTGAGCGTGAGGCTATTCTTAATGTTCATATTCAGAAACTTAAGATAGGTACAGATGTATCTACTAAATTCTTCGCTAAACAGACACCAGGTTTCTCGGGTGCAGACCTAGCTAATGTATGTAACGAGGCGGCACTTATTGCTGCACGTAGAAATAAGAAAAATGTAGAGAAGCAAGATTTCCTTGATGCTATAGATCGTATTATTGGTGGACTAGAGCGCAAGAATAAACTACTAAAAGATCATGAGAAAAATACAATAGCATACCACGAGGCTGGACACGCCGCTGTTAGTTGGATGCTACACTATGCCAACCCACTAATAAAGGTAACAATAGTACCACGTGGTAAGGCTCTTGGAGCTGCTTGGTATATGCCTGAAGAGCGTCAAATTACTACAAAGGCACAACTTATGCATGAAATGGCTTCACTATTAGGTGGTAGGGTGTCTGAACAGCTTACTTTTGGAGAGGTATCAACAGGTGCTCTTAATGATCTTGAGCGTGTTACTCGTATGGCATACTCTATCGTTGCATATTATGGTATGGGCGAAAAGATAAAAAATATGAGTTACTACAACTCAACAGGTCAAGACACATTCACTAAGCCATATAGTGAAGAGACTGCAAAAGATATTGATATTGAGGTTAAGGCAGTTATCGATGAGGCTTATAAAATGGCTGAAGATATTTTAACAACACATAAAGATAAATTAGAAATGTTAGCAAATCTACTTCTTGAGAAAGAGGTGGTATTTGGAGAGGATTTAGAGAGTATCTTCGGCAAACGTAAAAATGAAAAGGGCGAAGAGATTGAAACTCAATCTAAGGGTGTTAAGACAGATAGAGATGAGGCACTAGCAAAACTTCAAGAGATAGAGGAGAGAGAGAAACAGGAGAGTAATAGTGAACAAAACCTTACTAGTGAAGAGAGCCTAACCGAGAATAATGATAATAAAGAGGAGTAGCTATTTTATTTAAAACTATGAAAAACTTTCTAATTAGAAGTGTAAGTGGAATAGTGCTAGCAGCGGTACTAATAGGAGCTATATTATGGAGCGACTTAAGCAGGGGGATAGTATTCTCTCTTATTGCACTCTTTGCAATGAAAGAGATATTTTCTCTGATTATTAAGGGCGGAAAAATAGAGCTTTATGCTGGTGGTGCACTAACGATAACCTCGTTAGTAGTCATACTAGTGACATATCAAGTTGCTGTGTATATGATTGTGCCTGTATTTATTCTGTTAATATTGGTACGATTTATTACAGAGGTATATCGTAAATGCAACAACCCATTAGTAACAATAGGTTGCGAGATAACAGTTTTACTATACCTTCTACTACCTACCGCGCTGCTTATCAAAATGGATGCCTACACAGTAATATTTATTCTTGCAATGGTGTGGGGTAATGATGTTGGAGCTTATATCATCGGTATTCTATTTGGTAAACACAGGCTATTAGAGAGGGTTTCACCTAAAAAATCGTGGGAAGGATTCTGGGGAGGTTTTATAACGACAATTGCAATTTCTATTATAGCTGGAAAATTCTTCTTTAATGAACCTATATTAAAATATGCTATTATTGGTGCTGTTGTATCAGTTGCTGCTGTATATGGTGATCTATTTGAGTCGTTAATAAAACGAGAACTGCATGTTAAGGATTCTGGTAATGTAATACCGGGTCATGGTGGGATATGGGATCGTTTTGATGCGTTATATTTTGCTGCTCCAGCCTACTTTATAGTAGATTGGGTTTTTTCTGTTATTTAAAGTTCAAAAAAATGAAGATAGCTAAAGAGGGATATGTAATAATACGAAACAGTTTTGTTCTTTTCACACTAATTATTGGATGTTTATTCTATTTCAATTTTAATGAGATAGGATACATTGTTATGATTGCACTAACACTAAAATTTTGTTTCATACTCCGCTTTTTCCGTATGCCATCACGCAATATACAAAAAGATTCAAAATCTATTTTCTCTCCTGCCGACGGAACAATCGTGGCAATTGAGAGGGTGTATGAAGATGAGTATTTCAAAGAAGAGAGGTTGCAAGTGTCTATATTTATGTCTATATGGAATGTACACGCTA
This sequence comes from uncultured Rikenellaceae bacterium, assembly GCA_964368765.1. Classification (GTDB taxonomy): domain Bacteria; phylum Bacteroidota; class Bacteroidia; order Bacteroidales; family Rikenellaceae; genus JADFUS01. The sequence goes on from CAYJCU010000063.1 coordinate 9,345, forward strand.
ATTGGTTCCCCGTTAGTGGAGAGATAAAATATTTCCGTCATCATCATGGTAAATTTTTATTGGCAAACCATCCTAAATCATCGACAAAGAATGAACGCACTACAACAGTAATAGAGAGTGGTAATAATGAGATACTCTTCCGTCAAGTAGCGGGCTATGTAGCTAGGCGTATAGTTTCTTATGTTAAAGAGGGCGAAAAAGCAGAACAAAATAGCAAATTTGGATTTATTAAATTTGGTTCAAGAATAGATATTTTTCTTCCACTTGATTCAAAAATAAATGTTAAACTAAGAGATAAGGTTATTGGAACACAATCACTTATTGCGACAATAGAATAAAAAATTATAGTATTAACCAAACATATATTAAAATGGCAGAAATCAAAGAACTAGAGAAAATTGCATCACAAGTAAGACGCGATATTATTCGTATGGTTGCAGATGCTGGAAATGGTCATCCTGGAGGTTCGTTAGGGTGTGCAGATGTTATGACAGCACTCTATTTCGAGAGTATGGCTCAATCGCCAGAAACATTCACAATGAACGGTAAGGGTGAAGATGTATTCTTTCTATCAAACGGGCATATAGCACCTGTTTGGTATAGTGTGTTATCTCGTAGAGGTTACTTTCCTATTGAGGAGTTAGGCACTCTTCGTATTCTTGGCTCACGTTTACAGGGACATCCAACACCAGCTAAGGGGCTTGAAGGTGTTCGTGTTGCATCAGGGTCACTAGGTCAAGGTCTTTCAACTGCTATTGGTATGGCAGAGGCTAAGAGATTGGATAACGATAATCACTTGACTTACGTGCTTATGGGCGACGGCGAGACACAAGAGGGTCAAGTATGGGAGGCTGCTATGTATGCAGGAGCTAAAGGTATTGATAATATTATAGCTATTGTTGATTGGAATAATCAACAAATAGATGGAACTTGCGACGAGGTTGTATCATTAGGCGATTACCCAGGTAAATGGCAATCATTTGGTTGGAGAGTACTAACAATGGATGGTAACAATATGAGCGAAGTTGTTTCAACTCTTAACGAGGCGAAAGCGGAGTGCGGAAAAGGTAAGCCAGTTATCATACTAATGAAGACAGAAATGGGCTTTGGCGTAGACTTTATGTGTGGTACTAACGCTTGGCATGGTAAAGCTCCATCGCAAGAGCAAAAAAATATTGCGCTAACACAACTAGAAGAGACACTAGGAGATTATCCTAAGAACAATTAATAAAATATAGTATTATGAAATATACTTCAAGTGGCGATAAAGATACTCGTTCAGGATTTGGAGCGGGACTTTACGAGGCAGGCAAAAAAAATAGTAATGTTGTTGCACTATGTGCAGACCTTGTAGGCTCTTTAAAGATGGATGCTTTTAAGAATGAGTTTCCAGAGAGATTTTTCCAAACAGGTATTGCTGAGGCTAATATGATAGGTATCGCTTCGGGTCTATCGGTTGCAGGTAAGGTTCCTTTTGCAGGAACATTTGCAGGTTTTGCAACAGGTAGGGTTTACGATCAGATACGTCAAGCCGTAGCATATTCAAATGCAAATGTAAAAATAGCAGGCTCTCACGCTGGTGTAACACTAGGCGAAGATGGTGCTACACACCAAATATTAGAAGATTTAGGATTATTAAGAATGTTACCTAACATGGTGGTTATCAATCCTTGCGACTATAATCAAACTAAAGCTGCTACAATAGCTGCTGCTGAGTATGAGGGTCCAGTATATCTTCGTTTTGGTCGCCCTGTTGTGCCTAACTTTACTAGCGAAGAGCAGGAGTTTAAGATAGGAGAGGCTGTTAATCTATATGAGGGTAATGATGTAGCAGTTTTTGCGACAGGTCACCTAGTATGGAAGGCGATTGAGGCAACAGAGCAACTAGCTAAAGAGGGTATCTCAGTTGAATTAATCAACATACATACAATTAAGCCATTAGATAGAAAGGCTATTATTGAAGCTGCCACTAAATGTAAGGCGGTAGTGGTGTGTGAAGAGCATTTTATTGCTGGGGGTCTAGGAGAGTCTATTGCTCAAATTTTGAGTAAAGAGCTACCTACACCTATGGAGTTTGTGGCTATTGATGATACTTTCGGAGAGAGCGGTGCGCCAGAAGAGCTTTTGAAACATTTTGGTCTTGATACAATTGATGTTGTTGAGGCTATTAAAAGAGTTATTGCAAGAAAATAGTTGATTATAAATTAGCCCTTTTTGAGGTTCAACTAAATATCTAAGTATATGTTAAATCATTTAGTTAAGAGATTAATAGATAGGGATAATCGTGTGATTATCCCATCTATTGGTGTAATAGTAAAACAGGAGCTAGGAGATAGTGTGAGTTATCTCTTCTCATCTGCATCACTTCCAGCTGAAAAGAGTTTGATAGAGTCTATTATGAATAACATGCAGGTGGCCGAAAATGAGGCAGAAAATATACTTGAATGTTATACTGATTTTATCAGAAAAGTGATAAAAAAGAATGGTAAATATCTTTTTGAGGGGATAGGAGAGTTGCACCGCACAGAGGATAAAATATATTATCTATCACCTATATCATCTACTGTAAAATCAATTAACGATGATTTATATGAAGAGGAGGAAGAAGAGGTTGAGGAGGATAAAATTATCTCAAACTCTCAACATCATGAAAAGATAGTAACTACCGAGCAAAAAGAGGATGGAGATAAAACAGATACTCTTGAATTAATAGAAGAACATCAGGAGTCTCTATTAATTGAAGAGCCTGAGATGGTTGAAGAGCCCGAG
>CAYJCU010000064.1:0-4089 GCA_964368765.1 uncultured Rikenellaceae bacterium
CACCTGCGGAGTACATGGGTACTTTATATGGTGGGTTTTAGGGTAGATATGACGTACATAAATTCAATCCTCAGGTGCGCCGGACACTACTAGTCAATTATATAGTTATTTCAACTGGAAATGTGGTACGTGTACCGCTTTTCAGCTCTAGGGTAGATGTATTAAACCATTTATGTTTATATCCACTGCTGAACACTGCAACTACTACTAATTCGCCTGCCTCAAACGTTTGAGGAACAAGAATAGACTCATACGTAGATGTTGAAGTTTTAGATAACCAATCATAATTAAAATTGTCCCTAGAAAACATTTTAACTGATGCAACATCTCTCACTGAAGAGATAGAACCATCTTCTAATGATATTGTAGCTGTTGTATTTGCCCCCTCTACCCATAGTTCGGTTATAGGGTTGGTTTCAAAGTTAATAATTTTAACTGTTACCTCTAACCTTGACAATATATGATTTAGATCAACATTAATCTTCTCTTTATAGTAATATATATCATTACTGTCATCAGGTGCATTAGGGAATATTACCGACTTCGCGTATGCAAAATCAGATTTTGTAAAATTCTCTTCAGTAGTCTGATCTGTTTGCACAGTAAAATCACCAGTAAAATTCTCAATATATGGACCATAAGCCGATACTTCTACACCATCGTCGTCACTACCCCAGTACATAATTTCATCAACATTCCACGCACTATTTAAAAAAGATGCCTTAACATTATTATATGTATCGCCCCCTGCGACGGACACATTAAGCCCGAAACCCACGTTTCTCAAAGTTGCATAATTCAATCCAGAAGCAGAAGCACGAGTTTGCGCTAATGATGTTGAACCGATACGTATTATTTTATCTTCAGGTAATACACTAACATTAGTGTTATTATCCATTTTACTACACCCTGTTGCCATGAATAGCAATAGAGATATTACGCTTATATATTTTTTCATTTATCTATATTTTTCTTTCAATAAGTTAATTACTCTTTACTCTCATCACTGCACGAGTTTTATTTAGCTTATCATATTCTATATCCATCCCTGTATTATTTAAGTGCTCAGTCGTTCCCGTATCACGATTAAATTTATAGCCCAATACTATATTAGACCAATAAGCATTACAAGTCGAAGACCAATATGCTCCATCTAGAGGTAATCTAGTTCTCATCTGTAGAGACGCCACCCAATTTTTTGCAATAGAACTATATTCATAATATGCAGGTAGATACCAAACCCCAATTGAACTATCAGAATAATCAATAGTAATACCATCAGATATGTTTAAAGAATTTACCCACTCATAAGCTAAATAGTCTCCATACTTCTCTTCTCTATTCTGAAGCACTCTCATATTGGCTAATCCATTATCTGTATTTTGTGTAACCTCTCTCTCAAATCCTAAACCATTATATGATTTCACCCACCACACAGCTTCTGCTTTCTCATCAAAAGACATGACGAGTGCCTGATCACTAAAGCCATCATTATCACTATCATTTTCAACGTGGCAAACAACACCGATAGCAGTAGAAGGGTTATCTATATCAGGATAGTAATCGCCTAAAGTATATTTACCAGTTTTAGGATATGGCACCTCTTCACCTTCGGCAAAACTCAATATTGAAACAGCATAATTCATACCTGTTTTAGAGACCTCTAGAGTCTCTCCTGATTCCAGTTTTGAGGATAACACGAAAGATGAAGATGATTCTGTGGATTCAGTAGATGAATAATATTGTTTAACATTAATTATCTCTTCATCATCATATCCAAAAAAACCACTTTCTCCGGCATTAATCAGAGACTCGTTGATATACTCTAAATCGCCTATCGTAGGTAGATACCACACATTAACCATGCAACCAGCGGTATTATAATCACTATATACAAAATCTCTATCTATTGCCACATTCTTATTATACACCCACTCAAATGCAGGATAAGCGGTATATTTGTTTGATTTAAGGCCAATCTTGTACATATTTAGATGAGATTCTCCTATAGCACTTGCATTTGCACCCGTAGTACCTAGATATTTAGACCATTTGCCATAATATTCATCTACAGAAAATATTTTACCGCTCTTACCATCTGCTTCAAGCTCATAAATCACCCCTATTGGGTTAATAGGATTTGGGTATAGCGCACCCACATAGTATTTACTATAAATAGTACCTAAATTCTCAGAGGCAGACCACCATTCAACCCTAGCATCATAAACCGCAATATTATCAGCACCTAATAAGAAGTTAAAAGTAATCATTTTACCCTTCTCGAAATTAAGTGATACAGATTCTGTTGTGTATGTAAACTCATCTCCATTAACATTTGTAACTTTAAATACTAGGCTACCTGCAGCTAAAGTTTGCGGAGGAAGAATAACACTAAATGTATTTTCATTTTCTTTATTAGCTGTAATCTCTATTTCGCTACCTGTTGTAGTTACGGCATCTGTTGAGGCGTTATAAGTAAAGTTGTTTTTAGCAATTATCTTAACACTCTGCACGCTAGGCAAACCGTTTAATACATCTATATTAACTACTGCTTTTGATAATTTATGTTCAAACACAATAGGTAGCTCTCCATTTACCAAATCTGTTTGAGGAACAAAAGAGCTATTTTTAAATATCACAAAGTCAGAGGCTTCAGGATTACCATTTTGATTCTGCTCTACCGAAGACGAATAGTTATCTAAATCTATTGTTGAAGATGTGTATGGCGCATAAGCAAACACCTCTACCGCCTGCGAAGGTGACGACCAAAACTGTGTCTCTGAAGGGCTCCACACCCCTGTGCTATGTGTCCACTCAGCGAAATAGTATCCACTTTGCGACTCAACACTATTCTGAACATATAACCCCAGCGAAGCACCATTATAATCGGTAGCTTTGGTCATATTTTCGCCCGTTTCTGTAACAATACGCACTATATTATCCGCAGGATAATTACCATCTAAGTCTAATAGTGAATAGTTATCGCTACAACCTACTACTCCAAATAGGGTAAGTGTTAATATATATATTATTTTTCTCATAACAACTCTTTTCTTCTCTCTATAATTACAAAAAATATTTTTTAAATAAGATGACCACCAATAATAGCCCCACTACTCCAATCACTAACAACAACACTTGACAATGTAACTCCTAATTTACCAATAGTAAGATTATAGGTATAACTTTTACCACTCTCCCACTCAGGACTACCATTAACAACATACTCTTTACCATCTACCTCAAGTGAAATAATCTTTTCATTAGTAGTATTAAGAGCTATATGTGGCACAAGTGCATAATAAACAGAACCCACTCCACCATCATGCTCTGTATATGGTGATACAGCATGACCTATCTGATCATCAGAATCAGAATCATCATATTGTGCATAAATCTTAAGATTTTCAACCTTCATATTTTCAGCATCTGTAAACTCATCACTAAATGCCTTAATCTTAACCACCACACGTGCATTAGCTCTATGAAACACAAGATCTAGTGCTTCTCCATCTGCTGGCTTAGTGAAGAAACGAATATCATTCATAGCATCAGCTTTTGCAATTTTATCAATACTACTTTGATCTAACACTAAAACATTTTGTGCTGGTTGACCAAATTCATCAAACTCAAGTTGAGGATACCCAAACTTAAGGTACATTTCATCACTACTCCATAAAATAGCATTATCAGCAAGCCACTCTCCAGAAGTATATGTATAATTACTTACTGTCAAATTATTACCTTCATTTACCAATAAAAGAGATACTACATCTCCTTCATTAAAACTGGCTCTCTTTGCTGCATCGGCATCAATTGGATTAGTGCGTGTAAACGCATTACCTGTGCCTACACTAGCTGTAAAGCGAATCACATCACCACTATCGCCTCTATTTGTCTCACTCTTCTGGCACGATGCTAGCAAAAATAGTAGTGCCGCCATATAAAAAACTAATCTTTTCATACTCTTTAAATTACATTATTTTTGTGACCTTAAGGGGGATCAAGCCCTTAAGGCCTTTTTAGATAGTTGTTTTGTTGTAGGGTTGTTTGATGTAAGTTGTGTGTAACTACGTTCAAGCAACTATC
>CAYJCU010000064.1:4189-11932 GCA_964368765.1 uncultured Rikenellaceae bacterium
TTCTGTTTTAACAGCACCTGCCCATTCACCGCATTGACACCATTAAACTTTTTTTTGTGACCTTAAGGGGGATCAAACCCTTAAGGCCTTTTTAGATAGTTGTTTGTTGTAGGGTTGTTTGATGTAAGTTGTGTGTAACTACGTTCAAGCAACTATCTCTAAGCAGATAATTTATTTCAAATAACCTCTATTCTTCTCTATTATTAACAACTAGTGCCCATTCACTGCACTTTGTCGTTATTTTTTAGCCCCAAGGGCAAATGAATAGTTGTTTGTTGTAGGGTTGTTTGATGTAAGTTGTGTGTGTGACTACGCTCAAACTACTATTCACTATGAAGATGAAAATATTTTAAATAACCTATATACTTTCTGTTTTAACAGCACCTGCCCATTCACCGCATTGACACCATTAAACTTTTTTTGCGACCTTAAGGGCGGTCAAACCCTTAAAGCCTATGGGTATATTACATTGTAGCCTCTCCGCCTCCTAGATCAACTTCATCACCCCATTCATTTACAGTAATATTATTAAACTCTAATTTATCTTTGCCAATACGTAGTTTAATTATATATGCATTACCATTCAGAAAAATATGATCTACTGCTGTCGTGTAGCTGTATTTCCTACCATTAGTCAGTTCAATCTCTACCATTTTCATTTGATGGGTAAATTTCTGATTTGGCAGAATAACAGTAAAATTGTCTTTTGAGTTTTTATATGCCTTGATATTAGCAATATCGAATTCTATGCTACTATTGGTCGAAATTTCATTAAATGTATCTATTTCTAGCGTAGTACTTTTATCAGCTATTACAGTAACACTTTTTACTGTAACATCTGTTCCTGCATACTCACTACCATACGTAAACTGAAAATTAAGCTTACATAACACATGCTTAAAAGTAATAGGAATACTATTGCTCACTAGTGCTTTTCCAGGAATGAAACCTGAGTTGTTAAAAACAACTAAATCAGACGATAGCGTTCCACCTGTTTGATCCTCTTGAACATTGAATGTTTGTGGAAAGCTTCCCCTTAAGTAAGGAGCATAAGCTGCAATAATAACTGATTGCTCAGCATTTTGCCATAGCATCATATTTTCAGACTCCCACTCACCTGAGTTATTGTTCCACTTCACGTTAAAATAGCTATATTCACTACTAGCACTATTTGTGATAAATAATCCTAAATCAGCACCTAAATAAGTGCTTGTTACTGGTGACTTAGTTGCATCAATATCAGTTTTAATGCGCACCACACCATCAGCAGGATAACTACTAACAGATGTAACACTATCTGTATCTTGTTTCTGACATGAGGCAAACATAGCACCCATCGCCAATATATATAATATTTTTTTCATTATTGTAAATTGTTAAAATTATTAATATGCCATAAAAGGTAATACTCTATGCTCATCAGATTTTAAAATAGTCGTCGCTAGCATTTCACCAAAAAAAAGTTTACACATAGCTTCTTTATCATTTATCTCTGTTGAACTCCATACAATACCATGTAAAATATCACCGCCATAAATTTTCGAATATGCATCATTTATTACATCTATATTCTTAACCAAATCATCAAGCTCATTAATTGCTGGCAAATACCACATATTCTTAGAATGTTCATAATCACCATATGCTACTGTATTAGGATCATTAAGCGCATGAACCTTATTAAAGGCTGGATACAATAGCATATCAATTGAAGAAGAAGAATATATTTGCATCATATTAATAAGTCCATCATAGGCATCCACTGCAGTAGTTTTTTTAACTTCTGTACTCCAAGCACATGTTTCATTAAAATTAACTGAAATAATTTTACCATGATTCGGCTCAATAGGATCTGTCCATACTACAATACCTTTTATCTCACTATCATCTCTTCCAGCAATTAACTCTTTCGAAATTTCCCCATCGTTATAGTAATAATCGCCAACTTCAGGAAGTATCTCCTCAGCGTCCTGCTCAATAATATGACCTGTACCCCAATCTTCAACTACTACGCTACTAATATATGCCCTATTTTTACCAATTGTTACATTGTATGTATAGCTTTTCCCTTGAACTAACGCGGGAATACCCTTAACTTCATACGTATTACCATTTACCACTAACTCTATGAAAGTTTCATCTAGGTATGAACCATCATTATCTAATAAAGCGTAGTAACGAGAACCTATACCACCATTATCAGCAGTGTATGGCTTTATATTAACAAAACCTGATTTATTTTTTGCATTTAGAGACACACTCTCAACTTTCTGATTTGCTGCATCATCAAACTCATCATTAAACCCTGCAATATTCACTATCACACGAGCTGAAATTCTTTCAAAAACAACATCTAAAGCCTCACCTGGTGCAGGTTTATTATACGAACCTTCCGCCATCATAGCATCAGCTTTAGCAATTTTCTCTATGGTGCTTTGATCTGGAATATTATAATTTCCAGATTTTAACCGTATTAGGTAATCCGTAGGATAATAAAACGCAAGTAATTCTTGCTCGCTATTCCATAACAAATAATTATCAGAAACCCATCCATTTTCCGTAAGCATGTAAATTTCTTCTTTTTCAGTAATTGGTAACCTATACGCACAAATCTCATCATCAATATTAAAAGAGGTACGCTTAGTTTCATCTTCATCTATAGGGTTAGTACGTGTTAATGAGTTACTCTCTCCTATTGATGCATTGATAAGCAATCTGTTATCACCAGCACCAACACCCTCTGTTTCGTTCTTTTGACACGAGGCAAACAGTAAGCCCAATGCCATAATACTATATAATATTTTTTTCATCATCTCAATTTTTATTCTGTTGCAACATTACTTTCGCCTGCATCTTCCCAATCAGTAATAGTCATCGACAATGGACGAATCTGATTCTTACCAACCTCTAGGGTTAAAGTATGTTTCTTATTACTCTCTAGTGTAATCTCACTATCTGATGTCCAGTTATAAGTTTCTCCATTTATTTCTATATTTACCTTGAAATTGTTTGCTTCAATCACCTGAGGAATTAAAATACCTTCATACGAAACCGTAGCAGCTGTTCCGGTAGAGTTAATAGCATAATTATCATTACGATACAAATAAACAATACTTTGAGATTCAGAGCCTTTACTTAAATCAAACACATCTTTAACAGTGATGTTAGTACCATCGATTTTTAATTTACCTACAGGATTAGTTTGTAAATCAAACTCATCATTAATCACTAGATTGACTGTTATCTTTGAAAATATGTGACTAAACTCTATATTAACCTTCTTACTATTAGCATCATAATATATAGATTTAGTATTATCAGGGCTAGATGGTGTCACCTCCGCCTGTGCCATAATAAAATCTGAACGCTTTACACTAAGCTCAGACTGTTGATCTGTATTTATGCTAAATTGAGGTGTATCTTTTGAAACATACGATGGCGATGTAGCTGTTATTGTTACTGCTGCATCTTCATTTTCCCATAACAACATGCTCATAGGCGTCCATACTCCGCCAATTTTATTCACTGAAACATTATCATAATCGTATCTATCATTATTTGAATCAACCGAAACATAGAAATATGATAAATTATCAGAATCAACTCCTGCTCGTGTCTTATCCACGTTAGTAGTAAAGTGCATTACATTATCTTCAGGTAAGATAGTAGTGCTATTACTCTCCTCTTTTTGGCACGACGCTAAAACCATTAGTGCCGCTGATGCCATTAAAACTATTTTTTTCATCTTGTATCTATTAAATTATAATTTATAATATTAATTTTGTGCCTCACCGTCAATAATATCATTACCATCGCCCCAAGCATTAACACTAACACTTCCTAGCTCAACTTGATGCTTACCAACAATAAGATTGATTGTGTGTATCTTACCCTGCTCTAAAACAAAATCTGCTGGGTGGGTGTATATATAGTTCACACCTCCGATGTTAATCTTTACAGTTGTTATATTTTGTGGCACTAAGATAGACTCATATCTCGCAACACCATTTGTAGATGCTAAAGCAATATCTGTTTTTGCTCCTACTGGAGTAACTTTCTTAGTAAAGAAATTTATCGTAGACTCATTAGTTGCACCGATTGTAACACTCTGCGTGTCTGGATTACCCTCAAACTCATTACGGTAAACTAAAGCTACAACAACCTTACTCATAGCATGGTCAAACTCTAAAGAAACAACCTCATCATCATTACCTTTTAAACCCTGAGTATTAACAGCAAATAATAGATCTTTTACACTAGCTGTTGATAAATCGTATGGGTGTGCAGTAAAATCAGTTACTGTTTGCACTGGATAAGTTGATACAAAACTATGAGCTGATAACATATCTTTCCATAACATCTTTGGAGTTGGTGTCCACTTGCTATCACTCAACACATTAACAGAATTAACTACCAATTCAGAAGCGTTAATATCAGCAAATGTTGCTCCTACCCATCCGTAGACTGAAATCTCATCTCCATTCTCAAACTCTTGTATGTTGTTTACATCAGTCACCTTAGTAAGACTAGACACCTCTGTATCTATCTGAATGTACTGTGAAGGCTCTTTGTGCTCAACTTCAACATCGATACTCTTTTGGCAACCGACTAACGCCATTGCAGCAAGTGCTGCGAAAACTAAAAAATTCTTTCTCATCATTAATTCTATTAAGTTTATATTTTCAATTATTTAACTATATTGTTGGCTCGAATATCTCGCCATTTATACCATAACCTATATCCCACTTATTAATAACAATGTCATCAAGTGTAGCATCAAGTGGCAACTCAATATCGTGCGTAAATGTTAATGGCTCCATCTCTTCATTGAAATCCCTTAGCGCCTTTGTTATGTCAGATGATATTACTCTACTCCCTCCGTTAATATCTGTTATAGTTACTATAAGTTCTTGCTTATCCCCAACAACTCCTAAAATGTTATACAAAACACTTATTGAAGAGCTAGATGATGTGATTATCGGATAATGTGTAAGTGTTACCTCGTCAGATAGCTCGTCTGTATGGAGATTACGAATTGCCGCAATACCTTTTAACTCCACCTTAACACTAGACACATTAACAACCTCGCTCGGTTCATACCTCAAATTAAATAGTATTGGCGCCGTTCCTCGTTTTGTGTTAAGTGTTAGATACGTAACCAAATCTCTCTCTAGTATCGTGATTTCTCTTCCATAATACAATGAAAGTGGATTGGGTTCTGGATCTAAAACAGCTCTCGTAGCAGCAGTCAGTGAAGCAATCCCATCTGTTATATTCATCCCTCTAGGATTATTATGAACTAAAAAATCATGCTCTTCATACTCTTCAAGTATAAAACGATTAATTGAATCGCTCAAACTCTGCCTCTCTCCGTCAATGTACATTGTATATTTTGATGGTTCTATCTCTCCTTCGTGCATTACCCCCCATGAGGTAGTTAGTTCTAAAGTACTATCGTCTGGATTTTCTGTGTTACTCAGTTTACTCTCATAACACCCTAGAAGCGATGAGGTTACTAATAGTGCAAATATTATCTTCTTCATATTATTATATCTTCCATATTAATGTAACACCTAACTGAATAGGCATAATTGAACTATTTTTTACTGCTTTATCAATATACACATTAACATTATCATCTGTATGGTAATATGTATCATAATTTAATGTCCCGTAACCAGCACCTAAAGTAAAATCCATATCAAAAGTTTTAGATAAAGTTAATTTATATCCACACATAATACCACCTGAAATTACGCTACCTTGATAACCAGTTTCACTTTGTTTGAAGTTGTAACCACCCATAAGGAACTGCGCACCTACGAACAATTTTTCACTAGAGCCTAAATAGTAACGCACCTCTGGCGATACGAACCAACCACCAAGATTTTTGTTCCAATTAGTGTTTCCAAGAAACGAATACCCTCCATTAACTAAAAAACCAAACCTGCTATCCACATTCTTATACTCTAAACCAACATTCATAAGGCCACTAGCCCAATATAAAAGGTTTGCTCTAAGGGTAATTTGATGTATCTTTTCAACAGACGATTTTGTATCGTTAGAATCGAAATCAACACTATCAAATATTGGATTATAGTTACTCACCTGCGTAGTATTATCAATTATCTTGTGTGTGTATATACTATATTTAGCAAATACATCATTGAACAAAAAAACTAATAACAACAATAAAAAATATTTTTTCATATTATTTATAAAAAAAATTAAGTTTACATATTACACTAAAATGATACATGATTTTTGTTTATTATGAGATAAATTGAAAAAATGATCATCTAATCGACACTGCAAAGATACACCAATAATCACTTCCCACAATACCACTCTAGCATGTTTTTCATTAAAGCGACAATTTTAACCATTCAAGCAACACAAATAACAATAAGCAACATGAATTTGCTAATATGCAACAAAATTTTATCAAATGTTGCTTTTCTAAATTGTCGTTAAATGCACTTTCACACCTAAAAAATTTGCTCAAAAAGAAATCTTTTCGTACCTTTGCAGTGTAAAATTTGAATGATTGTAAGTATGGTTGTAGGTATGGTTGTAGAAATGTATTCAGAATGGTTAAAGATAGCTCCTATTGCATATGTTGTATTAGGTCTATTTTCGTTGTTTTCAAAAACACCGAAAAAGGTAATATACAAAAGCTATAATATAGCTCGTAAGTCTTTTGGTGTTCTTCTTATTATTATGGGACTATATATTGGCGGATTAGGTGTATTTTCAAGCTATTTATCTGACGCAATAACATACTCAAGTGTAAATATCTCTACTTATTTCATAGCAGCTAATGTAGCTAGCTATATATTTTCGTCTCTTCTTGACAGTAACTACATTACGAAACAGAGGATTCTAAAACCACTATTGCGTTGGACTATATTAAATATAGCACTCGTTGCAAATGCATTATTTACACCTGAGGCATTGCAATTATACATAGCGCCAATCTTCGTTGTTTATCTTGTTATTGAATATGTGATAGTTATTCGTGCCTTTTTTAAATTGTATAGAAAAGTCCAAGATACTGCTAGTGAATACTATTCAGATAATATTACGCCATTCATGAAATGGATGTTATATAGTCTATATATCATGATTCTTATGGGATTCTTTGGTTGTGCCCACGCTTTCTATCCTCCAGTATATAACTTGATATATGGTATTGTTTCGATTATAGCTTTTGTATATATATCATTAAAGTTTAATAACTATATGGTAACTATTAACGAAATTTATCTAGCACTTGATGACAATATCGTTAATAACGAGAGCGATAAGATCAGTACTGATGTCAATAAGACCATATCTCTACAAGAGGCATTAAATAAATGGGTTAGCGAGAAAAATTTTGCCAAGGCAGGTATAACTATTGAAGATTTAGCATACGATATAAAGAGTAATAGAACATATATCTCTTCATATATCAGGGCTAAATACAATATCCCATATAGAGACTGGATCTCTCTACTGCGCGTTGAGTATGCAAAAGAGTTATTAACAAACAGACCAGATCTACTAGTATCACAAATTGCTGATACTGTTGGCTACAACAGAAGTAGCTTTACGAAAGCATTTGTAAAAGAGTGCGGTATCAGTCCTACTCTATGGAGAGAACAGCAGCTTGCTAGTAGTTAATTAATAATAAGCTAGTAATAAATTATTGTTGTCCGGTAAAAAAATCAAAAAACCTAGTAACTACCTATCCTGCAGTAA
>CAYJCU010000065.1:0-11635 GCA_964368765.1 uncultured Rikenellaceae bacterium
AGATATGACGTGCATAAATTCAATCCTCAGGTTCGCCGGACACTACTAATTATTATACTATTTTTACTTGTTTAAATACCCTTTAGTATATGGCTTAAGCTGGTATCTATGAGAAATATGGCCTATAATTTTTCCTTTAGAATCAATATATATAATTTGGAATCCTTTATTGGTCATATAGTAGTTAGTTATCTCTTTAATATCACCATCTAACTGAGTGACTGTGTTAAACATAATCTCATTTTTTTTAGCATATTCAGCATACCTATCTGGCTTAGAACCCCATACACCAAACACCTCAAAGCCATCATTTTTATATAGGTCATATACTTCATTAACAAATGGCATATATTCAGAGCTCTCAGAACCATTACCATAGATAACAAGCATAGTAACTTTATTTTTAGCTGCAGTAGCAAGTAGAGATAACTCTTTACCAGTAGCACTCATACCCTTAATATCTATAGCCGGCTCATTTATCTCTATTTTACTCTCTCTTGCCTGTTTTACTAAAAATTTCTCTCGTTCAGCTGTAAAATCAGCTACCCATTTATGCCTTGCTCCTAACTTCTCAACAATAGCAGGTACATACTTCTCATTCTGTTTATTTACACCTGTCTTTTCAATAGCAAAAGCAACTAAATAGTCATCCTCACTTGTTAGGTATTTTGTCATCAATTGTGTTGCTAGCTCTCTATATACCTTTGCAAGCTTGTCAAATTCAACACGAATCTCCATTTTACGTTCAATAGGCGTTTTACTACTAAAATATTCAGCTCTATTTGCATTTTGATATGTATTCCAAGCCCCAAATTTCTCTGTATACTCTGCATCATTTAAGGGATTATTATAGATTAGATCGTTATATCCTCCATTATCCCTAAGTACGTTAGAGGTTCCTGAAGAGGTATTAGCATTCTCGTCAGTTGTAAAAGTAACTTTACCTGGAGTTACAATTACTTTTTTATTTCCAGCACCACGTTTCTTTACCATTGAAATTTTACCGTAAGTTGGATACTCTTTTGTTGGGAAAGTAAGCACAAACTTATTATCTACTATGCCCACTGAGTCTACCTGATTACCCTCCTCATCATACGCCTTAGCATAAAGAAATGGATTATCTTTCTCAGGTGCTAATTCTGCTGTCACAACCATTACATTTCCTCCACAGCTAATTAGCAGTAGCGATGCCAAAACGGCATAAAAACTCTTTTTAATCATTTTTTTATTTATTTAATAATTTAGCAATTTCATTTTTAATTCTATACCTATGTGTATCGTGCCCTACTATTATCCCATTGCTATCTATTGATAACATAGTAGAACCATCACTCATATAATGGTGTTCTATATCATCAAGATTCCCATCTATTTTAGTAATCACTTTCCAATCAAAATTACCATGCTCTTCGGTGAATTTTTCAAGCTGCTCCTCACTATCACACCAAACAGAGTATATCTCACACCCTTTAGCATTTAACTCAGGATATATCTCTTTTAAAATTGGGAAAACCTCTTTACTAGTAAAATCTGCACTAAGAAAATATAGTATAGTAATCTTATTTGAACTATATATATCGCTCAATTTAAGGCTCTTGCCATTAATATCGTTACCTGATATATCAAGGGCTCTCTCGCCTATTGCTATTTTTGCCTCTCTGCCTTTACGAGTAATATATCTATCATAACTCTCTCCCAATTTAGCAACCCAATCAATATGACCCAATTTTGAAACAACCTCAGGAACATATTTATAGTTATAGTCATTAACCTTCATGACAGAAATTGCAAATGCTTTGTAGTATATATCCTCTTGCTCAAATATAGACATTAGGTGTGTATCCTCTACACCCTTTGCCGCTTTAGAGAGTGAATCATAGATGGCGTATATCTCCATTTTACGATCCATAGGTGTATCATCGCTAAAATACTCTTTAGTATTTGCTACACGATATGAAAGAAATTTAGAGAACTTATCTGTCATCTCATCAGATAACCACCAATTATTAAAAACCTTATCATTATATCCGCCGTTATCAAACAGAAAATATGCTTTACCCGAAAGTGAGTTTGAGGGCACCTCTTTATACTCTGCCACACAAGGATGGACAATAGCATCAAAATTACGTATTCCTTTCTTGCGAATAACTTTTACATTGGCAAAATAGGGTTCACTTTCACATGGTATGTTAAGAGTAAATTTATTATCAACAACAGCAACAGAATCAAGAGTATTACCACCCTTATCTCTAGCTATTGCATACTGGAATTTTTCTCCTTCACCAGGGTCAACTACTCCGTTGATTATCATGGTATTTTGTCCACATCCACATAATGCAAACACGAACATGAATAACATTGCTATATTTTTTTTCATAACTATCATCTATTTTGTTTTCATTGAGTTTTTAATCCTTTTGGGGATATCAGTATTGTCCATTCTCCCGCTAAACATATCTGCTCCCACACCAATAGCATATAATGGCACATGGCTAGCAGTATGATTATTAGTTGTCCAACCTATTTGCGCTTTTCTATTAAGAATAACAGTAGATAATTCGACTATAGGATCAACATTTGAGTAGAGTGTTTTTTTGAATTTTATCCCTTTGTCTGTAAAATTCTCTTCATAACACTCTCTTAGCTCTTTTAGCTCATCATCAGTTAGCGTCACTTTATCTCCAAACCCGAACTCGCTTTGCAAAAACTGATATAGTGCCTCCCAAGGTACATTATCACTATATTTTTTACGTAAACGTTTAACTCCAAATGAGGCTGAAACAACAGATTTCTTTTGATTAGACAATATATCTAAATCTAGTGTGTACCCACCATTTCCAAGTCCTAGCCCACCAGTTTCATGATCTGAAGTAACAATGATAAGGGTCTCTTCAGGGTGTTGATTATAGAATTCAATCGCTTTAGAGACAGCTTCTGAAAAATCTTCTAGCTCTGCAATAACAGCAGCACCATCATTTGCATGTGCAAGCCAATCAATAATACCACTCTCAACCACAAATATAAAGTTACCATCTCCATCCTTAGTCAAAAACTCAATACCACTCTCAACCATTTGAGTTAGTGTTAAGTCTCCTTCTCTGCGGTCTATTGCAGCTTGTAGCGCTGTTTTATTTAGTGCTTTCTCATCCTGAACTAACAACATTTTGTTTGCTGTTTGCTCTTTTGCCTCATAATCAGCAAGTCCCTCAGCTACTGAATAACCCGCCTCTATAAATTTATCGTAAATATCAATAGATTTATCTTCAGACAACCTATCTTTCACACCACCACCAGCAAAGAAGTCAAAATTTGATTTCGTTGCCTCCATAGCAATATCAAAATAGTTATCTCTGCTTTTATTATGGGCATAGAAAGCCGCTGGTGTAGCATGATTAATTGTCACACTTGTTGCAATACCAACACGCCAACCACTCTCTTTTGCTAAGGTGGCAATACTCTTAACGGGATTATAATTTGCATCTAATCCTATCACATCCTTATTTGTTTTTACACCTGTTGCAATAGCTGTTCCTGCTGCTGCCGAGCCTGTGATAGCATTAGAGGCAGAAAGAGTACTAATTTCTCCACAAATTGGAAATTCACAAAATGACAACTTATTCTCGCCTAGCACACCACTCTTCTCTGCACGATACATCTCAGCTAAAGTGATATGATCACTACCCATACCATCTCCTATGAAATAGAAAATATATTTGGGACTCTTAACACCACTACACCCCACAAGGAGGAGTAGCAGCGCTAGAGTTATTTTAATTTTCATTATATTTTTCACAATAAGTATATTTTACTATCTTAAACCTTCGATTATCTCACTAATAATATCATATTTAGTCATTACAAACGGATAATCTTTATATGTATCATTAAACTCAGTTTTAGTAAGTGCAAAATATGCATAAACATAGTCGTGTACATCCATTCTTCTATCTGGCAGATAGTAGTTAGTTTCAGTGTTTTTATACATATGGTTTTGACCTAGAAAACCATATCCCTCAGGCTCCATAAAAGGTATATCACCATATCCTGTTCCCACCTCTTCTACATAGGCACTACCATCTTCATAAACATGCTCATCAGATATTACATAGAAATCACTCAATAAAAAATTGTGTCTAACCACTAAATAGTTAGTCCATTCTTCTGCAATAATACTAATTGAATTATGCTTTTTCTCTTCTTCAGTAAAATCTAATATCTTATCCATTTCAGCAATAAGTGTAACCATCATTCCACGATAACCATACTCAACCAAATGAGCATCACCATCATCATAATCTAGAGCACCTACAAGTAAAAATGATGATGGATAGATTTTTGAATCTAATTTGGCTAATATATAATCTCTAACATATTGCAGAGCGGCAATCTTAATATTATCTTCAACCATTAATTTCTCGAAAGTTAATACCTCATCGTTATCCCCCAAATTGAAATTGGGCGATAATACCTCATAGTGAATAATTGGGTCTCCGTTACCATCAATACCATCATTACGAGAGCCAATAGTATCATTAAAATATAGTGGCACACCATACTCAGTATATATATCATAACGTAGTTTATCTACCGGATCATCACTATCTTCTAATATATGCCAGTTTTTATCTTTATTAGATGGCTCTAACGTATCCTCTTTGCCACAACTAAACAGCACAAGACCGCTAACTGCAACTAAAAGAGAGTATTTAATAATATTTTTAATCTGATTCATAGTCGTTTAATTTATTTTATTAATATTCAGACATATCCTTCATCTCCCTAATAGGTCTCTCATTAGGAACCAGAGCACCATTATTTCCGTCTATTGCATCTGGTGGTATTGCCATAACCCACGCGCCATCCTGACCATAAGGAAGTAGCTCATAGAATCCAACTGCAACACTCTGTGAATTATTCTCGTCCCAATGGTGAAGAACATGCTTAATACTCTTAGTAAATGGGTATTTTGGCGCAACAGCATATCTACGAAGATCAAACCAACGATGATAGCGATAACAAAGCTCTCTTCTGCGCTCGTCTCTAACATAATTCACAAGCTCTTCACCACTAAGTGTAATTGTTGGTGCAGTTGCGAAACGTGCTTCATGAATAATACGAATAGCCTCTATTGCCTCAGCATCTTTTCCCTGCATTGCAGCTGCCTCTGCCTTATTCAGCACAACCTCTGGATAAGATACCCCCAACCCACTGAAGTGTGAAGTGTTTTGTCCTGCAATCCATGGGCGGAACTGTATCTTTGTAGACGATTTGTAGTAGTCAAAGAAACCTGTATCAGTAGTTTTATTAATATAACGCAAATCTCCCGTTTCATATAGTTGTATTTGCTCATCATCTACCGTAAACTCTAACCCTTGAGTATTAAATATTGAGATTGCAGATATACCACCAGCGAAAATCACCTCACTACACAGATCATCACGGTGCACTTTAGACCAAGCTGAAGCTGTTGATGAAGTCCATTTGTCTGGCATATCATACATATAAAAACTATTATCATTAAGTGCAATATCAAGTTGCTCTTCAGCCTTCTCATAGTTTGCCATATAAAGATATACCCTACCTAACAATCCTCTTGCAGCAGTGATACCTGCACGCCATGTGCTCACTAAGGCTTCTCCCTCAAGGTGCTCAATAGCTATATTAAGATCTAAAATAATCTGATCATAACACTCTTGAACTGTGTTTCGTTCAAAATCCTTAGCCTCTATATACTCCGTAGTCTTAATAGGTATTCCAAGGTCCGTAGAAGATGTTGCACTATATGGTTTTCCCCATATATTAACCATCAAAAAGTAGTAATAAGCTCTAATAAAGTGAGCCTCACCCTTAATTCTATTATACTTCTCATCATCTTTAAATCTCTCTGCCTCAACAATAATTGTGTTAGTAGCAGCCAATCGCTCATAAAATATATTCCACGCCTCGGGGCTACCTGCACTAGTAGAAGATACCTGATCAAGAAATGGTTCTGGTTGCCAAGTATAACAACCCTGAAGAGTCTCAGCACCCGTTCTTGGTGATAGATTATTCTTATACGATATGGTTGTCAATTCGTCTGACATTGCTGTTAGGAACCATAAAGCGTGATAATCGCTATTGCTAGGGGTAAGATATGCCTCTCCCATAAGTAGTTCATCTAAATCATCTGTATTGATAATATACGATAAACTTTGTGAATATTCTGTTAAAAACTTACCACATGAGTTAAGTGTTAAAACGAATATTGCTAATATTAAATATACTTTTTTCATTTTCGCTTAATTTAGAATGTTACATTTATACCTAACGTGTACACAGGTAGAACAGCCTGAGGAATGTTTGTTGAGCTTCCTGACTGTGTAGGACTTTGTCCATCTAACTCCTTACTTGCAAACGTAAATAGATTAGATCCACTTAACGTTGCATAGGCTGATTTAAAACCTAATTTTCTACATAACTCATCTGGAACAAGGTATCTAAGTGTTGCAGAGCTTATTTTAAGATAATTACCACTAACTAAACGAGCATTAGAGTAGTCATACATTTCCCATATATTGGCACCAATCACTTTTCTATTAGCTGTTTTGTTATAATTGTTAGTTAACCACCAATACCTCTCGTTTGATGAACCGAAAGAGACTGTACCATCAAACTCTTCGTTATTTAACACACCAGGTATATCTGTATACGCCTCGTCACCAGGAGCTTGCCAACGTCCATTCACCTCTTTACGTAAGTTTTCCATAGGGCTTGGTGCCATTGTTCCATTCTCAGATGTGATACCAGAATATAGTTTCAACTGTCTTATTTTATTACCGAAGCTATAAGAGCAACTTACACTAAGTGCAAATCTACCATAGCCGATATTGTTAGTAAATCCACCTTGTAGTGTTGGAACTCTACTTCCAGAGTACTCCATACTATATAGGTAGCGCTCTTCATCGCTCATATCCTTAAATGCCTGTCCAAAATCCTCTTCTGTAACATTATCCATAACAAATAGTGGTCTACCATCTACTGGATCAAGCCCCATAAATTTATATGAGAAAAATCCATCAATAGCCTTATTAACAGTCTGAACAGAGCCGTTAAGATAATCCTTATATGTTAATGTCTCATCATCACGGTTCGTTGTTTGTGCATTATCTCCATCTATTGCTTTATCAATAATCTTATTAATAACACTTCCTAACTGAGGATCAAAACGCCAATAGAATCCACGGCTACCATCAGCTTTTATAGCTGAATCAAATATATTTAACTGTAAACCTATCTCAAAACCTTCATTCTCTATACGTCCTTGATTTACAGTGTATGAGGTAGTTCCATTAACCTCTGAGATTGTTTGGCTAACAAAAGCATCACGGGTTGTACGCTTATAATAGCCTACCTCACCTCGAATTTTATTTCCTAAGATTCCGAAATTTAATGCTACATCAAAGTTTTCTGTTTTCTCCCATGATAGGTATGGATTAGGGTAGGCATCTATTGTTGAGTAGTACTCACCATGAGATGAACTTGTGCCATGCTTCTGAATAATTACTTGTGAAGGTGATGACGGCGCATTTCCTTGATAACCATAAGAGGCTCTTAAATTTAAGTCATTGATTATTTTACTATCTTTAATCAAATCATTAAATATATCCCACTTACCAGATACTGACCAGATAGGATAGCTTGCCTCATTAGCACGAGAACCAAACTTATTTGAATAATCTATACGAGCATTAAAATTAAGATAATATACTTGATTAAAGATATATCCAAGAGTGGTGAAAGCAGAAACTTTATTATCTAGTGCATAGGTAAATTTGCCTAGTGCATACTCATTCTCTTGAGTCCAGTCTAGATACTCTTTATAATCTTCTACGTCTTTAACACCTGATATAATTCCACCACGCTCTCTATTGTATCCTCTTATGTGCTTCTCATAAGTGTCATATTTATTTGAACTTAACTCACCACCTAACGTAGCAGTAATAATATGTTTCATATCATCACCAAGCGTCTTTCTATAATCAAATTGAGCTCTTACTGTATATGATTTTCTATCAGTAGTACTCATCTGAAGCTCGTCTCCTATAGGAAGTAAAGTATTTTCAATATATTCACTCTCATCATCTCCATACTCATGCGACTTATTCAATGAACGACTATACGAACTATGCTCACCATACCATACCTGCTCATTTGAATTAGAGAAGCTATAAGCAGCTGTTAAACGTCCTGTTAAATCTGAAGTAAATTTATAACCTAAATTTGCTTGCAGGTTAATGCTATTTTGTTTGATAAGTTGCTCTGTATTATCAATATCCTCAATAATATTTATCGGAAGATAGTATATATCATCTCCTGCTGTTACCTCTTCATTATAATACCAATAGCTACCATCATCATTAAGTGCTGGCACCGCTCTTGAAGTGTTATAAGCAAAATCAACTACTCCCACATCACTAGGTGTATATTTTTTCTCCGTGATATTTCCGGTTAAACCAAAATGAACAGATAATTTGTTATAGTTTCCAGTAATATTTAATGTGGTAGTATATGATGAGTTTTTCTCTCCAACAGCACTACCTTGTGAGTTATCAGCACCAACAGACGCATAATATCTTGTATCAGTAGTACCTCCTGAAAGACTTACTGTGTGCTTGTTTGAATAAGCATCTTGCATTAAAATATCAAACCAATCAGTATTAAGAGCCTCATAATATGATACTTGCTCACTGAATTCACTATGAGATAATATACCATTCATATAATCTCTATATGCAGCCTCGTAACCAACCCAACTATCTACTGATGGATAACCTAAACGATTCTCTATCATACTACGAGAGAAATCAATACGCTCTTTAGAGTTCATCACATTAACTGTGCTGTTAGTATAGCGAGGACGTGGTGTATAACGACCCGTGAATGAATATGTTACAGATGGCGGCCCTGGTTTACCTTTCTTTGTTGTGATAACGATAACTCCATTAGCAGCAGCGTCTCCGTAAAGAGCTGTTGCAGACGCATCTTTAAGAACGTCTATCTGCTCTATATCCTCTGGATTAAGACCAGAAATGGCATTACCAAGAAGATTAACAAAGTCTAAGTCGTTAATCTGTGCTGGGTCTACATTTACTGGGTCTGCAATAATTACACCATCAAGAACCCATACAGGATTACGGTTACCTAACACAGTAGATGTACCACGAATACGTAGTGATGGCGATGCACCTATCTGACCTGTATTCTGCATAAAAGTTAAACCTGGCACATGTCCCTCAAGCATCATATCAATAGTTTGAGCTCCTGGCTTCATTATATCATCCATCTTTAGTGTTGTAATAGCACTTGTACTCTCACGAGGATCAACTTTAGCGTAACCAGTATTAATCATAATCTCGTCCATTGCCATCACATCATCTTTTAGTGAAATAGATAATGTTTTTGCAGCCACTATTTGACGTGTCACTTTCCCTAAGAATGTAACCTCTAATATATCACCTTCATTGACCTTAAGAGTAAAGCGACCATTGGTATGTGAAATAGCCCCTTTATCAGAGCCTTTCACTATGATAGTTGCTCCTGCAATAGGTTCTCCATCATTATCATCTAACACTACACCATTAACTATATATGAATCTGCAGCCACGTCGACGAAACCAGTAACTACTGGCTCTTTTTTTATTATGGTAATAATTCCATTTTCAATAGTAAAATCATATCTAGTACCATTAAGCAGAATCTTAAGCGTATTCTCTATCGATTCATTCTCTACATTAATACTTAATGAAGATAATCTCTCTTCAATAGCCTTATCTATAACATAGCCGATACCCGTTTGACGTTTAATTTGATTAAGGATATGCTTAATAGACATATCACTTATGTTAAGTGTTACTCTTTTCTGCTGTACTTGCTCGCTACTCACAACAGAACCATTGTTATTGGCAAGAGACATATACGGTGCTTGAACACATATAGCAGCTGCTATAGTATACAATGCCACTCTACCAAAAAAAATCGATTTGTAATTTTTTTTCATACTTATACTTTTATAAATTAACAATTTTTAAATTTTACTTTTCGTCTATTTTGTAATTATTATCTCTATTACCCCCTTTCTTGTTATTTTAGTTATATAATTTAATTAATTCTTTTTGATGACTGAAAAAGTGTTGTGCCCCTCATTGATAAAGACTATATCATAAATTTGTTCTATCCTAGATAATAGATCAAGTAGTTTAATATCCCTACTCACATTAATAGATACCTCAAACTTATCAATATCAGTGTACTCATTAATAAACTTCACCCCATACCAAGATGATATATCATCTAGCACATCTATTATTGATACATTATCATATAGAAAATTATAATTTATCCAACCTAAGAAATTCTCAGGCTCAACATCTTTAACTGTAAGTGAGCCTGCATCTTTGCTAAATGTAGCCATCTTGTTGGGTTCTAACATCTTCTCAATGTTATTAGCAGTAACCTTAACAGAGCCCTCTATAAGTGTTGTCTCTATCTTACTTGATTTATTTGTATTAACATTAAACTCTGTTCCATAAACAGAAATATCACAACCATCAGTCTTTACAATAAAACGCTTAGTCGATTTTGCCACATCAAAATAACCCTCCCCCTCAAGCGTTACCTCTCTTGTATCTCCGATAAATTTATTAGGGTATGTTAATTTACTATTCGCATTAAGGTGCACAACCGTTCCGTCTGATAGACGAATCTCCCACTTATATCTTGATGGGATAATAGCTGTATGATACTCAACACTCTCCTTCGGGCTCTCCACCTGCGCTACAATAGAATAATCGGCAATACTCTCTTCGCTATTAACACTAATTTCATCGTCTATCATAACCCCAACACTACTTATGTCTATACTCCTCTTGTTGTTAATTACGATTGTAGGTTTATCAAAGCTACTATTAACAGATAGCATGGTTTCACTATTATTAGTTACCTCACTGTTAAATTTACTGTAAATCAAGAATGAAACAGCTACAATAGCTGCTGCTATACCAACAGAGACTACACGTCTTATGATATATCTACGTTGCTGTCTCTCTTTTGATTTACGGAGCATTATCTCAAACCTCCTAGACTCAGTATCAATATCGGCAGATAGTAACTCATCAAAAATACCACTACCATCATTATTTGAGGGAAGTGCACTATTTAATTCCTGAATAAAGTCATCACTATTTAGAAGTTCATTTAACTGCTCTTCGCAATATTTTTCAGTAATCAGATCAGTTCTATCTATTTTATTTGTGCTTTTCATTATCTATTATTTAGTCGACCCTTTAAAAGGTTCAATTTATAAATTATTAATAATTCACATTTAGTCTACCATTTCTGGAGCGACTAATTATGGTGTTATAATAATAGAAACAGAACCTATACCCCTTTTTTACCTAAGAAAATGAAGAATTATTTTATTGGTGTCCGGTAAAAAAATCAAAAAACCTAGTAACTACCTATCTTACAACAAATTAGTTGTAATTTAAATTATAGGGGCTTACAAAAACAAAATTTTGATTTTTTTACTTCTAGGAGTGCCAATTTACCCAAAATTGGATTTAGGTGCGTTATAGGTGCCCTAAAACACACCTGCGTA
>CAYJCU010000066.1:0-11570 GCA_964368765.1 uncultured Rikenellaceae bacterium
ATAGCACTACGAGTTGTTTTGTGATAATATTTATTATGCACTCTTCTCTTCTCTGATTGGCGAATTCTCTTCTTCGCCGATGCGTGATTTGCCATATTTTTTTTAAATTATTTTAATCCTCTTAAATAAATGTAGTCCGTAGGGGAATCGAACCCCTATTACAAGAATGAAAATCTTGCGTCCTAACCGTTAGACGAACGGACCATTACACGTTTGTGACTGCAAATATAGATATTATTTTTATATTAACAAAATATTATCAAAAAAAACTTCAAAAAAATTAGCTATCTCTCAAATAAATAGCCTTTTTTGCTACATTTCTTGCTCTTCTAATAGTGTCTGACGGCTAAAATATGCCACTTTCTCAAGAAGAGTGATAATATCATAATCTTGCACAAATATGCCATTCTCTTTTTCAAATACTATTGTTGCCGACGTAAAGTTCAGTATACCCCTCACTTTTGACTGCTCTATCTTAGATAAAACCTCTGGCACCTCTTTAGCTGGCAGAGTCAAGACTATAACAGATACATTCTGCTCTGCTATATGTTCCCACATATCTTTAATGTCGTAACACATAACACCACATATCTCTTTATCAATCTTCTCTGGATCGTTATCAAAAGATACCACTATTTTAAGATTCTTCCTCTTATTATGAAAGTAAGATGTTACAGCAGAGGCGATATTACCCATACCCACCATTGCTACATTCATTACATTCAAGTCATCTATAATCTTCTCTATATGGCTTATTAACAGCTTCACATTATACCCTTTCTTTGTGGCAGTAGAGAAACCTATCAACATTAAATCCCTGCGAACTTGAACAGCAGTAACCCCCTGAATAGATGCCAATTCATGCGAATATATATGCGTAGAATCATCAAACGTTCTTTTTAGAAGCGTACGACGATACTCGCTCAATCTCTCAACCGTTCTTTCAGGCAATCTATTTATTGATTTATTCATATATCAATTGTTAGTCTTAAAAAAATAATCGCACAAAGTTATATATATTTTTGAGAATAACAAAATTTCGGTATATATTTTGTTAATTAATTAATTCACAACGCCTCACACGCAACATACTATATTTATATGAGGCGTATAAATCTCACAATAATAGTCATGGTATCAATGTCGTTCATTACGATATTTGAGAAAAAATTACTCTATGACAGATACACACTTCCCGATACCTATGAGTATCGCAACTCAACACGTACTTTTCAGTGGGATAAGATTCTAATTAAGCTAAACGAACTTGATAGCTTCACTAACAAGCACCAACAATTAGCAATACTAAACAATTACAAAAACCGCAAGGGCGAAGCTCCTCATACTCTTAATTACAAGATTGATTACTGGGATAATATAACAGACTCTATCGGCACGCCACGCTACCACTCAGTGCCTCTTTTCTCAACAAATAGTTTTCCTAAACCAGAGATATATGGCAGAGATGGCTCTTTAGTGGCCATTAAAGAGCATGGTGAGATGGTTAGTAAAGTTACATTTCCTAACTCCAAAGATGAGTGGTTAGTACACCATATATATATAGAACAGATAAACCACAATAGATTTAATAAGATAATCATTGTTGATATAACAAATCAGAATATAGCCACACTAGAGCGCATAAATAATAGGTGGCAGATACGGAGTATGAACCCCGCAACCACAGGCATAGATATGCCACCGTATAGACGAGCCACACCACTGGGTATATATGTGGTGCACGACAAAAGATATAAAATGCACTTTGTGATAGATGGCACCTCTGATATAGCAGGCTTTGCCCCCTACGCCACACGCTTTTCGGGTGGAGGTTATATACATGGCATACCTGTTAATATACCATCTACAAAACATATAGAGTACTCTTCAACACTAGGCACTAAACCACGCTCTCATAAGTGTGTACGTAGTGCCACGTCGCACGCCAAATTTATTTATGATTGGTGCGACCTAAAAGAGACTATTGTCATTGTTATAGATTAGTATTTTTAAAGTTAGTTGTTGGCAGGATTGAAAAAATAATTAATACAGAAAAACAACAAAAAATCTATATCAATTTTTTCCTGACTTCGACACTACCTAAACCCATAAAATGCTAAGTTGTTAAATTTCAGTGGATATTGATTTTTGCAGTCCCCAATTTGGGGGACTGCAAATAGTTTTATACCTTTGTATTATGTATATTAAGAAGAAAATCAACCGTTCAGGCTCAACAAGTGTAATTGTTGCAGAAAAATATAAAGGTAAGCATAAGCAGATTATTTCTATCGGAGCAAGCAAAGAGCCCGATGAGGTAGCACGTCTAGTTAATCAAGGCGAGGAGTATATTAGAAAGGAACAATTGAAACATAATCCTGAGTTTGATTTTGACAATAAAGCTGAGCAAGCAAAACAAGACCGCCTTAATCAGGTAAAAGATATAATTTCAAGTATTGATAATGTTTTGCACGATACGCCACAGCAAATTCTAAATCGAGTATTCGACCTAATAGGATTTAACACCATAGATGATCAAATCTTTCGTAATTTAGTTCTTGCTCGCCTAGCTTTTCCTAGTAGCAAGAAAGCCACTGTTGAGTACCTTAAATCTCATTTTGATGAAGATATAGAGCTACATAAGATATATCGCTATTTGTGACAAATAGGCATAAACTACTAAAACCTCTATTTGAAGAGGAGTTCTGGGGGACTGCAAACTTGCGCTGATAATCAGCAAATTAAGCAAAATCGACGGCCAAAGTGTCGAAGTCAGGAGAGACTATTGTCATTGTTATAGATTAGTATTTTTAAAGTTAGTTGTTGGCAGGATTGAAAAAATAATTAATACAGAAAAACAACAAAAAATCTATATCAATTTTTTAAAACATTTTCGCATCATGCCAGCGGAGCACTCTTCCAGAGCGGTATTGTTAGTCGAAACAAAGTTACGATTCTAGCGAATCGTGCGTCCACCGAGAGAAATTATTACTCCGTTACCCTACGTAATAATTTCTCTTTTTTAACGGTGGCGGACGCCGTGCCGAATACAGATTTTTTAAAACATTTTCGCCTTATGCCGGCGGGGCACTCTTCCAGAGCGGTATTGTTAGCCGAAACAGAAGTAACTCTAAAGCCCAATTATATCTAAAAATTTTGTAAAAATATTCGGTTTTGACTCTTGCGGATCTCTACGCAATCCAAGACCTATCTCTATACGCTCTCGCACTTCATCACTAAGTGCTGCCTCTTTGAGCTGACGCTTAAACTCACTATACTCACTACGGTTATCCATAACCTCGTAACCTCTTGTTTCCCACAGCTTAACCATATAACTATCAGCCTTTTTAGCATTCCTATTGTAGAAAAGCTGATAATTTTCGCTGAAACGAACCGCAGGAGCTGATGATATATCAGAAACATAACGAGTTAAGATATTAAAATTATCACTCTCAACCATCTCTTCAACACTTAATGCGTTAAGATACTCAATAGCCACTGCCTCTGCCTTACTTGGATAAAGTCCATTTTTAAGCATTTTTAAGTAACTAGAAATAAAATCATAACCTCTCTCGCCAGACTTAAATTTTTCATCATAACCCCTAATACCTCTACCCTCAACAGCTCTCTTCGCCTCTTCAAGCAGAGCACGCTCATCCACATATTCAGCAGCATAGCTATGTATCTCGCCACCTAACGAGTCTAAAAAGAGTAGGTGCTCTACCTCAATTGCTTTTCGCTCACTGATAGCGGTAAAATTCTCATTGATATAGCGAGCAACATAAGGCGATACTTTCTTATTAAATGATTGCATATAACCATACACAAATAGCGGTTTACCAATCTTTAACGCCTCTTCACGGGTTATATCTCTAAAAACTATCTCTTTATTGGTGTTAAATGTCTCTATTGCCTCTTTGCCATAAGTGATAAAGGTATCAGCATCCGCCAAACCACTCTCCACACCGATAATATCTCCATTACTATCAAAAAAGAGATATGAGGGATAGTGAGTAGCCCCATTACTACGTGCTAGAAATAGCGAATCACGCTCGGCATCAACAGTGATAGATATATAGTTTTCATTATAGTAATCTGCCACCTTATCGAGATTAAAGATATTATCTTTCATTACAAACGAAGGGCGAGACCATCTGGTTATGCTATTTACAAACAGCATCTTACCCTCTATTTTAGCCTTTGCCACCGCCTTTTCAAACGATATATCTAAGAAATTAATCTCTCGGCTATTCTCTCTCTTAACAGCAGCCCTCTCTATTGATTTCAGGGCTTTCTCTTTTAGGTTATCTTTACCTATATGGATAAAATACCAGTTGCTATCCTCTAGCTGTTCTCCCCTATTGCTATAAAAAATAACCGATGGAGCTGCTAGACCCAACATCTTACTCCCGAATGATTTTCCCTTTTTACTATCAATATTAATACGCACAGAGATGAAATTATCGGTAATATATTTCGATAACTCTTTATCTTTGAATACCTTATTTATATATGGCGAAAATTTAGAGTTAGTAGTAACATCTACCAATAGATGTTTCCCCTCACGTGCCGCTCTCTTACGTGCCGCCTCAAAATCGCTATATGAAAATGTTGGTTGCGCATAGGTAGCAATAGCCATAATGATAAGCGCAGTGGATAAAAGTAGTTTTTTTATCATAATATTATATCTATATTGTTATATTTAATCCATCATAGCCTAGGTGCATACCCTCAGGCAACTCTCTCTCTACCTCTGTATGTAGACCTAATTGATGTGATATATGTGTGAAATAGACCCTTGAGACTCTTGCCTTACGAGCCACCTCTATCGCCTCATCTAGTGTGAAATGGGATATATGTTTCTCTCTTCTTAGAGCTGTAATAATCAATATCTCGCTACCTTTAATTTTTTCTATCTCGCTATCCTCTATGCTATTTAAATCGGTAATATATGTCACTGCTCCAATTCTATAACCAAATACAGGCATCTGATGATGATAACCTCGTATCGGGGTAATAACAACACCCTCTATCTCGAATGGCTCAGTGGTTATTATATGGGGGATTATCTCGGGAACACCAGGGTATTTATTCTCTGCAAAAGCATAATCATAATCTTTCATGATGGCATCCATACATCTCTTTTCTGCATATATATCAACCCCTCTCTTGAGTATATAGTTAAAGGCACGCACATCATCAAGCCCTCCTGTATGATCTTTATGGGCGTGGGTAAAGAGTATTGCATCAATACTCTCCACCTCTGCGCGCAGCATCTGATAGCGGAAATCAGGTCCACTATCAATAACTATATTGATACCGTTATGATTTATTATCACACTAGAGCGCAGACGCTTATCAAGTGGATTCTGAGAACTACACACCTCGCACTTACACCCTATCATCGGCACCCCTTGTGATGTACCTGTTCCTAGAAATAGTATCTTTGTCATTTGGTTAAGTTAAGTAGTTGAACCGTTAAATGGGTCGGCTATATAAATATCTTGGGGATAATCAATGGCTGTCAGAAATAGTCCCGACGAATCGGCTGACGACCCTGCACGTGAGCGATTCTCCTCCTCTATTATCTCGCAAAATCTATCTACTGTTATCTTACCACGCCCCACCTCTAAGAGTGTACCCACAATGGCACGTACCATATTACGCAGAAAGCGATTAGCCCTTATTGTAAAGATAATCTTATCTTCCGACACTTCAAAATAGGCGGTAGTAACATCGCACAGATTATTATTTGTGTCTGCATGCAATTTGGCAAAACTAGTAAAATCTTTGTATCGCAAGAGATGGTTTGCCGCCTCACTCATCAGTGTCACATCTACTTTATAGGGTATAAAACACTCAACCCCCTGTGTGAAAGGATCTTTTGAGAGTGTTATATAGTATTTATACTCTCTCTCAGTTGCCGAGAAGCGAGCATGAGCATCACTACACACCTCTTTTATCCAGTGCACTGATATATCCCACGAGAGGATAGCATTTAGATGATAGATAAAATCTTTATGCGACAATTTCTCGCTCTTCTCACTATCAAAATGGGCTATATAACGAGAGGCGTGCACACCCGTATCGGTACGCCCTGCCCCCGTAACCTTAACATCCTCTCTAAGAAGTGTAGATAAAGCACGCTCTAAATCCTCTTGAACACTCAAAGCGTTAGGTTGTATTTGCCATCCATGATAGTTTGTCCCTAGATAGGATAAACAGATAAAATATCTCATATTATGTCTAAAATATACGAATATAACTCTTGCGAGTACAAATATAGATATTTTTTTTATTTTTATATATAAAAAGATTCAAAATATAAAAGTTTTGAGTACTTTTGCAACGTGAAATTATAGTTTCATGGCAAATGAGAAAAATTCTGTTATATGAAGATTAGTAATATTAATGACATTACAGGCAAACTACATTGTGGTGTTGTCACAATAGGCTCTTTTGATGGGGTGCATCTAGGACACAGAGAGATACTAAAAGCTGTAATAGCGAGAGCTAAAGAGGTTAATGGCGAGAGTGTGGTGGTATCTTTTACACCCCACCCAAGGATTGCACTCTCTTATGATGTTGAGAATCTATATTTTCTCAACTCATTTGACGAGCGTAGTTACAACTTAGAGAATGAGGGTATAGATCATCTAGTTATAATACCTTTCGACACAGCTGTTTCTAAGCTAACTATGGAGGAGTTCTTTGTTAACTATATCAAAGAGCAGCTGGGTGCTAGGTCGTTAATAATAGGGTATAACAATACGTTTGGATCTGGGCGTAATTTCGATTACGAACTACTGACTAGGCTAGCTGATTGGCACGATATAGAGTTAATACAACTTGAGAAGATGGGTATTGACGAACGAGACATCAGTTCAACAACAATTCGTAACCTTATTAAACGTGGAGACATGGAGCGTGCCAATAGCTACTTAGGTAAGCCTTATATGTTTATGGGAGATATTAACGCTAGCGGAGAGCTTATATACAGCGAGTTCCGAAAACTATATCCACGCGAAGGTAGATACTCTATCAATCTGTCACATAATAACACTGAGAAGGATACTTTTTGTACTATTGAGAACCAAACAATAATGATTGAGGGGATAGGCGAGGAGATGAGAGACGTGATAATCAGATTCAATAGCAGATTGGCATAATTACTAATAACACATACACATTTTATATCTTAAATTAAAAAATATACCACTTTTAGGGTAGTTTTTTTTGTAAAAAGGATATAAAAATGTATCTTTGTGCCTTATTAGCCCAAATTTCGAATAAAAATTGGGTTATTAGCTAAAATTAAAAGGAGTTAAAATATAAATAATTATAAAAAATAAACAATTTTACAATGTTAAACAAAGGTGCAATTAAATTTTTGGCGATTGCTTTAGCGATAGCGTGTCTTTACCAGCTATCGTTCACATTCGTCACTAACAATGTGGAGAAAAAAGCATTCACATTATCAAATGGAGATGCAGCGAGAGAGAGTGCTTACCTTGACTCTATGAAGGCTGTAGAGGTGTATAACTTATTAGGTCTTGTAAAGTATACTTACGCTGAGGCTAAAGAGAAAGAGCTTAACTTAGGTCTTGACCTACGTGGTGGTATGAATGTTATGCTAGAGATATCTGTTAAGGATGTTATCGTAGCACTTTCAAACAACAGCGTAGATGCAAACTTCAGAAAAGCATTAGCTTTAGCAGATGAGAAGCAGAAGAGTAGCAGAGCAGATTATATCACTCTTTTCGAAGAGTCATACACTGAGATTGCTCCTACATCTAACCTAAACGCTATCTTCTCTACTTACGAGCTTAAGGATGTTATCACTCCTGAATCTACTAACCAAGTGGTTATTGAGGTAATAAAGCAACAAGCAGAGAGCGCTATATCAAACTCTTTCAACGTATTACGTAGCCGTATTGACCGTTTCGGTGTAGCTCAACCAAATATACAGCGTCTTGAGAATTCAGGTCGTATTCTTGTAGAGCTTCCTGGTGTTAAAGAGCCAGAGCGTGTTCGTAAACTTCTTCAAGGAACAGCATCTCTTGAGTTCTGGGAGACTTACAACAACAATGAGTTATTTGGTCTTCTACAACAGGCTAACCAGCGTTTAGCTGAATTAAATGTTGTTGAGACTAAAGAGAGTGCAACAGTTGAGAGCACAGAAGAGGCTACAAGTGGTGTAGTTTCTGACCTTATCGGACAAGACTCTATGGCTATCAACAGAGCAGCGCAAGAGGCTGCGAATCCACTTTTCTCGGTTCTTATACCTATGTTCGACCCTCAAACTATGATGGCGATGAACACAACAGTTATTGGTCGTGTAGCTGCGGTTGATACATCTAAGGTAAACAAATATCTTAATATGCCTCAGGTTCGTCAAATCTTCCCACGTGGTATTAAATTTATGTGGGGTGTTAAGGCTATTGACGAGGCCGAAACAGTATATGAGCTTTACGCTATTAACGGTAATACTAAAGATAGTAAACCAAGACTTGATGGTGGTGCAGTAGCAGACGCTATGCCAACTTACAACCCAATGAATGGTGCTCCAGAGGTATCTATGACAATGAAACCATCGGGTGCTAGAGTATGGGCTAGAATGACAGCTGATAACATCAATAAATCTATTGCTATTGTTCTTGATGGTTATGTTTACTCTGCTCCTAATGTAGAGAGCGAGATTACAGGTGGACAATCATCTATCAGCGGTAGCTTTACATACCAAGAGGCTACTGACCTTGCTAACGTACTTAAGTCGGGTAAATTACCTGCTCCAGCACGTATCATTCAAGAGGCGGTTGTAGGACCATCTCTAGGACAAGAGTCTATTGATGCAGGTATGATATCGTTTATCATTGCATTTATCTTCGTACTTATATACATGATAATATATTATAGTGGTGCTGGTTTTGTTGCCTCTATTGCACTTATCACTAACCTATTCTTCTTATTCGGAGTATTAGCAGCCTTTGGTTCTGTTCTTACACTTCCTGGTATTGCGGGTATCGTTCTTACTATGGGTATGGCGGTAGATGCTAACGTTATCATCTACGAGCGTATTAAAGAGGAATTAAAACTTGGTAAGGGATTATCACTATCTATTAGCGACGGTTTCAAGCAGGCTTACTCTGCTATTGTCGATGGTAACGCTACTACATTAATCACTGGTATAGTGCTTATGGCATTCGGAACAGGTCCTGTTCAAGGTTTCGCTACAACGTTAGTAATCGGTATTATTACATCTTTCTTCACTTCGGTATTTATTACACGTGTAATATTTGTTTCGTTCACTGAGAAGGGTAAATCTGTATCATTCTTCAACTCAGCAACTAAGAATCTACTTGCTAATGTTAATTTCGACTTTATCAGCAAGCGTAAGATGGCTTATGTTATCTCAGGTACACTATTTATATTATCAACTGGTTCTCTATTCATCAACGGATTAAGTGAGGGTATCGACTTCTCAGGTGGTCGTACTTATGTAGTTCGTTTTGATGGCACAACTTCTGATAATGCAGTACGTGAGGCTCTTGCTACAAACGAGAATTTCAAAAGTGGTATTGAGGTTAAGCAGTATGGTGATGCATCACAGATGCGTATCATCACACAATATAAATATGATGTTACTGAAGAGAATGTAACGGAAGAGGTAAACCAGATGTTATATGCTGCGCTATCTCCTCTATACGCTACACCAATCTCTTTTGAAGAGTTCACTACAAATATCAACGAGTATGGTATCCTATCTTCTGATATTGTAGGGCCAACTGTTGCAAGTGATATTACTCGTTCTTCATTCATCGCTGTTATCATTGCTCTATGTGCAATCTTTGCTTATATAGTAATACGTTTCAGAAGATGGCAATGGGCTCTTGGTGGTGTTATATCTCTTTTCCACGATGCATTCATCACTATCGGTATCTTCTCACTTCTTTATAAAGTTCTTCCGTTTGAGTTAGAGATTAATCAGGCATTTATTGCTGCTATCCTTACTATCATCGGTTACTCTATAAACGACACGGTGGTTATCTTCGACCGTATCCGTGAGTATGTGGGTCTATATCCTAAGCGTAACATCGCTGAGAATATCAACGGTGCTATCTCTTCAACTCTTATCCGTACTCTTAACACAGCAGGTACTACATTAGTGGTATTATTAGCTATGTTTATCTTCGGTGGAGAGGTTATTAGAGGTTTCGTATTCGCTATTATGTTTGGTGTGCTTATCGGTACTTATTCATCTATCTTCATTGCAACACCAGTTGCTTTCGATTTCATGAATAAAGATGCTAAGAGCAACGCTTTAAGAAGAAAATAGTAAACCATTAGGGAGAGTGTTGCAACAATTTAAGGGGCAATAACCCTAAAGTGATATATTATTTGGGGTAGCCATTTTTCAGGGCTACCCCATTTTTTTTAAATGGAATAATATTTGAATAGTAAAGGCAAATTTATAAATATGGAACAAAATTTTAATCCTAACGACCTATCACAACCTAACGGCAGCTATTTTGCATTGCCATACTCTATTGAAGAGAGTAAATTAGTGATAATTTCGGCACCTTATGATGTTACTACATCATATCGCCCAGGGAGCTGTAACGGTCCCGACGCTATTATTGATGCCTCGGCTCAGGTTGATTTATACGATTTAGAGTTTGGTAATTGCTATGAGAAGGGGATAGCTACTCTGCCAATAAATGAGGATTTATTGAGTGAAAGCAAAGAGGTGCGACGCTCAGCAGAGAGAGTTATCCAATATCTTGAGGCAGGGGGCAGCGTGGGGGATAAGAGTATTGAAAAATCTCTGTGTCGTGTAAATTGCGCCTCTGAAAAGATGATTGATTATATCTACGCCTCCTCTAAAGCGCAACTAGATAGTGGTAAAGTGGTTGCGTTAGTGGGTGGAGATCACAGCACACCGCTAGGTCTTATCAAGGCGTTATCAGAGAGTAATAACGAGTTCGGTGTTCTTCATATAGATGCGCATGCTGATCTTAGAGAATCTTTTGAGGGTTTTAAATATTCGCACGCTTCTATAATGTTTAATGTTTTAAACGAAGTGCCTGCTGTTAAGCAGCTAGTACAGGTTGGTATTCGTGATTTTTGCGAAGATGAGTATAACCTAATTAATAGCAACGGCAGAGTTACTACATATTTCGATGAGCATCTATCAGAGCGTAAATTTGATGGAGAAAAATGGAGTGATATATGTGATGAGATTGTGGGTAAGTTACCTCAAAAAGTGTATATATCATTTGATATAGATGGTTTAAAGGCCTCTTACTGCCCTAATACAGGTACACCGGTACCAGGAGGGCTAGAATTTAATGAGACAATATACCTAATTAAAAAGGTGGTTCGTAGTGGCAGAGAGATAATAGGTTTCGATGTTAATGAGGTATCGCCATCTGAGTGCGACGAGTGGGATGCAAATGTGGGTGCTAGGATATTGTATAAGCTATCATTAGCAACGCTACATAATCAATAAGTAGTGTCTGGCGCACCTGAGGATTGAATTTATGCACGTCATATCTACCCTAAAACCCACCATA
>CAYJCU010000067.1:0-11485 GCA_964368765.1 uncultured Rikenellaceae bacterium
ATTGCAGGATAGGTAGTTACTAGGTTTTTTGATTTTTTTTACCGGACAACAATAAAAAAAATCGTAAAATATTTGGAAATATAAAAATAACATTATATATTTGCAGTGTAATAGTACATTAATACACTAACAATCTATATTATGATTAACATTAAAAATTTATCGTTTGCTTATCGTCATGAAAATTTTGTATTATCGGATGTTAATACAGAGTTAAGAAAAGGTCACATCTATGGTCTACTTGGTAAAAATGGAGTCGGCAAGAGTACTCTCTTAAAGTTAATCTGCGGTTTAATTTTCCCAACTAAGGGCGATGTAATAACACTTGGTGAAGAGCCAAGGAGGCGTAATCCATCACTTTTATCTGAGGTATTCTTTATCACAGAGGATATTGAGGCACCCAAAATGGGGATGCGCAAATTTGCACAAATAACCGCACCATTCTATCCTAATTTCAATCACTCGCAACTAGAGCACTACATGAAAGAGTTTGAGGTTGATATGGATACCCCAATAAATAGTTTCTCGCATGGTCAGCAGAAAAAAGCAGTTATCAGCTTTGCTCTAGCTTGTAACACAAAGATTCTGCTTATGGACGAACCTACAAATGGGCTTGATATACCATCTAAGAGTCAATTTAGACGTATAATTGCTTCTATTGCGACACCTGAAAGATGTGTTATCATATCAACCCATCAGGTGCGAGACCTTGACACGCTTATTGATGCGGTGTTAGTTATGAACCACAAAGAGCTTATAATAAACAGCTCAATAGAGAATATTTCAAAAAAACTAACTTTCGGAGCTGTTGAGAGTTTGGATAACCCAATATATGTAGAACGCTCTATACGTGGCGATTGGGGTATAACACCTAACACTACGGAAACAGATAGCAAGGTGGATATTGAGATGTTTTTCAATGCCACTATGGAGAACCCCGAAAGAATGAGCCAATTGATGAAATAGTAAAAACTTAAGATTATGAAAAATCAATTTAATTTGCGTCGTTTTTGGTTATACGCCAAACGACACTACTATGAGAATAAAAAGCTATATATCATACTATTGATTGTTGCTCTTATAATGCCACTTCTTCAGAGTTTGTATGGATTCAGCATAACAGTAGCAAATAGAAATGGCGTATTTCAAAACTACACCATTGTTTATATAATGACATTGATGATTTTTAGCACGATAATACTTTTGAGAACATCAAGAAACATTATGAGTAGGAAGCACGATATAATATTGCCTGCCTCTAATATAGAGAAGTACACTTTTATGATTCTCAACTCGTCTGTTATTCCGTTTGTGATCTACACTTTTGTGTTTTTCTTTCCTGTGATTTCGATAGTAGAGTTATTCACAAACCCATATCTCGGCGATTTAACACTATCATCACTATTTAGTAATGGCGAGGGGTTTCACCTACTTAGCAATAGCAGTTCAGTTATCACAATAACAGAAAATTCAATCTCCAGCTTTGGAACTTTTGCAAGTCCCGAGTTAATTTCAAAAACTGGGGCTATATTTTTATACATAACTATACTATGGGGAGTAATATCAGTAAAAGATAGGTTGGGAGTTGCTTACTCTATTATCATTCACACACTTATTTGGCTATCCCTTAATTCAATTATCTCATACTCAGGTATAGTTATTAGTATAAGTAGCGAAGATAAAGAGGCCGCAGAGCTATTTCAGGGGTTAGGGTTAATGAATATAATAAACTATATAGCCCTAATTGTGCCTATTAGCTATATATATGCACTGTGGCGAAGATTTAAAAACAGAGAAGAGGTAGAGACAATGAGAACATCTATATTCAATAGAGATAATCTTATTATTATTTGTGGATATATAATATTGTTAGTATCATCTATCATCATTAAGAGCAACGCAATTGATATTATTAATAGTTCACCATATAGATATTTATAATTATGAATAACACATTTAGTTTAGATAGATTTTGGTTATATACCAAGAAACACTATATAGAGAATAAGAGATTCTATATCTCATTATTCGCATCTTATGCACTACTTACCTTTTTTATCAACTTCAATATTAATAATGATATAGTGGGTGTGATACAGCTTAGTAATATGCAATCTGAATATAAAGCGTTCTACTGGATAGGATTAGCAATAATATCGCTTTTCTCTCTATCAAAGAGCATAAAAGGCATACACGAGAAACCGCACGCATTTAATAGTTATCTTCTGCCTATAACAAACCTAGAGCGTATAATATTTATTATATTAAACTCAACGGTTGCTATATTTGCGATATATACTTTTGTAATTTATGTTCCTATTACCACCATACTAGAGCAATATTATGATGTTTCGATTGCTGTATCACATGGAGTAGATATAACTAACTCAAATATATACACTATCGGCAATCTATTTAGTGTTAATATAATGAGTATTACTGACTATGAAGATTGGGCACTATACTCAATTATATCAATAATTGCACTTTCGCTAAACGCCTATTTTGTTATATTTTGGGGTTATGCCACATTCAGAAAGCGCGCCTTTCTCTATACTGTATTAATCAGTATGGGGGTATCAACTATATTTCAGATTATGACAAGTATAATATTTGTTGGAGCCTCTTTCGGTAATTCATTATTAAATTATAGTGACTCCACAACTGTCGATTTCACATATAACTCTGAGTTAATCACGGATCAGGGACTTGCAACAACATTAACAATAGCTTCAACAGTACTCTTTCTACCTTTAATTCCTTTGTTAATAACTATATGGAAAAAGATATATAAAAAACAGGTATCTGGTGTAAAAAACGGCAGCTATATTACTTTTGATTGGGGGATAATAGCCTCTTACTTCATAGTATTTGCAATAACAATATTTGTAATTATAAACTATTTCAAACATGGATTTCAGTAGCACAAAACCGATATATATTCAGATAGCAGATTTGATATGCGATCGCATACTATCTGGAGGATGGAAGAGTAACGAGCGGATACCATCTGTACGTGAGCTAGGGGCTTCTCTTGAAGTGAATCCCAATACCGCTATGCGTGCTTATGAGTGGCTTGATAGTAGGGGGATAATATATAACCGCAGGGGTATTGGCTTTTTTGTTTCTGAGAATGCACAGACAATGATAACAGAAGAGCGTAAAGATAACTTTATGAATAACGAGTTAGTAGCCATTACAAAGCAACTAAAACAGTTAAATATCTCTCCCGAAGAGTTTTATAAAAGGGTTCTAGCGGAGTATAATAAATAAAGAGATTTGCGAAACTTGGTTTCGCAAATCTCTTTATTTATTATAACCACCGGTCTGGAAGACCGCCCGCCGGCGTGAGGCGAAAATGTTTTAAAAATTCATTCTCGGCACGGCGTCCGCCACCGTTAAAAAGAGATATTATTACGTAGAGAAACGAAGTAATAATATCTCCGGTGGACGCACGATTCGCTAGAATCGTTAATATGTTATTGATTTTTGGCATCGCTGAATTTACCTCAAAATCAGAAATATTATTGAGGGTGTTATCCCAATTTCAGTACTATTCGCAAAACTCTGTTTTGCGAATAGTACTACTTTTGCTTTAGTTGCAAGGATATAATAGATAAAGATATAACCACTATACCAATAATTGAGAATATATCAGGAGACTCATTACTAAGCAATATCCAACTAAGCGCTACTCCAAAGACAGGTACAGTGAATTTCCACATATTAAGCTCTGAAACAACAGTAGTTGGCAATTGCAATAGGTAGTACCATATAGTAAAACCAACCGCAGGTATCATAGATAGCCAAAGCAGTGACATATAGAATTGCGGAGGATAACCAAGAATGCCTTTTGCGCCCTCTGGCTCTGCAAACAGTGATAAGATATATAACCATACCCCACCAATAAAACAAGATAGGGCTATGAGTGCTACATTAGATATTTTATTCTTATATTTTACAACCATTATATTAGAGTATGAGCCAATAATATTACTCAATAGCAATATTAGCACCCCTAAATAGAATTGTGGGTACTCGGTTAGTGATACTCCGTTTTTAAGCGAAATAAACGCTACACCAGATAATCCAAAGATTATAGATATTAACTTACGAGGTGTTATCTTATCGTTAGGTAGTAGCAAATGGGCTAATATAGCGATAAAAAAGGGACCCGCCCCTATTATTATTGATGATATAGCGGCAGGTGCTAGATTAAGACCAAAATAGAAGAGTCCATACTGACAAAAGGTTTGCACAAAGGCAAATAGCATAACAAAGCCCATATTACCTTTGAGTGTTCGCCAATCAAACTTAAGGGCAAGCATAACGGGTAGTAACAAAAGCCCTGCAAGCATGAACCTAAAAGCAGATAGACGGATAGGGGGCATATATTCGAACCCTATTTTGGCAAAAGCAAATGCCGACCCCCATATAGCACAACACAAAACAGCCAGTAACGACACTTTAGCACTCTTCATCCCCTACAACCAATGTTACAAAATCTTCTCTCTTAAGATATTTTTTTGAAATTTCTAATACTCTCTCTGGGGTTATACTCATTATTTCTCTTAGGCAGCTATTAATAAAACTATTATCTCTAAAAGTTAATACATTTTCAATAGTTATATCAGTAATACCGAAAGGTCCATCAAGAATACGCATCATCTCACCAGCCATAACACGCTTAACAACAACTAGCTCATCTTCAGAGATTAACTCATTGCTAAGACGCTCTATCTCAATAAAAATCTCATTAATGGCACAACATGTCACACTCTTATCTACCTCTGTTGAAATAGCCATATAACCTGTCTCTTCAAGATTAATAACTGCGGCAAAAATTCCATAGGTGTACCCCTTCTCCTCTCTTAAGTTACTCACTAACCTAGAGCTAAAATAACCTCCAAGAATCATAGCAACAACCTGTACAGCCACAAAATCGGGGTGCGAACGAGGAAAAAGAATACGCCCCATACGTATAACCGATTGTGTTGCACCTTCCCATTTAATAAATTTATCTTCTCCCCTAGTAATTGGCACACTAAATGGTTTAGCCTTAACACCCAACTCTAAACTATCAGCTATCTCAGCTATCTTAGTTAGATGCCCTTCATTTGTCTTACCACTAGTAACCACAAAGAGATTAGAGCGTGTAAAATACTCTTTATGGTAACTCCTTAAATCCTCTGTCGTTAGATTATCGAAATAGCTCTCACAATGGCTTACTCCATAGTGATGTCTCTCTCCAAAGAGTAGTTTTGCAAACTCTTCACGAGCCACAAAATCTATCTTAGCACGTTGCATCTCTATAGTACGCTTACGCTTAACCCTATATATATCAAACTCATCTTCAGGGAAAACTGGATAGTTTATAATACAATCAAGTAGTTGTAGACCTATATCAAAAAAACGCTCTAGCGCACATATTGTTAATACTGAATGATCTCTATCTGTTGTGTGATCATAGTATATACCATAAAAATCTAAAAGTTCAGATATTTCTCGTGCGGATGACCCCTTACACCCTTCAGTAAGCATTCCTGATACCGAAGTAGAGCAAAATGGCTTAGGTTGATACTTTGTACCAGCACGAAACACAAAGCTGACACGAATAACATCATACTCATTAAACTCTAATGAATATATATCTACGCCTTTGGGTGTTTTATGTTTTCTCGCTGCCTTAACTTTAAGGTTCGAGGGAATAGTTATTTCTGGTGCTATGCTCCTATTTATCATTTTTTGATTTATATATTAGTGTAGAGCTTCTCTCTTTTACAAATAGTTGCGCCGAGGTAGTTGCTATCATCTCAGGTGTAACAGATTTGTATCTCTCAAGCTCTTGGTTAATGTAATTTATATCCCCTATCATCTCGTAGTAACCTAAATTCATTGCCTTATTCATCACGTTCAGTTCGCCAAGAATAGTGTTTACCTCAAACTTATTTTGCACCTTCAACAACTCTCTTCTTTCAACTAATTGGCTCTTCATAGCCTCTAACTCTTCCCATAATGCACTCTCCACCTCTTCAGCGGTAACACCCTCATGCAGATAACCCATAACAACAAATAGCCCCCTATCAACATCTCCAGTCAAATAGGCATTTGCCGAAGATAGCAACTGTTTACCCTTAACTAGGTTTTGTTGCAGACGTGCCGACTCTCCATTTGATAATAAATCAGATATGGTATCGCACACAGCAAACTCAATAGATAGCCTATCTCCCATTAAAAATGTAATATATATTGCCGTTGCTGGAACATCTCTCTCTACCTCAAGCCTACGTGGCACTGTCTGCAACTCCTCTTGCGGCAGTATAGGGTGCTCTACTACTCCACCCTCTACATCTCCGAACCATTTTTCAACCAACGGAAATGCGCTCTCCATGGTTATATCTCCTGAAATAGAGAGCACTAAATTACTTGGAACATAATACTTGTCATAGAAAGCCCTTACATCACTAAGGGTAGCACCCTCTATATGCGAAATATCACGACCTATTGTAGCCCAACGGTAGGGATGACGCTTATAGCTCATCTCACGTATTAGTTGCCACACATCTCCATAGGGTTTATTTAGGTAACGCTGTTTAAACTCTTCAATAACAACTTTTTTCTGAATATCTAAAGTGGTCTCATTAATATTAAGTAGACGCATACGATCTGATTCTACCCACAAAACTGTCTCTAGATTCTCTTTAGGCACAACTACATAATAATCAGTGTAGTCGT
Organism: uncultured Rikenellaceae bacterium; assembly: GCA_964368765.1. Classification (GTDB taxonomy): domain Bacteria; phylum Bacteroidota; class Bacteroidia; order Bacteroidales; family Rikenellaceae; genus JADFUS01. Next base: position 6,736 of record CAYJCU010000067.1, read on the forward strand.
TATTTGTAAAAGCATTATTCTCTCCTGATGCTAACTGAATAGGGGTATCGTAGTCGGGTACGTTAGCAGACCCGCCAAACATAAGGTGTTCAAAAAGATGTGCAAAGCCCGTTCGCTCTTCATCTTCATGTTTTGCTCCAACCTTATAAACAAGATTAACAGCAACCATAGAAGTAGCTTCATCTTTAGATACTAAAAGTGTTAGACCATTATCTAACACTTTTCGCTCATAATTTATCATACGTTAAATGTTGTTAAATGAGGCGGCTATCTGATCAGCCATCTCATTAATTCCTTTCTGTAGCTTCTTACCTAACATCATCTTCATCATGACGTTTAGTTTGGCATGAGCCGTAAGACGCATACGAGTATCAATCTCCGATACCTTATGTAATTGAACCCAAAAATAGAATTCAAAAGGCATCTCATTTCCCGTTATCTTAATTAATCGGTTCTCCTCCCTATCTATCATTACTAGACTAAGATTAAAACCCTTCACCTTGAATGTACAACTATCGTCAGTTGCCTGCCATCCCTCTACCTTATCTTGCAATATAGGTGTAAAATTGCTAAATTTTGATAACGACTGATAAATCACATAATCAGGCTTACATATCTGAACCTGATGACTTTCGTACTTCTCCATTTGTAACCTTTCTCCATTAAATATTTATTACATTATACCTTATGAAAGTATAACGCAAAAACACTATATATATTGCTTATTTACGCCACTCACTAGGTGCTTCACGCCACTCTTTAAGGGTCTCTACGTCGCCACTCTTGATATAATCAGACTCTAGGGCAACCTCTAAAAGTGATGAATAATCACTAAGAGTAGTAAGCTCGCAATTAGCTTTTGCAAAATTATCTGCCGCCAGTGGGAACTGATAAGTAAAAATAGCAACCATGCCTAGCACCTCACAACCAGCATCTCTTAGAGCCTCAACAGCTTGTAATGAGCTTCCTCCAGTAGATACTAAATCTTCAACTACTACCACTTTCTGACCAGCCTTATACTCTCCCTCTATTTGATTAGATAGGCCATGCCCCTTAGCCGTAGAGCGAACATAAATAAATGGTTTACCCATAGCCTCGGCAGCTAACACGCCATGTGCAATAGCTCCTGTTGCAACACCAGCAATAACCTCGGCTTCTGGATATTTTGCTGCTATTGTCTCTGCAAATGATTCATATACCAATTTACGTGCCTCAGGATATGATAACAACTTACGATTATCACAATATATCGGAGAGAACCAACCAGATGCCCACGTAAAAGGATTCTCGGGACTTAATTTAATAGCCTTTATTTCAAGCAGTTTACCTGCTACTTTATTATTTATACACATAAAATTTTTAATTAGATAAATATTTATCGCCATTTTATATGTCAAAAACAGAAAAAATGTGTATCTTCGCAAGCAAAACGGGATAAATATGAAAAGAATTTTTTATAACTACAAAGATATAGTTTTTGACTCAAATTTCAAAGAATATAACGAAAAAGTTATCGTTTTTTGTGAAAAAATTTCTATATACTCTATATCAGACACTTTTTTAAACAAAGGAAACGTTAATCACATAGTTATAGATAGAGAAAATAGCGACGAAGCATATAACTTTTTCATAAAAGATTTCAAAAAAGTAACTGCTGCAGGGGGTGTCGTAGTCAATGATAACGGAGAGGTCTTATTTATATATAGGCGTGGTGTTTGGGATCTTCCCAAGGGCAAGCAGGATGCCGAAGAGGATATTGCAAAATGCGCCCTACGTGAAGTTGAGGAGGAGACATCAATTAATGAGGTAGAGATAATTGATAACTCTCCATACACCACACAACATATCTATAACACATACGGCCAATGGGAATTAAAAGACACATATTGGTTTTTGATGAGAGGCAATGGCGAAATTAATAATATTGAGAGCTCATTTCAGATTGAAGAGGAGATTGATGAGTGTAGGTGGGTAGCAATAGATGATATAGATGAGATAATTTCAGATAGTTATCCTACTATTAAGAGTGTTATAAACCATTATAGAGAGAGAATAAACGATATAAATAAATTTTAAAATTAAATAAGAATGATGAAGAGAATTACTACAGCATTTGTTGCAACAATGCTACTGTCGCAGACAGTTGGGCAGGTTATGGCTCAGGGTGTTACCAAAGAGACAACACCTCCAGTACCTACAATGACTACATCTGAAAAGAGTGCTGGGATATTAACTCCTGATGTAATGTTAAAAATGCGCCGATTAGGTGGTGCAACACTATCTCCTGATGGAAAAACAATGGTTTACTCAGTTAGTGTGCAAGACATTGATAACAACGGAACTTATAGCAACCTTTTTGCTATCAATACAGAGTCTCGTGTTGAGACACCGCTAACTCACGGAACAGATAAATATTTCTCTCCTGAGTGGAGCGCAGATGGTAAATACATATACTATATGACTACCATCAAAGATGGTGTTCAGCTATGGCGCATGAATAGCGACGGCTCTCAACCAACACAAATATCAAATATAGATGGTGGTATAGATGGTTTCAAGGTATCGCCTAAAGGAGATAAGGTTATATATATTAAACGTGTTAAGGTAGGAGAGGATACTTCAGACCAATATCCTGAACTTAAAAAGACTAAAGCACGTATATATGATGATTTAATGGCTCGCCACTGGGATCACTGGAATAACTACACCTACCTACACCCATTTGTTGCCGATTTAGTTGATGGCAAACTTATAAATGACAAGGATATTATCGAGGGCGAATCATGGGACGTACCAGGCTCTCCATATTTCAGTATGGATGAGATAACTTGGAACAATACGGGAACAGTGGTTGCATACACAGCTCGTAAACTTAACGGTAGAGAGTATGCTGAGAGTACAAATACAGATATATATCTATATAATATAGCAACTGGTGCAACAAAAAATATCACTGAGGGCATGCCAGGTTACGACAAATACCCTGTCTTCTCTAAAGATGATAGTAAGATTGCCTTCTCTTCTATGAGACGCCCGATTAATGAGTCTGATAAATCAAGACTAATGGTATGGGATAGCGCAACAGGTAAGATAACAGATATGACAAAGAATTTTGATTCTAACTCAGAGTCTTATGTGTGGGATGGTGATGTTATCTACTTCCTTTCGCCACTTAAAGCTACACAACAAGTGTGCCGTGTGTCTACTAAAGGCAAAAAGGCGGGTGTTGTTGAGGTGCTAACAGAGGCTAACGGCGTTATTGGTTCACTATACCTATCTAAAAAGAAATTCTTTGGTAGTATGACAACAATCTCAAGTGCTGCTGAGATTATTGAGATAAACAGAAAAAACAATAAAATATCAAACCTGACAGACATCAACGGCTCTATCTACAACAATGTTAAGATGGGAGAGGTTCAAAAACGTTGGGTAAAGACATCTGATGGTAAAGATATGTTAGTATGGGTTGTTCTTCCTCCTAACTTCGACGAGACAAAGAAATACCCTACTCTACTATATTGCCAAGGAGGTCCTCAGAGTATGGTTGGTAACCAATGGAGTTTCCGTTGGAATTTCCAACTTATGGCTGCTCAGGGTTATATTGTTGTAGCACCTAATCGCCGTGGACTACCAGGTTTTGGACAAGAGTGGCTTGATCAAATCTCAGGCGATTATAGTGGTCAAAATATTAGAGACTATTTTGCAGCTATTGATGATGTAGCTAAAGAGCCATGGGCAGACGAAACACGCATGGGTTGCGTAGGTGCTAGTTATGGTGGCTACTCAACATATTTCATAGCAGGACACCATAACAAGCGTTTTAAAGCTCTTATTTCTCACTGTGGTATGTTTAACCTAGAGAGTTTCTATGGTAGTACTGAAGAGCTATGGTTCCCTAAGAATGATTTAGGTGGCTCTCCTTATAGTGATAGCGATGTTGCTAAGCGCTCTTATGCTAACTCTCCACATAAATTTGTTAGAAATTGGGATACACCTATTCTTATAATTACAGGCGAATTGGATTATCGCATACCATACACACAGAGTCTTGAGGCATTTACAGCAGCACGATTAATGGGTATCGACACAAGACTAGTTTCATTCCCTGATGAGGCGCACCAAGTATTCAAACCACAAAATGCTCTTGTATGGCACTCTGAGTTCTTTAAGTGGTTAGATAAATATTTAAAATAAATAGACAATGAAAAGAGTAATAATTGCCTTAGTTGCAATATTTATGTTGATTAGTTCAGGAGTATCATTCTCTACGGCAGAGAGCAAAAAGTTTGAAACACTATCAGCCGAGAAATTTGCTGAGGCACTTAAAGATGAGAAGATACAGATAGTTGATGTTCGTTCAGATGAAGAGTTCAAAGAGGGACATATTGAAAAGGCAATAAATATTGATGTTAAGCAATCTGACGTTAAGCAGAAATTTGCAAAACTAGATAAGAAACGTGTAATAGCAATCTACTGCCGCAGTGGAGCACGTAGTAAAGTTGTTTCTCAGAAACTATCTGAGAAAGGATTTAAAGTAATAATGCTAGATAAAGGTTTACTTTCATGGAAAGGTAAATTGGTTAAGTAGTTATCAATTAAAGAGGGGGATTCGCAAAATATAGTTTTGCAAATCCCCCTCTTTTTGGCTAAAATAGCAGTATATAAAGGGGCAGTCGAAAACTATATTAAAGCTACATTTCAATCAGTTACGACCTAATAATAGTTGTTCATTACCCTTTATTATAATCAA
>CAYJCU010000068.1:0-11434 GCA_964368765.1 uncultured Rikenellaceae bacterium
TTGCAGGATAGGTAGTTACTAGGTTTTTTTGATTTTTTTACCGGACAACAATAATTATTTATCTCCGTACATTGTCTCATAATAACTCTCATACTCACCTGAAGTGATGTTATCCATCCACTCTCTATTTTCAAGATACCATCTTACCGTATGCTCAATACCCTCTTCAAATTGAAGTGATGGTTCCCATCCCAACTCATTTTTTAGTTTATTAGAGTCGATAGCATATCTCAGGTCGTGCCCTGCTCTATCAGTAACATAGGTGATAAGAGAAAGCGAATGCCCCTCTGGGTTACCCAATAATCTATCAACCGTAGCAATGATAACCTTGATTAACTCAATGTTTTGCCACTCATTAAATCCACCTATATTATAGGTATCCCCACTCTTACCCTTATGGAAGATTGTATCAATAGCCCTTGCATGATCTACAACATATAACCAATCACGCACATTCTCTCCCTTACCATAAACAGGTAGCGGCTTACTATTACATATATTATTTATAAAAAGTGGTATTAATTTTTCAGGAAATTGATATGGCCCATAATTATTTGAACAGTTAGTAACAATACAAGGCATGCCATAAGTATCTTGAAAAGCACGCACGAAATGGTCTGAACTAGCTTTCGATGCTGAATATGGACTATGTGGATCATAACTTGTCTCTTCGGTAAAGAATCCGCCATCTAACTCTAACGAACCATACACCTCATCTGTTGAGATATGATAGAAACATTTTCCTTCATAGTTATCACCCCAATGGTGCTTAGCCGCCTGAAGTAGAGATAGTGTACCCATAACATTTGTTCTAGCAAATGTAAATGGATCTTTAATACTCCTATCTACGTGACTCTCAGCAGCAAGATGTATCACGCCATCAATATCATACTTAGCAAAAATATCTAGCATATTGTCAAAATCGCAAATATCTCCCTTAACAAAGGTATAGTTACTAGCCCCCTCAATATCTTTAAGGTTGGCAAGATTTCCTGCATAAGTTAATTTATCTAGGTTAATTATATTGTACTCAGGATATTTATTCACAAATAACCTCACTACGTGGTTGCCAATAAATCCTGCACCGCCTGTTATTAAAATACTCTTCATTATAGTTTTTCTTCTACTAGTTTTATTAGATACTCTCCATACTGGTTTTTAATCATAGGTTTAGCTAATTCTCTCATTTTAGCCTCGTCTATCCACCCTTTTCTATATGCAATGCCCTCAAGACATGCTATTTTAAGACCTTGACGTTTCTCTATGACCTCAACAAAGGTAGATGCTTCACTCAGAGAGTCGTGCGTACCTGTGTCAAGCCACGCAAAACCACGCCCAAGAGTCTGCACTTTTAACTCATCATCAGATAAAAAACGTTGATTAACAGTTGTTATCTCTAACTCACCACGAGCTGACGGCTTTATATTTTTTGCCACATCAACAACCTTATTAGGATAGAAATATAGTCCCACAACAGCATAGTGCGATTTAGGAACAGTTGGTTTCTCTTCTATTGATAGGCAATTACCCTCAGCATCAAACTCAGCAACACCATAACGCTCAGGATCACTCACCCAATAGCCAAAAACAGTGGCCTTACTATCCTCTTCAGCTGTTCGAACAGCCTCATTAAGCATAGCAGTAAAACCACTTCCATAGAATATATTATCGCCTAATACCAAACATGCTGAGTCGTTACCTATGAACTTCTCTCCAATAATAAATGCCTGCGCAAGACCATCTGGCGAAGGCTGCTCAGCATACTCAAAACGCACTCCATAATCAGAGCCATCACCTAGTAAACGTTTAAAACTAGGCAAATCATCAGGTGTTGAAATAATTAATATCTCTCTAATACCTGCCAACATCAACACCGATATTGGATAATAAACCATCGGCTTATCATATATAGGTAGTAGTTGCTTACTAACACCTTTGGTTATAGGATAAAGTCTTGTACCCGACCCTCCAGCTAATACTATTCCTTTCATTATCTATAATTATATTATTCTTATTTTCTGCAACCATTTTATATAGCCTTGCAAAGATAATATAATTTTCCTATTATACCAAATTGTAAAAATAAGATTTATGAGAGGGTGGCTCTATATCCAAGAAAGGGCTATTTGTATTTATCTACAAACAGCCCCTTATATTGTAATATTAAGGTAAAACTAACCTAAATATGTTTTTAATAGTTTACTACGAGAAGTACTACGCAGTCTTCTTACCGCCTTCTCTTTAATCTGACGTACACGCTCACGTGTTAGTCCAAACTTATCCCCTATCTCTTCTAGAGTCATCTCTGGATAACCTATACCAAAGAAATATTTAATAATGTCTCTCTCTCTCTCTGTTAGAGTTGCTAATGCACGCTCTACCTCTGTTGTAAGAGACTCATTGATAAGCATTCTATCTGCATTAGGAGAATCGCTATTCACCAATACATCTAAAAGATTATTATCCTCTCCCTCAGCAAACGGAGCATCTACCGATACATGGCGAGACGAAACACGCATAGTATCCGCAACTTTATCATTAGGTAAATCCAGCTCACGCGCCAACTCCTCTGGTGATGGTGTACGCTCGTGCTCTTGCTCAAAATGAGCTAATGCTTTATTAATCTTATTAAGTGCACCTACCTGATTAAGTGGTAGTCTTACTATACGAGATTGCTCTGCTAAAGCCTGTAAAATAGATTGACGAATCCACCACACAGCATACGAGATAAATTTAAATCCTCGTGTCTCATCAAACTTCTCTGCAGCACGTATAAGCCCTAGGTTTCCCTCGTTAATTAAATCAGGAAGGCTTAGCCCCTGATTTTGGTACTGCTTTGCAACAGATACCACAAATCTAAGATTTGCTTTTGTTAGTTTATAAAGAGCCTCCTGATCACCTTTTCGTATACGTTGAGCTAACTCAACCTCCTCATCTACCGAGATAAGCTCTTCTCGACCTATCTCTTGAAGATATTTATCTAGAGATGCACTCTCTCTGTTTGTAATCGACTTAGTTATTTTTAATTGTCTCATATTACGGTTTATAGGGTTACACTAACTATACGTGAAACACCCCTAAAATGTTTCACAAATTATTATTTATTTTATTAAAACATCATAGTTTAGAGTAATACTTTACTTTTAACTATAATTAATAATATTTTATACTATAAATTAAAACTATTTTTTATCTCATCAACCATATCCAACTTTTCCCAAGCAAAGAACTCAACCTCTTTGATACTCTTTTCGCCATTTATGATTAACTCAACACCTTTTGTATATGGATCACGACCAAAATGACCATAAGCAGCAGTAGCCTCAAATATTGGATATGTTAATCCATAACGCTCAATAATCTTACTTGGACGTAAATCAAATATATTAGCTACTTTTTCTGCAATCTCTCCATCACTCAAAGATAGTTTAGATGTGCCATAAGTATTTACATACACACTAAGCGGATGAGCAATACCTATCGCATATGATACTTGAACCAATATCTCCTCGGCTACTCCTGCTGCCACCATATTTTTAGCAATATGACGTGATGCGTAGGCTGCCGAACGATCTACCTTAGAGCTATCTTTACCCGAAAAAGCTCCTCCACCATGAGCACCTCTTCCTCCATAAGTATCTACAATAATCTTACGTCCTGTAAGGCCTGTATCGCCATGCGGACCGCCTATTATAAATTTACCAGTAGGATTAACATGCAGGATATAATTATCATCTATTAACGACAATAAAAACTTATTACCATTCTCTTCTAGTTTAACCTTAACCGCTGGCATAAGAATATTTTTAACATCCTCACGAATTTTTGTCTGCATTAATCTCTCAGCCTCATCACTTGATAACCCCTCACTCTCTTTAATAAACTCATCATGCTGAGTTGAGACAAGAATAGTGTGAACCCTTAACGCTTGATGATTATCACTATACTCAACTGTTACCTGTGATTTAGAGTCAGGACGAAGATATGTCATCTCTCTACCCTCTTTACGTATGTCAGACAATACCTTTAGTATATAGTGTGACAACATAAGTGGCGCAGGCATCAATTCACGTGTCTCATTGCAAGCATAACCAAACATTATGCCTTGATCTCCTGCCCCCTGCTCATCTTTGTCTATACGCTCAACCCCTTGATTAATATCAGAGGATTGCTCATGTATTGCAGAGATAACACCACACGACTTACTATCAAACATATAGTCGCTATTAGTATAACCTATACGCTCGATTACTTCACGTGCTGTTGATTGTACATCAACATAGGCGTTAGACTTAACCTCACCGCTTATAACCACTAAACCGGTTGTACATAGTGTTTCGCATGCAACCTTAGAGTTAGAATCCTCTTTAAGAAATTGATCTAGTATCGCATCGGATATTTGGTCTGCAACTTTATCTGGATGCCCCTCAGATACCGATTCTGATGTAAATAAATAACCCATATTTTTATCTATAATGCCAATTAAGATTATAAACTTTTTGGCAAATTAAACATTATTGTAGCAAAATAATTTGAATAGAATAATATAACTTTTGGCACTATTTAACAATAGTAGACAATTGATACGTAAACCAAGTTTTATTTAGCTAAAACCTTAGTTCTCGCATATATAAGTTCTATTTCATCCTACAAACGTGCAAAGTTAGTAAAAAATTGCATAACAGCAAAACTTAATATATTTTTATTCTGTGTAAGCATGCTAAAACAAACTCTGTATCTACAAAGAATTTTCAACATTTACCCTACTAAACTGTTCAAGTTAATCATATTTTTATACGCATATATAATATTATTTTACTTGCGATATTTAAATACTTAATATTTTAAACTTGCAGTATAATTTAAAATAACTAACTTTGTGAGTAAAATGGTGCTAAATATCAATCATAAATTTTATTTAAGATAAAATTAGATGCACTCTTTATCTTATAATTTTGTTTATATCAAATAATATATATATATTTGTTACCAAATAGCATAATGAAGTTGAATATATGAGTAAGATACTATTTATAATAATTGTTGTGATAGCCTTATCAGGGTGCACAAAGAGGGAATCATTGACCCACGCAGAGAGAGAAAAAATATTTACAATGTATGATAGTCACTCTATAAAAACAGAGGAACTTGAGGCAGCTCTTGACAGTGCAATTATACAAAATGATAGATATAGAGAGGGAATACTTAAACTGGCCATTGGCAAGAGGCTTCGTAACAGCTCTAAGTTTAACCAAGCACTGCAACTACATAGAGATGCTCAAAAAATAGCACTTGAGATAGCAGATACCTTGATGCTAATAAAATCATACAATGAAATAGGAACAATATTTAGGCGTGTAGATGCCTTGAATGAGGCATCCTCAGTTCATTACAAGGCCCTTCAATATAGCGAACTATACTCTGATTCAACTAGTTATACAGCCAGAAAGCAGAAAACAATAGCATTAAATGGGATAGGTAACATTAGCTTGGTTTTAGAGTTTTATGATAAAGCTGAAAAATCGTTCAGAGAGTGTATCAAGATAGAAGAGATGCTTGGCAGTAATATAGGATTGGCAATTAATTATGCCAATATTGGCTCTATATACGAGGTTAATAATATTACTGACTCAGCTTTTCACTACTATAACCTATCACTGCAACACAATATAAAGGCGAACTCCCAAATAGGTATTTCACTATGTAACAACTATATAGGAAAATTATATGAGAAGAGTGGAGATTTAGCAAAGGCTAAAGAACACTATATAAAGGGATATGAAAATATCAAAAATCATAGGGATGTATGGCATAAATTGGTCTTGCATATATCGATAGCAAGAATAGATATAAAAGAGGGTAAATATAGTGATGGGGCTCGAAATTTAGAACAAGCATATAAATATGCAGTAGAGATAGCCTCTCCTGAGCATTTGGCCGCAATATATAAACTATGGGCAGAATATTATGAGAAAACAGGGAATATAGAACTTGCTATTGAAAACTTAAAGAAAAGCCATGAATATGCTGATGCTGGAAGCAAGAATAAAGAGCAAGAGTCATTGATGCAATCTAATGTTAATTTTGTAACTGAACTATCTAAAGAGCATGCTGAGCTACAAGTTGCAATTATTGAGCAACATAAAAAGATGGGGAGATTACTATTTGTTATTGTTGCGTTATGTGTCTTGGCTCTCATAATGGTGGTGTGTATTCTCTCTCTTGTGCGTAGCAGGAATCGTAAATTGGTAGAGACCAATATACTTAAAGATAACTTTGTTAAGGTAATATCTCACGATATTAAAAACCCTCTTATCTCGCAACGGAATATCTTAGAGTTGATGATTAATAACTTAGAGTATCTTAAGACAAATGATATACGTACTCACTGTGACGACCTTTTACGTTCATCCAGTTCGCTGTTAGAGATGTTATACAATCTCTTAAATTGGTCGCATATAGAGTCTAAAACTATTAGATACAACCCAATAAATGTAGATATACTCACTATTATTGGCGAGGTAAGGGATATGTATTATATTTCATTTGCAGAAAAACGAATTAAACTAGAGGTTGAATGCCCTCAAAACACAATAGCAAATGGCGACTACAATATGATTTCTACTATCATCCGTAATCTCGTGAATAACGCACTAAAATACTCACATATAGACTCTTCAATATTAATATCTGTAATAGAACATAACAACAAGATGTTAAGAGTTACAGTTAGAGATTATGGAGTGGGGATAAAACAAGATACATTAAGTAAACTCTTCAAACTCAATGCCGTAAAAACTGAAAATGGCACTGCGGGCGAGCTAGGCACAGGATTAGGATTAATCATTGTAAAACTGATGGTAGAGATGAATGGCGGTGAGGTAAGCATAGAGAGTGAAGAGGGCAAAGGAACAGCAATATCATTCACTGTAAACAGAGAGATAAATGGAAAAAATTAGAGTTATAATTGTTGATGATCACTTCTTGGTTAGGTTAGGACTTAACCATACTCTTACGTCTAAAAATTTCGGTTTAGAGGTTGATATAGTTGGCGAAGCAGCAGACGCCACTCAGTTTTATGCTCTTTTGCGTGATGGAGTTATTGCGGACTTGGTTCTTTTAGATATTCGCCTACCAGATGAATCAGGGATAGCTATCGCTCGTCGATTAATTGAAGAGAAGAGCGAATTAAAAATCTTAATACTCTCCGCAGAAAGCAGCGATGATGTGATTGAGCAGATTGCAGGTCTAAATATTGGTGGTTTTATCTCAAAAGGTGTTAATCCACAAGAGCTTCGCAGAGCCATAGAGAGTGTGCTTGATGGAGTTGAGTATTATGGTAAGGATATTGCCAAACTGATGCATAATTTCAAGGTTGCAAAGAGCGAAGTGAGTGATACACAATTTACGAGTAAAGAGTTAGAGGTCTTACGCTTAGCTGCACAAGGCTTATATTCAAAAGAGATAGCTGAGAAATTGGGAATGAGTCCTAAAACTGTAAGTGTACACAAGTCTCATATATTTAAAAAATTAGGAATAAATAACTCTGTTGAATTGGCTCACTATGCCCTTAAAATGGGGTTTATCAAGGGATAGGACACAAAACTAAACTGTTGCCACTTAAAACAGGCGGTTAAATGATTCCAGTATTTTGATGAGTAATTTTTTTGTAGTATGCAGATTTTGAGTAATAAGGAGAAAGAGAGAGAGAAGAGAGAACTTGCTCAACAATTTAAAGTATTGCTACTCTTGGGCACCTGTGTAGTGTTTATGATAACATCATTTCTCTTATTGTATATAAATAATATCTCTTTCTGGATAACATTTTTAGTGTTAGAATCTATTTTAACTATATGGTTGTGGCTCTACTGCTTTAGGCGACATATATCCCTTAATAGAGATACACTCTCTAAACTACGACGAGACTATAATATGAGACGTTGTGGTGGTGAGGCAATGGTACAGAGAGCCTCAAAGCTATTGGTTAAGGCTGTAATGGCGGATGATATTAGTAGCACTAGACAATTGATAAAATTTACTGCCGATATAAACTATATATATAGTGAAGATGATAACAAACCATCAATACTACATATAGCTGTGATGTGTAGGGCTTACGATATTATTGGGTATCTACTATCTAATGGTGCTGATTATTATGCTGAGGATAATAGAGGATTAACAGCCGTTGAGACAGCCATCGATAGTGATTTAAATAGTGAAGACAAAGCTGATATGATAAAAATAGTAGAATTGATATTAAATAGTGGCTATAATGTTAATTATATAGGCTCTAAGGGGGTCTCTCTTCTTAAAAGAGCTATTCTAAGGGCTAACACTGATATTTTAAGGTTACTAATTGCACGAGGGGCTGTGGGAAAAGATGTTAAAATCAAAGATTATGCTTGGGTAGGTGAAACAGAACCCATCAAACAGATGATTGCTAATGGAGCTGATATTAATGAAATAACCATAGAAGATAATTATGAGGCTACAGCACTGCATATCGGAGCCTATTATGGCTATCCTGACATCGTTAAATTGCTACTAGAGGCTGGAGCTGACATATCTATAAGGGCAAGACTGGATATGGAATGTGAAGGCGATTATACGCCACTAGAGATTGTTGAAGAGCTACTAACATGTGACGATTTAGAGGATAAACAAGATTATATAATGGTGGCGAAGTATCTTAGAGATGCTAACTAACATGGGTCAGTGCAAAAAGGCGGTGGAGTATATGTTGGCTTTTCGCGAAACTCTGTTTTGAGAATTGCCCTTAACGAGCGATAGCGAGCGAGTGCCGTTTAGAAGTAGGCACTCGGTTTTTGTTCACTTTTTTTCAAAAAGTGTTAAATTTACATTAAAATCCGCAGGATTTTTAGAGGGTCGTTACCTCCATTTTAGTCCATTTGATTATAATAAAGGGTAATGAACAACTATTATTAGGTCGTAACTAATTGAAATACAGCTTTAATATGGTTTTGCGACGCCCCCAAAAAAAGAGGTCGATACAATTGTATCGACCTCTTTTTATATTTATTATCTGATAATTACTCAGCAGCAACCTCTTCAGTTGTTGCAGCAGCTTCAGCTACAGGAGCAACCTCTACGTCGTTCTCGCCCTTAACTACAACCTTTACATTACCTGAAACACTTTTGTAAAGTTTGATAGTTGCAGCATACTCTCCAACCATTTTGATATTCTCAATTGAGATGTTCTTACGATCGAATACTAGACCCTTCTCGTTAAGTGCCTCAGCAATTTGAGATGTTGTAATAGATCCGAACAACTTACCATCTTTTGCCTTAACAATAAATGTAAGAACCTCAGTTGCTAATTTGTCAGCCACAACTTGAGCATCAGCGATAAACTTAGCCTCTTTGTGAGCCGATTGTCTTATGTTTTCAGCAGCAACCTTCTTAGCAGATGGAGTAGCAACAGTTGCTAAACCACGTGGGATAAGATAGTTGTTTGCATAACCTGGACGAACGTTAACTGTGTCGTTCTTATGTCCTAGGTTCTCTACGTCTTTTTTTAATATAATTTCCATTTTTTACCCTTCCTTGAATTATTTCATTAAGTCTGTTACGAAAGGTAGTATAGCCAGGTGACGTGCACGCTTAACAGCTGTAGCTACTTTCTTTTGATACTTCAAAGATGTTCCTGTTAATCTACGAGGTAAGATACGACCTTGCTCGTTAAGGAACTTCTTAAGGAATTCAGGATCCTTGTAGTCTATATACTTAATACCACTCTTCTTGAAGCGACAATATTTCTTCTTCTTAACCTCTACTGTAGGAGGATTTAAGTATCTGATTTCAGTTTTTCCTGCCATGATTATTCCTCCTTCTTGTTTGCTAATTTACTAATTCTCTTTGCTTCGTACTCAACAGCATGCTTGTCTAGACGGAAAGTTAAGAAACGCATAACTTTCTCCTCACGACGATACTGAGTCTCTAAAAGATTAATTAAATTTCCCTCTCCTCTAAATTGGAAAAGGTGGTAAAAGCCTGTCGATTTTTTTTGAATCGAATACGCAAGCTTACGAAGTCCCCAGTACTCTGTATGAGTAACTTCGCCTCCGTTCTCGGTAATAATACCGTGGAATTTGCTTACAAGCTCTTGCACCTGTGCCTCCGATAATACCGGATTTGCAATGAAAACGGTTTCGTAATTGTTCATAATTTAAAATATTTAATTAATTTTGTAGCGTATATATATCAATACGCTTTTGTGACTGCAAAGATAGTCAATTATTTTAAAATAACAAAAAAAAGATAATGAAATTTAGAACTGAGATAGAAATTAATAAATCACCAAACAAAATCAACCCTAACAGCTCTCTATTCTTTATTGGCTCTTGTTTTGCCACCAATATAGGAAATGAGTGCTCTAATCGTGGAATAAAAACCTATATAAACCCTTTTGGAGTAACATACAACCCTCTCTCGATTGCTAAGATTATTGAAATTATTGATAATAATAGTAATATTGACGAAAAATATTTTCGTAAAGTTGGGGATAAATGGTGCAGTATGCTACACCATTCAGATTTTAATAACTCAAATTTAGATACTTTAAAAGAGAGTATTAACTCAACAATTACACAAACACGCAACTACATATTAAGCTCGTCGCACATATTTATAACTCTGGGCACAGCATGGGTGTACTTCGATAAAAAAGAGGGTTATGTTGTTAATAACTGTCATAAGATAGCCGAAAAAGAGTTTATACGCAAACGTATTTCAATAGATGAAATTATAGAGAGCCTAAGCGGCATAATAGAGAACACTACCCTATTAAAGGGGAAGAAATTTGTGTTTACCCTAAGCCCAATACGCCATATTAGAGATGGGTTACAAGGGAACTCAATAAGCAAGGCTACATTACGCTCAGCCATTGAAATTTTATGCGAAATGTATCCTGATAGAGTTGAATATTTTCCGTCGTATGAGATAATGATAGACGATTTACGGGATTATCGTTTCTATGAGGCTGATATGATACACCCAAGCACTACCGCTATACAGTATATTTATAGTGTGTTTGAGAATTGTTTTCTCTCTGAGCAAGCAATTGAATATGGAAAGCAGATGTATAAGCTAAATCGCGCTATGCAACATAGGGTAATAGATAGCACTAGTGACGCATATATAGAGTTCAAAAAGAGATGCTATAACGATTTAATAAAGGTCAAAGAACGATTTAACAATGGTAACTACGATGAGTTATTTGATTATTTTAAGCAGTCGATTTAAAAAAATGCTTACTACATTAGTCAGCCCTTAAAAGTTATGTCTATATTATATTATTGTTGTCCGGTAAAAAAATCAAAAAACCTAGTAACTACCTATCCTGCAATAAATTAGTTGTAATTTAAATTATAGGGGCTTACAAAAACAAAAATTTTGATTTTTTTACTTCTAG
>CAYJCU010000069.1:0-11412 GCA_964368765.1 uncultured Rikenellaceae bacterium
ATTACCCTTCGAGGTTTTGGAATCATGGTGTTAGAGCTCACGGCTTGTCCATCCGCCCCATTCAAGAGTAAGACTTTAGAGCGCAAAAAAAACATCAAGGGCAACCCCAACATAAAGTTCGTGTGGGTTGCCCTTGATGTATCATCTGTAAACAGATAGAATCGATTAATTTGAGTTCTCAAACAAGAGCTTGCGGAACTCTTTGCATAGGAGCGTCGCAAAACTACATTAAGACTGACTCTTCGGGTATAGTTCACCTCTTAAACGACGTTCGCTCGCTGTCGCTAGTTAGAGCTATATTCACAACAATAGTTATTATTACCAAGCACAAGCGAAGAGTAGAATCCTATTATCACACTCGCAAGTTATCTTTTCGCCTTTTGTTGTATGTCACATTTCCAGTGAAATCGTACTCATAACTACCCGAAACACCACTTAATCCTATCAATGATTATGTTCACAATCATGCGTATGTGTATGATGGTGGTGATGGTGATGGTGATGCTCATGGCTACATCCATCACTATGGAAATAGGCGTGCTGTGTGAAATAGATAGCAAAAATCACTAAAATAGCCGCTACAATATATCTTACCCACTTCTCTATCTTTGTTATATTATCCTTCAGAGTTGATATCTTATCAACTCCAAACTTGATAAGCCATATAACAATAACAACAGGTAATCCAGTTATCAGTCCATATAATATAGGTAAAAGATAACCAGATAGTCCCGCACTAGCACTTGCTGGTACTAACATCCCAAAAAAGAATACCCCATTAATAGGACAGAATGCTAAAGCGAAAACTAAACCCATAACAAAGGCACCCATACTGCCACTATATCGTTTTTTTGGGGCACATCCGCAATCACAATCATCATTACTATGTTTATGAAAATGAAAAGGTCGAATAGTTATAATAGCCATAAGTAACAGTATAGGGGGAAGTATCTTCTCGCCATATTGATTAATAAAGTTATTAATTGGCTCAATATTCATCCCCTGCTGAACTATAAATATAGATACACCACCTAGTAAAGCGTAGGTAACAATACGCCCCAGAGCGTATAATAGCCCATCACGTGTCATGCGTTTTCCGTCTCCTATATTTTTTGATATATATCCAAGTGCCGATATATTTGTGGTAAGGGGGCAGGGACTGACAACAGATATTAATCCTAGAACAACTGCTACCATTAGAGGCATAGCCTCATTTAAATTATAACTATTAAGTATATCCATAATATTAGATTATGATTTTACATATCGATTTTTATACCTCAACACCAAAATCACGTAGTGCATCATTTAATGATGTCTTTAAATCAGTAGATATAGAGCGTTTACCAATAATAAGAGCACATGGTACGTTATACTCTCCAGCTGCAAATTTTTTAGTGTAACTACCAGGGATAACAACACTATTCTCAGGAACATAACCTTTATAAGTTACTGGTTCTTCAGCCGTTACATCAATAACCCTAGTAGAGCCTGTAATAACAACATTAGCACCTAAAACGGCACCTCTACAAACCATTGCCCCCTCAACAACAATACAACGAGAACCTATAAAACAGTCATCTTCGATAATCACGGGTGCCGCTTGTAGGGGCTCTAATACTCCCCCAATACCTACACCGCCACTAAGATGAACCCTTTTACCTATCTGAGCACATGAACCTACAGTTGCCCATGTATCAACCATTGTTCCGCTATCTACGTAGGCTCCTATATTAACGTAAGATGGCATAAGAATAACCCCTGAGGCTAGATGTGCTCCATATCTTGCAATAGCATGAGGCACTACCCTAACACCGCACTTATCGTAATCACTTTTAAGGGGCATTTTGTCGTAAAATTTAAGCTCTCCTGCTTCAATTATACGCATATCGTTTATCGGGAAGTATAGTAGTACAGCCTTTTTCACCCACTCATTTACTTGCCACTCTCCACTCTTGTCACTAATAGGCTCAGCAGTGCGTAACTCTCCCTTATCAAGCAACTCAATAACAGTTCGTACTACTGTTTTACCCTCCTCGCTTTCTAATAGCGAGCGGTTATCCCATATCTCTTCTATTTTTTGTTGTAACTCTCTCATTATTTTAATTATATTTTAATTTCACAATAAGGGGTTTATGATCGCTCCATAATATGTTTGGGCTCTCATAACTAACGCCACTAAAATCATCTGTGTAGAATAAAAAATCTATTCTTAAGAGGTTATAAAATGATTTATATGTATAACCATACCAACTACCATTCTCAACAAAAGAGTCTTTTAAATCGCCTCTAATCTTACGGTAAGCATAAGATATTGGGATAGAGTTGAAGTCACCTGCTACGATAGTGGGGTAGGGTGATTTTTTTATCTCCTTAGAGATAATATCAGCCTCAACAGCACGATAAGCACTATTATCAGATAGTTTTTTAAATATTGTGAATAGTCTAAAAACATCCTTTTTTGTCTCATATCGCTTGTTCTCTCCCATTAAAAGATTCATATCTTGATACCCAATCTGATTTGAGCGTAAATGATTATTAAATAGGCGTATAGTGTCGTTTTTATATAGTATATCTACATAAAAAGAGTTTAAATCATCTCCGTTTTCATCTTTTATAGCAACTCTGTTTATTACCCTATATTTACTATATATTGCAGAGTAGTAGTATCTATTAGCAAATGGATTTTTTGCTTTATGCACATACTTATATTTATAAGCTCGCAGTTTCTTATCTACCTCTTTTAGTCTCTCCTCTTTATAAGGGGGTAGCTCTTGAAAAAAGAGCACCGCAGGATTAATTGAATCTATCTCTTCCATAGATATATCAATCACATCTTTAGCCTCTAAATCAACAAAATTATGCGCATTAAAGCACATCAATTTTAGGGTAGAGCCACTCTCAGGGAGTGGCTTAGACATAGGCATCTGCACCAAAAGAGAGATAGCCCCAACACCTATCAACACAGAGAGGGTTGATAAGATGGCAATAGGCCTCCACTTAATAATCCAGTATATGGCAATGAATATGTTAATGAAGATTATTATGGGCATAACAATCCCCACCATGCCAAATATACCCACAACCTCTGGAGAGATATATGGCGAAAGGTAACCAATAGCCAATAACCCCACAAAGAGATAGGTAACTATCCGCATTATCATATCAACTAACAAAAATTTCCTCACGAATCTACTCTCTCTAGAACCTTAATAAGCAGTTGCCAAACCATATCAACACTCTTTATCTCAAGACGCTCATCTGGAGAGTGCACACCTCTTAATGTAGGCCCCATAGATATCATCTCTAGATTAGGGTATTTTTTATTAATCAATCCACACTCTAATCCAGCATGTATTGTTTTAACCGCAATCTCTTTTCCAAACATCTTTTTATACTCCTCTTTAGTAAGCTCTAAGATATTTGAATTAGCAACTGGCGCCCATCCAGGATAACCGTCGCTATGCCATACATCAGCACCATAAAGAGAGAACAGCTTATTCATTTGCGAAGCAATAAATAGTTTTTTACTCTCTAATGAGCTACGTTGTGATGTAACAACCTCAATAGTGTTATTATCGCCTCTTTTAATTGATGCAAGATTGGTAGAACTCTCAACAAAACCAGCTATATCCTGACTCATTGCCTGAACACCATTTGGCACAGTCACAACCGCACTTATTATATTATTTGCTATTTCATCATTGATAGCCTCTTCTCTTTTATCAGTAACTGTTGCAGATAGTAGCATATCTGGTTCACTAGTTAAATACTCTTGTGACACCACATCGCTATATTCATTGAAAAGAGTAATAACTCTCTCAACACTCTCATCAGCCACAGCTATCACAGCGCACGCCTCACGTGGTATAGCATTACGTAGATTACCTCCATCAATCTCTATTAGTTGAAACTCCTCTTTAAGAGAGAATAAGAATCTACAAAGTAGTATATTCGAGTTTGCAAGATTTTTATTTATATCATCGCCTGAATGACCACCTTTAAGACCTTTTACCTCAAGTGATATACAGCTATAACCATCTTTTACCTTTTCTGTTTTCACTTCAAATTTAGCAACTGTATCAATACCACCAGCGCAACCAATAAATACTTCTCCCTCATCTTCGGAGTCAAGATTAATCATATACTTACCACTAATCATATCGGTACCTAGTTCAAAAGCACCTGTAAGACCAGTCTCTTCATCTACCGTAAATAGTGCCTCTATTTTTGGTACCGAGATACTACTATCTGTAAGCACACCCATTGCCAATGCCATACCAATACCACAATCAGCCCCAAGTGTTGTTCCCCTTGCTTTTAACCATTCACCATCAATAAAAATATCTATCGGATCGTTATCAAAATCAAAATTAACATCACTATTTTTTTCGCATACCATATCAACATGGTTCTGCAACACCACTGTTGCATCATTCTCACGACCTAGCGACGCCTCACGTATAATAGTGATATTACCTATCTCATCTTGCTTATACTCTAATTTATTATCGTTAGCAAAATTGATAAGATATGCTAAAATTTTCTCTTCACGCTTTGATGGGCGTGGCACTTTTGTTATCTCTTCAAAAAATCTCCATACTATCTCTGGAGATAGACCTTTCGTTACGCTCATAATTTAATTCTTTTTAAAATTACTTTACTATATAACAGATACACTATATAGGCATATAACATACCGAAAAGTGCACCAAATATCACATCAAAAGGGTAATGCGCTGCATAATATACCCTACTATAAGCTATTAATACTGCGTAAGATAGCACAAACCAACTGAACCATCTCTGTTTATAGACTAAAGCAATAAAGGCAGCTATACCAAATCCGTTGGCGGCATGCCCTGAAACAGTGCCATACAGACCAGTTGCTAATATATTACTCTTTGTTGTATATATCAATGCTTTAAGCTCTTCATTATGTAATGGACGTAACTTTTGGAAGGTATCTTTGAAGTAATTAGCCGTTTGATCGCAAAATAAAACAACAAAACCTAACATAAAAAATAGAACTATTAGGTGCTTGTAATTAGCACCTCTTTTCCAACCCATAAGAGTTAAAAAAATAATTACAAGTATAAAAAAAGAGCCAATCCATGAAAAATACCACATAATAGCATCAAGAAATGCTCCTCCATCAAAATTTAAACACAATAGTGTCTCTTTGTCCCAATTAATTAGTTTTTCTATCATAAAAAATTCTTCTAGTTTTACTATATTATACCTCAATATCTCTGTTTTCAGTGACAAAAGTAGTGATTTTTTTTATAATATTTTGTTTTTTTATAAAAAATTATTAACTTTGGCAGGCGGTTAGCATTAAATCACAAGAAGATGTGATTGAGAATAGAGAAAATTATGATTATTATTAAGTTTATCATATCATTATTGGTTGGTTTTGTCTTAAGGGTTCGACACTTCTTATTTGATATAGGAGTGTTGAAGTGTACCTCATTTGATATTCCAATAATATCGGTGGGTAATCTTAAAGTGGGAGGGACTGGTAAAACCCCAATGACTGAAATGCTTATTTCAGAGTTAAAAAAGAGATATAATGTAGCCTTACTTTCTCGGGGTTACGGCAGACGTAGCAAAGGATTTGTTTTAGCTAATGAGCTATCTACATGTAAAGAGATAGGAGATGAACCGCTACTGATTTTACGTCGCCACCCTGATATTACTGTTGCAGTTTGTGAAAAACGTGTTGAAGGGGTTAAGCAGATAATGAAGCTGTGTCCAGCTGTTGAAATTATTATACTAGATGATGCTTTCCAGCACCGTTATATAGACACAACAATGGATATAATTCTTACAGAGTGTGATAAACCATATTATAAGGACCATCTATTGCCGCTGGGGAGATTAAGAGATTTACGTTCGCAAGCGCAACGTGCAACTACATTTGTTGTTACAAAATGTCCGAATGCGATAAAGCCGATAGATTTACGTTCTATATATGTGAATACTAAGCTAAAGCCTTATCAAACTATATTTTTCACAAAAATGCGTGAAGGTAACCCATTCCCACTATTTGATAGGGGATATGAGGATGAGGTTAAAGAGCTATTAAAGGGTGATAGTGTTGTGTTAGTGAGTGCAGTAGCAAATCCTAAGCATCTTATCACTTCGGCCGAAAAGAGATTTAATTTAATTTCTACTTACATATACAAAGATCACTATAATTACAAGCAGAGTGATATAAATAAAATAGTTGCATACGCAGTAGAGAATAACGCTTATATAATAGTTACAGAGAAAGATGCTGTTAAAATATCAGCACTTGATATACCCTCAAATGAGAAATTTCGCTTTTATGTAGCTCCAATAACAATCGAATTTATTGACTACACAAACTCAATGAATAAGCAGCTATTTATTAAAAATATTGAAGAACGAATAGGTAAAAAAAATGAAAAATATTGTTACACACATAAACAGTTTAACGTCTAACTTCAAACCTAAGGTTGGTATAGTGCTTGGCTCAGGATTGGGTGGTTTTACTTCAGAAGTTAGGGTAGAGTACTCTATACCATATAGTGAGATAGATGGTTTCCCACAATCTACGGTTGAGGGGCATGACGGCAAGTTAATATTTGGATATATTAAAGATGTTCCAGTAGTGGTAATGAAGGGACGCTTTCACTTTTATGAGGGATACTCAACAAAAGAGGTAACGCTACCAATACGTGTTATGAGTCTGTTAGGAGTAGAGAGATTATTCCTATCTAATGCGGCAGGTGCTATTAATACTAATTTCCGTGTGGGAGATATTATGTTAATTAACAACCATGTTAATTTTATACCAAATCCACTAATCGGAAAGAATGATAGTTCGTTTGGAGAGCGTTTCCCTGATATGAAATACCCATACTCATTAGAGTTAATAGATAAGGCTTTAAAATTTGATCCATCAGCACAACAGGGGGTATATATCGCTTTAACAGGGCCATCATACGAGACGGCTGCTGAGATAAATATGTTACGCATAATAGGTGGTGATGCAGTAGGTATGTCTACTGCTCCAGAGGTGGTGGTAGCTCGCCACTGTGGTATTGAGGTTTTTGCCGTTTCGGTAATTACTAACGACACATCAGAGTTAGAGGCAACACATGAAGAGGTTGTGAGAGTTGCTAATGAGGCTGGTGAAAGAATGAATAGACTCTTTACTCATTTAATTACAACATAAAACAAAAAAAAGAGTATGTGCGCGGCTAACAGTTTTTTATTAAATTGTTAGCCGCTATCTATTTGGGGGTATACTGAAGAGGGGATTTGCAAAACTATGTTTTACAAATCCCCTCTTCAGTATAGAAAACTACACGTCTACATTATGCTTTTAATCCACACCTTAATATTCTCTGCTATGGTGTAAACTAATCTCTCTCTAGCCTCTTCTGAAGCCCACGCTATATGCGGTGTCATCACTAACCTTCCTCTATCCTTAACTGTTAATAGCGGATTATCGGCAGGCATTGGCTCAGTACTGAATACATCTAATCCCGCTCCTGCAATTGTTCCCGCATTAAGCACATCAGCTAAATCCTGCTCAACAATAATACCACCCCTACCAACATTTATGATATAGGCACTATGCTTCATAAGATTAAGTCGTTGTTTATCTATCAATCCACGTGTCTTATCATTAAGTGGCGAGTGAATAGATATTATATCAGAAACCCTTAAAAGCTCTTCCAGCGATGTGTTGTAGTAGTCTGACGTATTATTTTGACCAGAAGTTGAGTAGTAAGACACGTCGGCACCAAAAGCAGTTGCCACCTCAGCTACCCTACGGCCTATTGCTCCAAGTCCTATTATACCATAGCGCATACCAGATAGCTCTCTAAATGGCTTAGCTAGTGAAGTAAACGATTGTGATTTAGAGTACTCACCATTATGTATATAATCATTAAAATGAGAGGTATGCGAAAGCAACTCCATAAGTAGCGAAAATGTAATCTGAACAACGCTCTCTGTTGAATAGCCTGCAACATTCTTAACCTCTATACGTTTCTCAGCGGCTGCCTCTAAATCGATATTATTCATACCTGTTGCAGCAACACATATTAATTTCAGTTCAGGTGCGTTATCCATTACCTCTCTGCTAATAACCACCTTATTTGTTATAACAACTTCTGCATCTTTAATACGCTCAATACACATATCAGCAGGAGTGAAATCATAAGCTACATAATCACCTAATGCCTTAATTTGGCTAAGTGCTGAGATATTACCTACTGTTGCCTCATCTAAAAATACTATTTTCATACGTTATTTATTATTTTGATATTTGATTAAAATTTAGGATTAAGTAGTTCATTAATAAATATATAAATCAATTTATAATCCATTAATATTATATATATAAAACCATATAAAGCCCCCCACAGATGGGCTTTATGATTTATATTATCACCACCTTTTTTATCTAAATAACTTTCATATATTACATATAATACTCCAAAAATAATAGCCGGAATAGGAATGACACCAAACAATGATATGGTTCCCCACGGATTAAAAAATATAGATGCAAATAGTATTGACGACACTGCACCCGACGCCCCAATAGAGTTATAAGCATACTGATTGCGTCTCTTTATTAGGTCTGGGATGGCAGAAAAAATAACACCACCAACATAAAGCAGTATAAAATTCACTTCGGCATTTCTTATTATCCCTTCCTGCTTTAATAATCCAAACATATGTTCAATAGCACTACCAAAAGACCAAAATACAAACATATTGATAAATAGGTGCATATAATCGCCATGTAGCAACGAGTGAGTTAGTAGACGATACCACTCTCTATTTTTTGCGATGCGATAAGGACTCAACGATAGCTTATAAAACATTTTTTTATCTTTAAAGCCAAGTATAGAGACCAAAACCGTTATTATTATGATGATGTAAGTAATCATATATTATATATTTAAAATTTTTAATAATAATTCACGAAGTAACTCCCCTTCCGAGAGTGCCGCTCCTCCAATTCCTTTGCTACGCATATCACAATCTCTAATATAACCCATAATTGCTAACGACTTGACGGGCGGATAGTAACCCGCAGCTGTTATATATTTATCAACAAAGAAATGGCTAGCCAAACCAGCCTGTTTAGCCAGTGTGTATTTATCAGGTATAGCCAATCCCTTTCTTCTGCAATCATTCATTGTCATTCCTATGTTAAAGATAGATAGAAAATGTTTGAATAACGATGGAACTAATAACACAAGAGGTGCACTTTTAGGGTTAGCATTAAAATAAGAAGAGATTCTTAACACCTTAGCACCATCTCTTGCTGAAAGGGCATCAGTCAATTCAAAAACATTATACTCTTTACTTATACCCACATAACGCTCTATATGATCGCAGGTTATGGCTTTAACCCCCTCATCCATTGCGTTCATCAGTTTCATTATCTCATTATCTATCTTAGTTACCTCACAACCAAGATGCTCTACCAATAACTCTTTTGCCTTTACATCAATTGTAAATCCATGACCTTGAAGTAACTCACTCAAGAAGTTTTTTATTTCGTAATCTCTCGCCGAGACAGACTCAAATACTATACCATTTTTAGATATTTTCTTATAAAATGCTGAGCGTTTATCAACACTCTTACCCTTATAGCAGATAACAAGCACAGTACTATTAGATGGATTATCAACATAACTCTCAAGTTTATTAATATCACTCATCTGCGCTGCCTCACGCAACACAACAACACGCTTATCGCTCATCATAGGATAGGTTCTGCACAGCTCTATAACAGTTGCCGCATTAGTATCACTGCCATACACAACCTCGAGATTAAAATCGGCCAAATCTTCTGAAATTATCGCCGTTAGCTTATCACTAACCTTATCAATAAAATAGGGCTCTTCTCCATGTAACAGATAGAGCGAAGATATACCCCCTCTCTTTATATCATCCATTAGTGTATGATACATCTCAACTGTTGCATTAAATCCCTGCTCTCTTTTTTTAGCCATAACACTATTACTTATATATTCTCATCTCATTTAATTTACGACTATATTTTGCAGCATTACGCTTATGTTGCGACATAGTTTTAGCAAATAGGTGCGTACCATCTAATTTATCAGAGGCACAGAAATATAGGTAACTGCTTGGGGTATAGTTCAACACCGCATCAACAGCCATAAGTGATGGTATTGATATTGGTGTGGGAGGTAACCCGCCATATTTATATGTGTTATATGGAGAATCTATCTCCAAATGCTTATTAAGCACACGTTTAATAGTTCTATCGTTAGCTGCAAATCTCACCGTTGGATCAGCTTGTAGTAACATTTTGCGTTTAAGCCTATTTATATAAACCCCTGCAATCAGGCGCATATCACTCTCTATATTACTCTCTTCGTTAACTATCGAAGCAAGAGTAATAACCTCATCACGTGTCATACCAAGCACTTTCAGTTTAGCACTGCGTGATGTGTTATCCCAAAATGTATTATACTCTTTTACCATCTTAGATACAAGCTCAGAAGCTGATATATCCCAATACACCTCATAGGTATTGGGTATAAACTTATATATCACATCATCTGGTGTAACGCCATACTTTGATAGAAGCTCTCTATCATTGAACGCATCAATAAGCGATAATGAATCAAGTTCTATAGTACGAGTTATCTTACCAGCAAGCGATGCTTTATCATACACATTATTAAACGTAATAGTTGTAGGTGTCTGGTTACCGCCCCCTAACAAAGAGAAAAGATTTGAAAATGTCATACCCTTTTCAAGGGTGTACATACCTGCATGAAAGGGCGTTGTACGTATCTTAGATGCTAGATTAAGTATCTCCGTAGTATCAATAAGATACCCCTCACTATATAAAATTTTAGATTGTTCTTTTAAATCACTACCCGTTGGTAGATATATAACACCACTCTTCTTTACTTTTCCAATAATCTTATAATCAAAATATCCAACTCCCATAACTAAGCAGTAGCCGAATACTATTAATATTAAAAACATCAAAAGAGATTTAAATGTATCTTTCATAATAAGCAATTATACGTAAATATTGCCTGCAAGATACGAAAATTTATACAATTTAGCAAATTATTATTTTATTTCATCATCTAATCTATTGATTTTTAATAGCATAAATAGGTTAAGAAAAAAATATTTCACATAAATGTAAAAAAAATTTTGGTAATACAGAATAAATTAGTACTTTTGCAGTGGGTAAGTCTTACACGACCAGCTCCTGTCGATTCCCCCAGGATTGGAAGATAGCAAGGGTAGATGGTTGAGCGGTGCGATGTAAGTAGCTTGCCCTTTTTTTGTGCCTATATATTAAATAGTTGATAATTAGTAGTGTCCGGCGAACCTGGGGATTGAATTTATGCACGTCATATCTAC
>CAYJCU010000070.1:0-11373 GCA_964368765.1 uncultured Rikenellaceae bacterium
AGGATAGGTAGTTACTAGGTTTTTTGATTTTTTTACCGGACAACAATAATTTTTTATTTTACAGATATAATAAGAGAGTAGTAAATTTTGGATATGTTGAAAAAAATGATTATATTTGTGGCTTGTTTATTCGAGTGATATATATAATGAAATAATTTAGAAATAATAATAGTTATGGCAAAGCAACTTAAAGATGTTATCTCACGTGAGGAGAACTATTCGCAGTGGTACAATAATATAGTTTTAAAGGCTGGATTGGCTGAAAATTCAGCTGTGAGAGGGTGTATGGTAATTAAACCTTATGGTTATGCTATATGGGAGAAGATGCAAGCGGCATTGGATAAAATGTTTAAAGATACAGGGCATGAGAATGCCTATTTCCCACTTTTTATTCCTAAATCGTTCTTTAGTAAAGAGGCAAAACATGTGGATGGCTTTGCTAAAGAGTGTGCTGTTGTAACTCACTATCGTCTTATGAATGACCCTAATGGTAAGGGTGTAGTTGTTGATCCAGATGCTAAGCTTGAGGAGGAGTTAATAGTTCGTCCAACATCTGAGACAATAATATGGAATACATATAAAAATTGGATTCAATCATACAGAGATCTGCCGATACTTTGTAATCAGTGGGCTAATGTTGTGCGTTGGGAGATGCGTACTAGGCTATTCTTACGTACTGCAGAGTTTTTATGGCAAGAGGGGCATACAGCTCATGCTACACGTGATGAGGCTGTTGCTGAGACAAAGCAGATGGTTGAGGTTTATCGCCATTTTGCAGAAAATTTTATGGCTGTTCCTGTAATAGTGGGTCATAAGAGTGAGAACGAGCGTTTTGCTGGCGCAGAAGATACACTATCTATTGAGGCTATGATGCAAGATGGAAAGGCACTTCAAGCAGGTACTTCACATTTCTTAGGGCAAAATTTTGCTAAAGCTTTTGATGTGCAATTTGCTAATCAAGATGGTAAATTAGATTATGTTTGGGCTACATCATGGGGGGTATCTACACGCTTGATGGGTGCTCTTATCATGGCACACTCAGATGATAACGGATTGGTGTTACCTCCAAAACTAGCACCTATTCAGGTTGTTATGGTTCCAATATATAAAGGAGAGGAGCAACGCCTAGCTGTTTCTGAAAGACTTAGCTCTATTGCCTCTAAACTAAGAGAGAAGGGTATTAGTGTTAAGGTTGATGATAGAGATAATGTTCGTTCTGGCTTTAAATTCGCTGATTATGAGCTTAAAGGGGTTCCTGTACGTTTAGCTATGGGGCAACGAGATATGGATAACGGAACTGTTGAGCTAGCACGTCGTGATACCTTAACAAAAGAGGTTTTACCTGTTGAAGGTGTAGAGGATTATATCGAGAATCTTCTTGAAGAGATACAAAAATCTCTATTCCAACGTGCTTTTGATTTCCGTACATCTATGACAACTAGTGTTGATAGTTATGATGAGTTCAAAAAGGTGTTAGAAGAGAAAGGCGGATTTATTATGGCACACTGGGATGGAACACCTGAGACAGAAGAGCTTATCAAGGCGGAGACAAAGGCTACAATACGTTGTATACCTATTGATGCTCCTGAAGAGGATGGAGCGTGTATTGTAACAGGTAAACCATCTAAGAGAAGAGTTGTATTTGCTATGTCATATTAATAATAGGCTAATAAGATTATTAAGTAGTGGTTATTAAAAAGTTAGCTGGTCAGACCGTAGTATATGGTCTTAGTACGATTATCCCTAAGGTAATCAACTACCTGCTTACGCCCTATTTAACATATATAGCACTATCTAAAACAGATTTTGGGGTTATAGGCTATTTTTATGCCGTTATACCCTTTGTTTTCTCTATCCTACTTATGGGTATGGAGACAGGTTTCTTTCGCTTTGTTGGAAAAGACAATATGGCATCAGGAAGAGGTAAGGAGGCTGTTTATACCACAATATGGAGTTCTACTGTGCTTTTTGCCTCGATATTTTTTCTGTTGGTTCTTCTATTTCAAGATGCCCTATATGGGATAACAGGTGGGGGGTATCATCAATCTATAATTGGTGTAGTTGCAGGGATAATATTGGTAGATGTTATAGCTGCTATTCCCTTTTCAAAGTTAAGAGAGAGCGACAGAGCAATTCGTTTTGCATCAATTAAAGCTATATCTGTTATCTTTAATGTGTTGTTAGTTGTACTATTTTATTCTGTACTCCCAATGCTTAAAGATAGTGCCTGCTTTTGTTGGATGTGGATTGATGATTACGGCTCGGGATATTTTTTTATCTCAAATCTATTATCAAGTATTTTAGGACTAGTAATGGTGTTATGCTCAGTTAAGACTCTTCGTTTGTCTATTGATAGAGTATTGTTAATAAGAGTTTTACGCTTCTCTGTACCACTGTTTATTGGTGGTCTTACTGCTACTGCTAATGAGTTTTTAGATAGATTCCTGATTCGTTATCTTATGCCTGAGAGTGTAGCTTTAGCGCAGTTAGGAGTGTATAGTGCGACTGTTAAGCTAACAGCTATCATGGTTATTTTTACGCAAATGTACCGTTATGCTGCTGAGCCACTCTTCTTAGCACGACTTAATAAGAGTGAGTTTAAAGAGAATAATGCTTTGGTAACCACACTTTTTGTTTTAGTTTCTATAATCATTTTTTTGGTTATCACTCTGTTTTTAGATGTTTTTAAATATATTATTGCTCCTGAGTTTAGGGATGCACTTGATATAGTGCCGCTACTTTTGATTAGTAGTGCTAATATAGGGATATTACTTAATCTGAATTTTTGGTATAAATATGTCAATAAAACCCATTTTGCTATTTTAATTACAGCCATTGGTTTTGCGGTATCAGTAGGATTGAATTTTTATCTTATTCCGCTGATAGGCCTTAAGGGGGCTGCTATTGCTAAATTAGTAAGTACGCTATTAATGGTTTTTGTTAGTTATTATCTTAATCAAAGGCACTATCCTATCAATTATCGTGTTATTAGGATTGTTGAGTATGTTGCGGTTGCGGCGATGGTATATTTTATCGCTTTTTATGCTAATTTTGAATCAACATCTTTAGAGTATATTTTTAAATCAATATTGCTGATTGGATATACAATTTATGCAATAAAAAGAGAGAAAATTTTGTTATTACTAAAAGGGTAAAAAAGTTTGTTTGCCCATAAAAAATAGTTATGAAGATAAAAGTCATAAATAAATCGAAGAATATTTTACCAGCCTATGAGACCCCTCTTTCTGCTGGTGCCGATGTGCGTGCTGATATAGCAGAGGAGATGGTTATTGCACCTTTAGAGAGAGTTTTAGTACCTACTGGTCTATTTTTTGAGATAGAGCCAGGTTATGAGGTGCAGGTGCGCCCACGTAGTGGTTTAGCTGCTAAATATGGTGTTACTGTTTTAAATACACCGGGCACGATTGATGCAGATTATAGGGGTGAGGTAAAAGTCATTCTTGTTAATTTGTCAAACACTCCCTACACACTTCAACCTGCCGAGAGAGTGGCGCAGTTGGTTGCTGCTAAGTGCGAGCAGATTGAGTGGGAAGAGGTGTCACGATTAGAAGAGACACAAAGAGGTGCAGGCGGCTTTGGCTCTACGGGAAAACAATAATCTTTATGAGATTAAAACTTAATATAATAGGTTGTTTATTTATGCTTATCATTGCGTTATCGCCTTTTAAGGTGTTAGCGCAGGGTGTTGTTGCGGATTCATTAGAGAACTATATCTCTCCTTATGAGAGACAGAACGAGCCTGAAAAGGCAGCAACAGATTATTATATGAGGGGCAAGGAAATTTATAATAAGAGTCGTAATATTGAGTTAGCCTCTAGTCTCTACCAAAAAGCTATCAAGGCTAATCCTAAGCATGGAGCGGCTCACTACTCACTAGCTGAAATATTATCTCCAATACAAGCACTACCATATTCAGAGCAGGCGGTTGCTCTTGAGCCAAATAACTATTGGTATATTATGCAGTTAGCAGATATACATGCTAGACTGCGTAGATTTGATAAGGCGGTAAATGAGGCAAAGCGTTTGGTTGAGCTTAAACCTAAAGATGAGGCTACATATCGTAGATTGGCAACATACTACTATTATGGTAATCAGAGCGATAATGCTATTTCTGTCATTGACACAATAGCAAATAAATTTGGTGTATCACCCGAAGCGGCACTGTTGCACATAAGTATTATTCAGTCGTCACATATTATTACTGATGAGATGGTGAATACCGTTGAGGAGTATGCAGCAAATTATAATTATATGCCATACTTTAACCATGTGTTAGGTTTAATCTATCAACGCAATTACAACACTCCAAAAGCTATTGAGAATTTTAATATAGCATTGAGCATCTCTCCTGATGAACCGTCAAGTGCTACGGCTCTCTTTGAAATATATCAAAATATGGGGAAACCAGAAGAGTCTGTAAAGTATATAAAGGCAATATTTAATAGCAATCAAATTGATATTAAAAGAAAGATAGCTCTTTTTAAATCAGTAATTGAGGGTAATGCATCTCTATATAACAGTCAGGTAGAGCATGTGAAAAGTGCTGCAGATGCCTTAATTGCTATATACCCTAATGATTTTGATGTTATATCGTTATATACTCGCCATTTATTGGGTTTAGGAGATATTACTAAGGCTCTCTCATTTAATAAAGAGAAGGTAGATAGTGGGGTGCATAATATAGAAATGCTTAAAGTTGTTATTGAACTATTATACTATAATAAGGATTATGCTGGGGTAATCGAGTATGTTGATAAAACAGATGAATTATACCCAAGCAAAACGAGTGAATTTGTTAAGTATGGTGCTTTTGCGTATGTAGAGCAAAAGTTATACGATGAGGCTATATCAATACTAAAAAAACAGATGAAGAGTGTTGATGATAATGAGTTACTCGGAGAGTATTGGGCAATAATAGCAGAGGTGAATTTCATGCAAAAGCTTTCTAAGAAGAGTTGCAAGGCTTATGAAAAATCTCTTAAATATAGCCCTAATAATGCTTTTGTTCTGAATGATTATAGCCAAATATTAGCTGAGGATGGGAGAAAATTAGATAAGGCGTTGGTTATGTCACGTAGGGCTCTTGATATTAATCCATCTAATGCTAGGTTTATAGGTAATTATGCGTGGATACTGTTTAAATTAGGGCGTAGAGGAGAGGCAAGAGATATGATGTCGAAAGCTGTTGCCTTAGATACGAATAAAGACGAATTATTGCTTTTAAGATATGGCGATATACTCAATGAAACAGGTAATAGAGAGTTAGCAGAGATGTATTGGCGTAAGTCTTTAGAGAGCGGTATGAGTGTTACAGAGATAGAAAAAAGATTAGAATAAATTTGGCATATCAATAGGTTTATTTAGTAGTAGTGATATGTCGTTTAAAATAGATGATGTTATGATAGAATCAGAATTTTTGAACAGTATGTTCCAGAGTGCTCTCACAGCTGCTTTAGAGTCAGGAAAGAGTGTGATGAAGATATACAATAATGATGAGAGCTATAATGTTAATCTAAAGTCTGATAATACCTTAGTCATTGAGGCTGATAGGGTTTCGCACGAGACGATAAGGAAGGTATTATCTAAGACACGTATCCCTTTGATGAGTGAAGAGGGTAGAGATATTCTATTTGAAGAGAGATACGGTTGGGAGTTATATTGGTTAGTAGATCCTATTGATGGCACTATTGAATTTGTTAATAAAAGTAATGAATTTTCGATATGTGTGGCATTGATGGAGAAAAACTCTCCTATAGTGGGTGTAATTGTGGCACCTGCTTTTAATCAGTTATATTATGCGATTAAGGGTGTAGGTTCTTATCGTATTGATAATATTGATTTTAGTGAGGGTGCAGAGTATGATATAGAGTCTTTGGTTAGCAGTGCAGTGAAGATTGAGTGTGATATGAACCCACCTCAAGATAGGTTGAAGGTTTTAACAACCTTATCTCATCCAAATAAAGAGACAGAAGAGATAATTAGCACTCTAAGAGATAAATATGAAACTGTTGATCAGCGTATGTATGGTAGTGCTCTCAAGTTTTGCAGAATAGCAGAGGGAGGGGCGCATCTATATTTCCGCACCACATCATTAAAAGATTGGGATACGGCAGCAGGAGAGATTATAGCGATAGAGAGTGGTTTAAGTATATCAACTCTGACTACGGGCTCACCGCTATACTATAACAAACAGGATTTGACAATAGAACCTTTTGTGGTAAGTTGTCATCCTATATTAACACCAAATAATTAAGAAGAATAAAATTATGGCAAAAAAGGTTATTGCTTTAGTGGCACACGACGGAATGAAGCAAGATTTAGGGGAGTGGGTAGCTGAAAATTTTGAACGCTTTTTACCTCATAAGCTTGTATGCACAGGAACAACAGGACTTTTAGTTGAGAAGACAATACAAAAGAAAAATAATGGTGTTAGACACCTTGATATAACACGCCTTAAATCGGGTCCTTTAGGAGGCGATCAGCAGTTAGGTGCTCTTATGGCAGAGGATGAGATTGATATGGTTATTTTCTTATGTGATCCAATGACAGCTCAGCCCCATGATGTAGATGTTAAGGCGTTAATACGTCTGGCATCAGTTTATAATGTGCCTATGGCACTTAATCTGTCAACGGCTGATTTCCTTATCTCTTCGCCACTATTCGACGAAGAGTATTTGAGAGGTATTAAGGATTATGCAGGATATATTGAAAGAAGTGTTACAGATAAATAGAAGAAATTACCGGATAACAATAGAATTAAATAAATAAAATTATGGAAGTTAATACATTGACAGCGATTTCGCCTATTGATGGTCGTTATCGTGCTAAGTGCAAAGAGTTAGGGCACTATTTTTCAGAATTAGCACTAATACGTTATAGGGTATTGGTAGAGATTGAGTATTTTATTGCTTTATGCGAGGTTCCTATACCTCAATTAAGCGATTTCGATAAAGATAATTATGAGAAGCTAAGAGATATATATCGTACATTCTCTAGTGATGATGCTTTAAGAGTTAAAGAGATAGAGAAAACTACTAATCATGATGTTAAGGCGGTAGAGTATTTTATTAAAGAGAAGATGGACGAAATGCAGCTAGGTGATTGCAGAGAGTTTATCCATTTTGGTCTTACTTCACAAGATATTAACAATACAGCTGTTCCATATTCTCTTCGTGATGCGTCTAATGAGGTTTACTATCCTCTTTTGCAAGAGATTATAGATACACTATCTTCGCTTGCCAATGAGTGGAGCGATGTGCCACTTCTTGCGCATACTCACGGGCAACCAGCTTCGCCAACTAGATTGGGTAAAGAGATAATGGTATTTGTTGAGAGACTTAAAAAGCAGGTAACACTAGTTGAGCGTATTCCTTGTCCTGCTAAATTTGGTGGTGCAACAGGTAACTTTAATGCACACTATGTTGCTTACCCTAATGTTAATTGGGTTGATTTTGCAAATAATTTTGTTAATAATATACTGGGTCTTGATCGTTCTCAAACTACAACACAGATAGAGCATTACGATAATATAGCAGCTATTTTTGATGGTTATAAGAGGATAAACAATATTCTTATAGACCTTTGTAGAGATTTATGGACTTATATCTCTATGGAGTATTTCAAGCAGAAGATTAAGGCGGGAGAGATAGGCTCGTCAGCTATGCCTCACAAGGTTAATCCTATTGATTTTGAGAATGCTGAAGGAAATTTAGGTATTGCTAATGCAGTATTTGAGCATCTATCATCTAAGCTACCAGTATCACGTTTACAAAGAGACCTGACAGACTCGACAGTACTACGTAATATTGGTGTGCCTATTGCGCACACTGTGGTATCTCTACGTTCAGTGGCTACGGGACTAAATAAGCTTATTATCAACGAAGGGGCTATTAGAGGCGACTTAGAGAAGAACTGGGCAGTAGTGGCAGAGGGTATCCAAACTGTTCTTCGTAGAGAGGACTACCCGAACCCTTATGAGGCACTTAAACAATTAACACGTACTAACAAAGCAATTACTAAAGAGGACATAGCAGCCTTTATCGACACACTTCAGGTTAGTGATGATGTGAAGGCTGAGTTGCGCAGAATCACTCCTGAGACATACACAGGAATAAAATTTTAGTGATGCTTGTGGGCTCAATTGCATAATATTTGAAACAGATAACAGTTTTATAGAGTGATTTGCGAAACTCTGTTTTGTGGTCTCTCTCTATTGTATAATTTTTTAAAATAAAATGATTATGAAAAAGTACAGATGTGAAGTATGTGGTTATATCTACGACCCTGAGAAGGGAGATACTGATACAGGTATTGAGGCAGGAACTTCATTTGAAGATCTTCCAGAAAATTGGGTGTGTCCACTATGTGGAGAGGGGAAAGAGGTATTTGTTGTTGAGGAATAATGTGTAATGGGATAAAAAAAAAGGGGGCTATAATGCCCCTTTTTTTTGGCGATACTGAAAACTTAACAACAATAGATTTTTTTATTTCCAAACCTCTTGTACGGACAAAGTTAGTCATTCCAAGTTAAATCGTGAACCATTTTGCAGTGGAACACCTCGTTTAATATTCCCATCGGGAAAGCACCTGAACCGATGGCAGGGTCGCAGATTTTTACGCTATCCAACAGCTGCTTTATTTCGGTGGCATTGTCGAATAATGCTTAGATAAGTATTACTCTATTATTTATGCGTATTTTCCTCATTGCTCCTTATTTTTTTTGCAACTAAATACCCTATGGCCTTGGATGCGATAGGAGACCAATGTGAATCTTCCGCATAAAACACATCTTTAACTCCTCTTTCAACCATTGATTTTAATATAGGTTTAGAATTGATAAAATATGTAGAGTCAAAATGTACTGACATTTGATCTAGATTTTTTTGACGTGGATATGGATTAGAAATAATATAATCTTGATACAGATCATATTTGTCAACTGCCACTAAAAAATAAAAATCTATTCCAGAATCTTTAAATCGTTGATTTACATAATTTATTTTTTCATAATAACGAACCAATTCATCTTCACTCAATTCAGGATTATATTTTATATCATCTTTTGTTGCATAAAGATAGTTCGGCTTAATTGAAAACAACTCTCTATCACACTTTTCAATTATCAGCACATCTATACTTTTTAACTGTGCCATAGCCCAATTATATGTCCTTCCGAGTAGTTGATAAACTCCCAACTGAGGCTTTTTACCATTTGTAGCTGCTGGGGGAGGTCGATGCAAAAGCATCTTTCTATAATCAATAAGAGTATCTATATTTAGATTGTCAATCCTATATGCAGTAGCACGTTCTACACTTTGCACAACTACGGCTTTTGTTTTATGCACTGCAAAAAAACCACTATTTAGGAGCCCAATGGCATTATTAAGGGGATCTGAATTTGATGTTTGGATATTAAAGAACTCTTCGTCCAACTCTTCTGCTACAAAATCAGTATGCTTTAAACCTTGCAATTTACTAAACGAGTCTCCGATATTTACGTACTTTAATATTTTATCATCACTAATATCCAAAAAGACATCCTCAGATTTTGAATTTTGAGGCTTTAACTTTTCAAATTGTTTTCGGTAATTCTGCTTGTCTCCATCTAAAACTATACAACCGAAATCTTCTAAATCGCCCGTTTGGTTCGGGTATATAACATAGTTATAGTACCAAACCGTTGTTATTCCAACAAGTCCTATAAATGATGACCAGAATGTCAGATTTAATATATATTTTTTAATCATAAACAAATTAAAATTGAAAATAAATAAATGTATTTAACTCTCTAGCATTTGTAAGTACAAAGAATGCAAGAGCATAATATACTAACCATCTAATAATTTTATATCTAAAAATATTAGATGAAGTCATTATTTCTAAAGGGTGTTTCTTACCTCTTGCCAACCATTCAAAGACTATTAATAGCGGAAGTGTTATCGCTAATATGCGAAGATCTGTAGTTGATAATAAATCAGTCTGCACTTCACTGCCCCACGATCCTGTAACAATTCTTGATAAATAATCTAATGCAACAGATATAGATGGTGCTCTAAAAATCACCCATCCGATTGCAACCATTACAAAGGTGGATCCCATTGCCATAAACTCGCCTAAAGAGGGAAGCATTTTGTTCTCTGCTATTGTATTACGATGTTTTCTGTTTTTTTTCATTAGCAGTAGTGGCACAAATAAAATAGCGTGATATACACCCCAAAGCACATAGGTCCAATTTGCACCGTGCCATAATCCGCTTACAATAAATATGATGAATGTGTTGCGTATCGATATTAATGTCGAGCCTCGACTTCCTCCCATTGGTATGTATAAATAGTCACGAAACCACGTTGTAAGCGATATGTGCCAACGTCTCCAAAATTCAGCTATATCACGCGAAAAATAGGGAAGATTAAAGTTTTGCATTAGCCTTATCCCAAATAATTTTGAGCAGCCAATAGCAATATCTGAATAACCTGAAAAATCTCCATATATTTGAATAGAAAACAATATTGCACCTAATATCAAAACGCTAGTATCAGCTGTCTGATAATTATCAAATATTGCGGATACATTCTCTGCGCATATATCAGCAATAGCTACTTTTTTGAAAAACCCCCACAGCATTTGCCTTGAACCATCTACAGCAAGAGCATAATCAAATTTACGTTTTTTCTCAAACTGAGGTAAGAGGTTGGTAGCTCTTTCAATAGGTCCAGCTACAAGCTGAGGGAAGAATGATATATATGCGAATAGATTTAACGCACTATGTGTTGGCTTTAATACCCTCTTATACACATCAATAGAGTACGATAGTGCTTGAAATGTATAAAAAGAGACTCCTACCGGTAGAATCACATTCAAAAGTAAAGAACTGTTATTGATATCAAATGCAGATGCAAAAGAGGCAATAAAAAAGTTATAATACTTAAAGATGCCAAGTATCGCTAAATTGATCGTAATATTTACGGTGTTAATCCACCATCTGGCTCGTTGTTGCTTGTCATATCTTTCAATCAGCAAACCACTAAGATAGCTACATCCAGATGTGAACGCTATCAATATAAGAAATCGCCAATCCCACCATCCGTAAAATATATAGCTCACTACGACAATAAAAAAATTCTGTAATCTATTATCTCGTGATAAAACAAACCAATATAGTAAAAAAACTACTGGCAGAAAAATAAGAAATTCGATAGAGTTAAAAAGCATATTATTTTTGTTTCAATGGTAATAAAAAATCCTTTGTTTTTTACATTTGCTGAATTCAACCTGCAAACGCAATGGAATTCAAAGTTAATAATTAGTAGTGTCCGGCGAACCTGAGGATTGAATTTATGCACGTCATATCTA
>CAYJCU010000071.1:0-10652 GCA_964368765.1 uncultured Rikenellaceae bacterium
CTTCATTTGTTTAGTTCTCTGGCTTTATTGTTGTATAAGTTTTCATTGTGTTCTCCTTCTGATAGATGATATATCCCTCAATATCATCTCTTTTTTCTAAAAATTCTATGCTTTTTTCGCTCCCTAGAATCATTAGCATAGTGGCAATACCATCAGATAATGCAGCACTCTCGGCTATTACAGTAGCAGAGAGCATATCATTAATGCTACTTTCACCACTTTTTGAATCAATAATATGGTTATATCGCTTATCTCCCTTTTCGTAGAAATTACGATAGTTTCCAGATGTATTAACACCTTTGTCTGTAACTGTTATAACAAGTGCTATCTCTTCTCCAGGTGTTATATTGCCATCAACGGGTCTGTCTATACCTAGCCTCCATTTTTCGTTATTTGGCTTATAGCCACTGCAATATATCTCTCCACCTAGTTCAATTAAAAAATCATTTAACCCTCTCTTTTTGAGATATTTGGCAACTAAGTCAACAGAATACCCCTGAGCAATAGAGTTGAGATTAATACTAACACCCTCTATATCACGTATTAATCTACCATTTTCAATACGTATTTTGCTATGCCCAACATACTGCATGAGCGAATCTAAATTAATATTTTCAGCACGCTCTTCAGATAAAAAACCGTAAGCACGTGTTAGGGGATAGCTTGTAATATCAAAAGCGCCATCACTAATAGTATAGAGCTCTCTTGCTATCTTTTCACAAGCAATAATATGGTTATCAACGCTATCTGTTTCGCCTCTGTTGATACGAGATATAAGAGAATTTTTGTCGTAAAGAGAGCACGAGCTATTAAACTCTGTAAAAATCGAGTCAATATCTTGTTGCGCAACAATGTTATTGGTGTTGTAGTATACGACTTTATAGGTTGTGCCTTGTGCATAACCATGAATTTCGTGACGCTTTATCTCTTTAGCGCACGAGAAGGTGAAAAATACCCCTATAATTATATATAGTTTTGTTGCTAATTGTTTCATTTTTTGTTTAACGCTTCATTGCTCTATCTAACTCTCTACGTGTATCTTTCTCTTTAAGATACTCTCTTTTGTCGTATGTCTTACGACCTTTACCCACCCCTATAAGAAGCTTAGCATAGCCATTATCTGATATAAAAAGTTTTAAACCTATTATAGATATTCCTTTATCTTGTGATATACGCTCTAATTTATTTATCTCCTTACGATTCAGTAATAGTTTACGGTCACGTTTAGGTTGATGATTATTGTATGTCCCCCAAGCATATTCAGAAATATTCATGCCAGCAACATATAACTCTCTGCGATGAAAATAACAGTAACAATCAACTAGCGATGCCTTACCCAATCGGATAGATTTAATCTCTGTTCCCGAAAGCATAATACCCGCTGTGTATGTGTCGCCTATCTCATAATCGAAATATGCACGTCTATTTTTTATATTTATTCTTTTATAATCTAAATTCTCTTTTCCCATTATTTAGTCTACCTCTTTTTTTTGTTCATCTGAGCCAGCTTCTCTTTATAAGCTAACATCTTATCTCGTTCTTTACCTGCAAGAACGAAATCTAAATTAGCTGCCGCCACCTCCATTGCATTCTTAGCCTCAGCCATTTTAGCCTCTAGCTCCTCTTGTGTTTCAATCACAAACTCTTTGCCATCTTCGGCCACCATACCCACAGATGAATTTAGTAACTCCTTAAATAGTATAACGTCATCTTTACTTCGTCTAGTATTTCGTTTCTGTGAACTTTTCTCGGTATTTATCATTATACCACTACTAGCACTCTCTGCACCAACAGGGGTGATATTATGTTTTATATTATACTCCATCTGACGTTTACGCCTCAGCTCAGTCTGCTTTATCATATCACGCATTGCCTTTGTCTCACGTCTAGCAAAGAGAATAACCCTTCCATTGACATTACGTGCTGCACGACCTGCCGTCTGTACTAATGAGGTCTCTGAACGCAAGAAACCCTCTTTGTCGGCATCAAGAATCATAACTAATGAAACAGCTGGTAGGTCAATACCCTCACGTAGTAGGTTTACTCCAACAAGCACATCATATAAATCATTCTTAAAATCCTCTAGATGCTCTATACGCTCCATATTATCCACATCAGAGTGAATATACCTACATCTAATACCATGTGCATCTAAGAAATTATACATCTCCTCTGCCAATAGCTTTGTTAGTGTGGTAATAAGCACCTTACCATCTTTCTCAACACACTTATCAATCTCTTCTAGTATAGTATCTATCTGGTTATCACTACTCTTAACCTCAACAACAGGATCTAATAGTCCCGTTGGTCTGATATGCTGAATAGCTACCGCCCCCTCACTCTTGTCAAGTTCGAATTTTCCGGGAGTGGCACTTACATATACAACCTGATTGATTATCGCCTCTAACTCATTAAATCGTAATGGTCTGTTATCAAGCGC
Organism: uncultured Rikenellaceae bacterium; assembly: GCA_964368765.1. Taxonomy (GTDB): domain Bacteria; phylum Bacteroidota; class Bacteroidia; order Bacteroidales; family Rikenellaceae; genus JADFUS01. The sequence goes on from CAYJCU010000071.1 coordinate 2,441, forward strand.
AGCAGGTAATCTCCACCCATAATCAACTAGGTTGGTCTTACGTGCGAAATCTCCACCCGCCATACCGTTAAGTTGTGGAATAGTAACATGACTCTCATCAATAAAGAGTATGAAATCTTTTGGAAAATAGTCTATCAAACAGAAAGGGCGGGAACCTGGTGGACGATTATCAAAATATCGAGAATAGTTCTCAATACCTTTACAGTAACCTATCTCACGTATCATCTCAAGATCATTCTCAACCCTTCGTTTAAGTCTAAGTGCTATATCCTCTTTGCCCTCATCTTTGAGCTGCCCTACACGTGTGGCTAAATCATTCTCTATCTCTACTAGTGCGCAGTTTAGTTTCTCTTTAGTTGTGATAAAGATACTAGCAGGGTGTATAGTGATAAACTCTCTACTCTCTATCCTCTCCCCACTCTTTGGATTGATACTCCATAGTTCCTCTATGCTATTGTCGCCAATAATGATACGGAAAACAACGTCGCCATTGGCGGCATACACATCAATAGCTTCACCCTTACGGCGATACTCACCACGTTTGAACTCATCGCCAACACTACGATTAAAGAGTGCAGCAGATAGGGTGTACATCAACTTCTGATGGGTCATACTCTGTCCCACCATTAACTCTATTCTGTTTGAACTAAAATCTTCAGGATTACCAATACCATAGATGCATGAGACAGATGAGACAACTAAAACATCTTTACGTCCAGAAATAAGAGATGCTGTTGTGTTTAAACGCATGCTCTCCAGATCGTCATTGATAGCTAAATCTTTCTCAATATATGTGTCGCTTGCAGGTAAATATGCTTCGGGTTGGTAATAGTCATAATATGACACAAAATACTCCACCGCATTATGCGGAAAGAAACTCTTAAATTCACTATATAATTGTGCTGCTAGTGTCTTGTTGTGACTAATAACCAAGACAGGCCTATTCATACGAGCAATAACGTTAGCCATAGTAAAGGTCTTACCAGAACCTGTAACACCCCACAACACAACACTGCTATTGTTGTTATTTAATCTATCAACAATAACATCAATTGCCTCTGGTTGGTCGCCCATAGGGCTATACACCGATTCTAATTTAAAAACTCCCATAACTAAAATATCTCTCTCAGATACTCTAACGATTTAATCGTATATTTTGTGTCGTTGTGTAAACCTATATAGTTTACTAGATTATCTAATAATCTACTTCGCACCTTGCCGCTACTCTCAATAGTGGCTATCTCTCCACTATTAATAGACATAAATCTCCATAGTAACCGGCTCTCGTCTCTATCCATAACCATTTGGTGCGTTGGTCTGATAATAACAAAATCACCTATCCGCATATCTAAATAACTATCATCGCTGTAACCGTTATTAGGATAGAAACCTAGATACTTAGTTAAGTGCACTAAAAAATATATATGAAAATTTGATTTCCCCTCTTCCATAGCATCAAAAAGTAGCAATGAATGAAGAATATAATCAAATAACATAGGGTTGTGGTGCTCATCCTTTATTACCTTATACAGGAATTCAGATAGAAACAGAGAAATTGTTGATTTATATATGTCATTAAATGCAGACATATTTAAAGTCATTCTCTTAGCCTCTTTTATTCTGTGAAAAGCACCACCCCCCTTGCTGCCCACTATCTCTATAATAGATAGTGGATATAACATTATTTTACTGCCTCCAACAGTAGGAACCCCTCTCTTACCTGAATTAACATAGTAACTAACTCTGCCAAACGCCTCCGTAAACATATATACTATATGTCCACTCTCTCCGTGTGGCATTGTATGAAGAACTATAGCCCTACTCTTGTAGCCATCAATACTCATAAAATGTGTTACGCTTTATCTATTATCGTACAGATACCCTTTGTTACGTCATCCATACTCATTGTTCCGTCAATCTCGAAACATTTATTTTGTTTGCTGTAATACTCCTTAACAACTTTGGTTTTATCCTCATATATCTTGAGTCTATTGCGAACAATATCAATATCCGCATCATCTTCTCTACCACTTACCTTGCCACGCTCTATAATACGACGTAATAACTCATCCTGAGGAACCTCAAGAGAGATAAGTGCAGTAACTTCAAAACCCATATTGTTTAGCATTGTGTCTAAACACTCAGCTTGAGCAATAGTACGAGGAAAGCCATCAAAAATGTGCCCTGCCGAGTTGTGCGCATTATCTAGAAAACTCTTTATAATGCTAATTACAATCTCGTCAGAGGCTAGGTTCCCCCCCTGCATCTGCTTTTGAGCCTCTAAGCCAAGAGGCGTACCATTTGTGATTTCATTTCTGATAATGTCACCAGTCGCCACTTTAACTAAACCGTAGCGCTCAACTAAAAATTGTGTTTGTGTTCCCTTACCTGCACCTGGAGGGCCAAACAATAACAAATTTACCATCTTACTTTGTTTTACACTTATCTAAATTAATGATAATAGATAATATGTTCCTTTTTTATATTTATTACTATACTAATCTTTTTATATTAACTGTTTGAACTCCATCCTTGAGCCTCAATATCTATTTCATCGCCAGCAGGAGTTAATAGCTTGGCACCGCTTGCCATGTTACTTATGTGTCCTATTACACTTATTCCAGCTATTGTTGCCACCTTTTCATACTCTGTTACAGGCACTGTGAAAAGTAGTTCATAATCATCTCCGCCATTTAAAGCCGAGATGATAGGGTCGAAATTAAGCTCCTCACCAAGTTTTTCGCTCTCTGAGGCTATTGGTAATCTATCGATGTATATATCAACGCCGCAACCCGATGATTTACAGATGTGTAGTAACTCAGATGCAACACCATCTGAAATATCTATCATTGAGGTAGGTACAATACCTACGCTATCTAATTTTTTAATAATATCAACTCTACAGCGTGGACGGAGAGCTCTGCCAAGTGGGTATTCAAACCCCTCTAATTTGGGTTTCTCTGTGTCGTTACCATTAAGCACATATTTCTCTCGCTCTAGTAGTTTTAATCCTAGTAAAGCTGCACCTAAATCGCCAGTAACGCACACTAAATCGGTCTCTTTAGCACCTTTACGGTATGTTATTTTATCTTTATCTACCTCTCCAATAGCTGTTACCGATATAGCAACACCCGTTAAAGATGATGATGTGTCGCCACCAATAAGAGAAACACCATACTCTTTACAAGCAAAACGTACCCCTGAATATAACTCTTCAACCATCTCTACCGTGAATTTAGCAGATATTGCTAATGAAATAGTGATATACTTTGCAGTACCATTCATTGCCGCAATGTCAGATATAGCAACAACAACACTCTTATAGCCCAAATGCTTTAAAGGTGTATATGTTAAGTCGAAGTTTATCCCCTCCATTAAAATATCGGAAGTGATAAGTTCATATTTATCACCTCTATCAATAACAGCAGCATCGTCACCTATACCAGTAACGATGTCATTATCAAACTCTTTGGTAATCCTATCTATAAAAGCAAACTCGCCTAACTCTTTTATTTCCATACTCGAAAAAATCACATGTGCGTTCTAGCCTGCTAAGTTACATAAAAAATATATAATAACAAAAATAATTGGTAATATTTTGTAAATGAGGTAAAAATGGAGTGTTATTAATGTTTTTCTAAATTGTGAATTTGTGGATATATTGTTAATCGTTTTTATTGTTTTTAGTTTTTTTTGTTGGAAATTTTGTATTTAATGTAATTATTTATATCTTTGCGATGTGTAAATGATATAGGTAATAGAGGGAAATTAAAAATCAATACATGATTAAAGATACTCAAGAATTACCGTTAGTAACGGTTAGGTGCATCACCTGCAACCACGTTTATTTCATTAAACAATGTTTAGATGGAATAGTGATGCAGCAGACTAACTTTAGGTTTGAGGCGTTAATACATGACGATGCCTCAACTGATGGTACAGCCGACATTATAAGAGAGTATGCAAACAAGTATCCAGATATCATTATTCCAATTATTCAAGTAGAGAATCAATACTCTAAGCGTAACGGAGTGATCACAAAAGTGCTTAATGAAAATACCCGTGGGAAATATACCGCATTATGTGAGGGAGATGATTTTTGGACTGATCCATTAAAACTACAAAAACAGGTTGATTTTCTAGAGTCACACCCTGAATACTCTATCTGTTTTCATAATGTAGATGTTATTGCAGAAGAGGGATTAAAAACTGATTTATATAATCATTTAGTAGAGAGAGATTATAGTATAGACGAGGTGCTGACTGTATGGACTATTCCAACATGTTCAGCATTAATAAGAAGTGAAGTATTTAAATGTACTCCAAGACATAAGAATTTTGTTGTGGGTGATAATGTTGTTTTTACTAATTGTGCAAGATATGGCAAGCTATACTGTATGAATCAAAAAATGGCAGTATATAGACGACCACATAATAGTCAAACCTTCACATTTAGTGGTTCTCAGTTTTTTCTGCATTTTGTTGCCTTAAAAGAGTGTTTTCATGAATTTGTGAATCAATTTAATAGGATCTTAATTATTAGAGGGGCAGAAGTAATAGCTTCTTATGCCTCGTGGAGAACTTCCACTCTATTCAAATAGTATTTTCAAATAGTAGCTAAGGAGGTGGGTTATACGGCGTTGATGATAAAATTATTAAGAAAAAATAAAATTACTTTTTAGGTTAAATGGCAAGTGATAGTATAAAGCAGAAGGCAATAAAAGGGACTAAATGGAGCGTGATAGATAATATTGCAAGTCATGCAGTGCCATTCCTTGTTGGCATAATTCTAGCTAGGATTTTGACTCCTGAGGAGTATGGTCTAATGGCAATTATAATGATTTTTATTGCCGTTTTCAATAGTATTGTAGATAGTGGTTTCTCAAGTGCTTTGGTTCGTAAAAACAATGCTACTGAGAGGGATTACAATACTATATTCTGGTTTAATTTAGGAATAAGCGGACTATTCTTTGTTATATTATATTTCATCGCACCATTCATAAGCCAATTTTTTAATAAGCCCGAACTTACCAATATAACAAGGGTTATGGGGGTTGTGATTTTGATAAATGGTTTTGCGATTATACAGAGAACACTCCTTACTAAGAGTATAGATTTTAAGACCCAAACGAAAGTATCCATTATCTCTACTGCTACTAGTGGATGTGTAGGTATAAGTATGGCATATTGCGAATATGGAGTGTGGAGTTTAGTTGGACAACAAATTACCAAACAGCTACTAAACACCCTTTTGTTATGGGTATTTAGTAAGTGGAGACCTAAACTTCAATTTTCTAACTCTAGTTTTGTTGAACTATTCTCTTTTGGTTGGAAATTATTAGTGTCAGGACTTATTGATACAATATGGAGGCAGATATATCAAGTTGTAATTGGACGTTTCTATTCGCCTGAGGTGTTAGGGCAATATGGAAGAGCAGATCATTTTAGAGCTCTGTTTTCTAATAATTTATCATATGTAATACAAAGAGTTTCATATCCTGTATTATGCTCTATACAAGATGATAACGAGAGATTAAAGCAAGGGTATAAAAAGATTATTACCCTAACAATGTACATCAGTTTTATATGTATGTTAGGGCTTGCATCAGTAGCTAAGCCTATGATATTAACACTTATAGGAGATAAATGGTTGCCATCGGTTGAGTATTTACAGATAATCTGTTTTTCAGGTATGTTATACCCCTTGCATGCTATTAATCTTAATATGTTACAAGTACAAGGTCGTTCAGACCTATTTTTGAGGTTAGAAATAATAAAAAAAATTATAGCTATTGCTCCAATATTACTAGGTATATTTATAGATATATATTGGATGTTAATAGGAGGTGTTATAACCAATTTCTTTGCATACTACCTAAACTCTTACTATTCAGGTAAGATGCTCAAATACTCAATGGGTGAACAGTTAAGAGATATTTTGCCATCATTTGTTATAGCATTATTTATGTCATCATGCGTATACTATGTATCGTTTTTAGATTTGAAACCACTTTTACTATTGATAGTACAGTTAATAGTAGGAGTTCTATTGACAATTACGCTTAGCTCTATTTTTAAAATTAGGGCGTATAGCGAATTGAAATCTATTTTATTAACATCAATAAAAAAGAGAAATGAAAGATAAAATTACAGTAACCTCTCCATTGATGCCCGATTTAGATGAATTCAATCTTCTACTGAAAGATATTTGGGCCAGAAAATGGATAACAAACAATGGGAATTATCATAAAGAGTTAGAGCATGCACTATCTGAATATCTAAAGGTGGGGCATCTGTCTCTTTTTACTAATGGTACCCTGCCATTGATAACAGCATTGCAGGCTTTAGAAATAGAGGGCGAGGTTATTACTACACCATATAGTTTTGTTGCTACAACCCACTCATTATGGTGGAATAAGCTAAGCCCTGTTTTCGTTGATATAGATCCAGTTACATGTAATATCAATCCATTAATGATAGAGAAAGCTATTACCCCTCGCACGGCAGCCATCATGCCTGTGCATTGCTATGGAGTACCTTGTGATATTGAGGCGATAGAGCATATTGCAGAAAAGCATGGATTAAAAGTAATATATGATGCTGCTCACGCTTTTGGGGTAGAGATAAATGGTCGTTCGATATTAGAGTATGGAGATATGTCTACTCTCTCTTTTCATGCTACAAAAGTATATAATACGGTTGAGGGGGGGGCATTAATAGTTAAAGATAATGAAACGAAAGGATATGTTGATAACCTTAAAAACTTTGGATTTGTAGGCGAGACAGAGGTAGTAGCACCTGGTATAAATTCAAAAATGGACGAAATACGTGCCGCTTATGGTTTACTCAACCTCAAGCAGGTTGATATAGCTATTGAACAGCGTGCCGCAATAGCAAAACAGTATAGAGATGGTTTGAGCAATGTGGCGGGAGTGAGAATGTTGAATGAACTGCCTAATGTAAAGCATAACTACTCATACTTTCCTGTTTTTATCGATGAGAGCGAGTATGGAATGAGTAGAGATTCATTATATTTTAAGCTAAAAGAGCACAATATATATGGACGTAGATACTTCTATCCTCTTATTTCTGAGTTTGAACCTTATAAATTACTGGAGTCAGCAAAAAAAGAGAATCTTCCTGAAGCGCATAAGGTGGCAGAAAGTGTGATTTGTTTGCCTATACACCATGGTTTAACAACGGAAGAGGTTGAGAGTGTGATACGAATTATTAACAAAATATATGAGTAATATTCTAGTAACAGCAATAGGTTCAATGTCAGCTTCCTGTGTTATCACAGCTCTTAAAGAGCAGGGGCATAGGGTGGTGGGGTGTGATATTCACCCTAAAGAGTGGCATTACCTAGCGCAATTTTGCGATAATTTTTATCAAGTGGCACCAGCGAGTGTTAGAGACTCCTTTTTTGTAGACATTTATAATATATGTACTCAAGAGAGTATTGATTATATTATGCCCCTTATTGATGTAGAGGTTGATTTATTTAGTCACAACAGAGAGTGGTTTGATAATAATAATATAATAGTTTGTATTTCAAATATAGAGAGCATATCCATTGCAAGAGATAAATATAGACTATTTTCATATTTCAAACATGATGATAATTTACCATCTATTCCAACTTTTGATTGTTGCGAACTCGACGTTAATACAGTAGAGTTACCACTTATAGCAAAAAAGAGAGACGGAAGAAGTAGTATAGGGTTAGAGATTGTAAATACAAAGGAGAGACTTTCCCAATTACAAAAAGAGGATAACTATATTTTTCAGAGATTACTCGATGGCGAAATTTTTACTGTTGATTATATAAGAGATGCGAAAACCTCTAATTATGTTGCTATTCCTCGAGACGAGCTAGTGAGAACGAGTAATGGAGCTGGATTAACGGTAAAAATATTAAATAATAGTCGTTTAGTTGAGCTGACTAATTACATAGGCACACGATTAAATATTAATGGATGTGTCAATATGGAATTTATACATAATAATGATGATTACTATTTGATAGATATAAACCCTAGATTTTCAGCTGGGATAGCCTTTACTATGCAAGCAGGGTATAACCTTCCTATAAATCATTTAAGATGTTTTTCTGGAGAGAGTATAGAAGATGCTTGTCAATATAATGAGTTTATCTCAACTAAGTTGTATAGAGAGTATATTGTTAAATAATTAGTAGTGTCCGGCGAACCTG
>CAYJCU010000072.1:0-10646 GCA_964368765.1 uncultured Rikenellaceae bacterium
TCGTGCGTTTGCCCTACAGTAAAATACAGCGCAAACGCACAAAAAATATTTTTAAAGTGTACCCAAATTTTTGGTCTGTTTTTTCTGCAAATTACGCTTTTTTGAAAAAAAGCTCGGCTTTCAGCCTTGCAAAAAACCGTTTCGTCGCTTTAAGCTCCTCACGACGCTCACTCTCGTTCGCTTCAGGGCAAACAGGGTAGTTTATTGATTGAATTTTACTTTTCGTGCGTTTGCCCTACAGCAAAATATTTGTCTTAGTATCAGGAAAAATAACCGCTGGTGTGAATGTTTTAGCCTCTTCAAAATCCATTAATGCATAAGACATAACAATAATTATATCTCCAACATGAACCTTACGAGCCGCTGCACCATTAAGACACACTTCGCCACTTCCACGCTCTCCCTTTATAATATAGGTTTCGAAACGCTCTCCGTTATTATTATTAACAATAGCAACCTTCTCATTAGGTATAAGATTAGCCGCATCAAGTAAATCCTCGTCTATTGTTATGCTACCAACATAGTTAAGGTTAGACTCTGTAACCGTTACCCTATGTATTTTTGACTTTAATACCTCTATTAACATAATTTAAAAATATTTAATGTTGTCAATTAATCTTATTCCTCCTATCTTAACAGCTATACAACCCACTGTACCACCCTCTTCACTCCACTCTTCGGCTGGTTTAAGGGTTAAGCCATTACAAATAGTGTAATACTCTATCGTCATCTCTGAGTGCTTTGCTATCTCACCACAAACCCACTCTTCAACCTCTTTAATGCTCTTTATACTAGCTAAACTTAGCGAATCACTAAGTGCTTTATATATGCTTGGTGCCAAATTTCGATGTTCGCTACTTAAAAGAGTATTACGAGAAGATAGTGCTAAACCATCATCTGCTCTTTTTATCGGACACCCAACAATCTCGATTGGCAAAGATAAATCTCTTGTCATACGACGTATTATTGCCAACTGCTGAAAATCTTTCTCTCCGAAATAGGCACGTGTAGGCTCAACCATATCAAAAAGTCTACTCACAACCTGCGCCACACCATTAAAGTGTCCAGGGCGAGAACTACCCTCCATATACCTATCTAATCCGTCAAACTCAAAAACACGTTTATCCTCTTCTGGATACACCTCATTTACAACTGGAGCAAAAACTAAGTTACACCCCGCTGCCTCTAACATATCTAAATCCTCTCTCTCTGTACGTGGGTATCTATCCAAATCCTTAGGATCATTAAACTGTGTTGGATTAACAAATATCGACACAACACAGTAGTTATCATCTTTGATACACTGCTCTACTAACGATATATGCCCTATATGTAAAGCTCCCATAGTAGGTACAAAACCTACGGAACACCCCTTACTTTTAGCTATTGATATTTCGTTTTTTAATTCTATTATAGTTCTAACTACTTTCATCTATTTTTTAGTATTAACACAACTATCGAACTACAAAATTATAACTCTTTAATTAATATACACCTTTTTTTTTGATTTTTTTTTAATTTTTTATCTATAATTAACGCTAAATAATTATTAGTCAGGTAGTTAATCAAAATAAAATAAAAAATATCACTTTCACTATTTCTAAATAGAAAAATATTAACTATATTTGCAAATAAATAAAAAATATTTAACAATTAAATTATAACATTATGAGATTACTTCTTATTAGCAACTCTACTAATGCTGGCGAGGCATATTTAGATTATCCAAAACAGAATATTAAAGATTTCTTAGCTGTTAGTGGCGTTAAAAAGGTTATGTTTGTGCCTTATGCTGCTGTAACTTTCTCTTATGATGATTATCAGAAGAAGGTAGCAACACGCTTTAGTGAGATAGGTATTGAGGTTGATTCAGTGCATCACTATGATAATCAAGCAGAGGCTATTAAAAATGCTGAGGCTGTAGTAGTGGGTGGTGGTAACACATTCCATCTATTAATGAGTATGCAGAAGTTTGGTTTAATTGCAGCTATACGAGAGAGAGTGGCTGAGGGTGCTCCTTATGTTGGATGGAGTGCAGGCTCTAATGTATGTTGCCCAACGATATGCACAACTAATGATATGCCTATTGTTGAACCATTCTCATTTAAGGCTCTTAACATAGTGCCTTTCCAAATCAATCCTCACTATCTTGATGCACATCCTGATGGGCATGCAGGAGAGACACGTGAGCAACGTATTGAAGAGTATATTGCTGCTAACCAATCAATGACAGTAGCTGGTCTGCGTGAGGGGTGTATGTTTGTTATTGAGGGTAACGATATAAGTATGATAGGTAGTCGTGAGCTACGCATATTTAAATATGGCACAGAGGCTTACGAACTTAACAACACATCTGATTTATCATTCTTAATGAAGCAATAATCTAAGATGGCTTTTCTTGATAGATGGTTACATAACAAGAGAGTGGGAGATAAGGGAGAGGATTTGGCCTCTACTTTTCTACGCTCTAAAGGGTTAAAAATAGTAGCACGTAACTACCAAGCAGGCAAATCAGAGATAGATATAATAGCTATATCTAAACAACAAAAAGAGCTTCATATCGTTGAAGTTAAGAGTCGCACTAGTAGCGATTGGCAGGCGGTGGGAGATTCTCTCACTAGCCAAAAGATAAATGCGCTTAGGCGTGGCGCATTCGACTATATCAAACACCACATCAAGTACAAAGATTACAACTTAGTATTTGATGTGGTGGTGGTATTTTTCGAGGGCGAGAGTAATAAAATTGAATACATAGAAAATATACGTTTTTAAATGGCAACAACAAAACCGAAAAGATATTTAGTAACATCGGCACTACCTTATGCCAACGGGCCTGTACATATAGGTCACCTAGCAGGGGTTTATGTTCCGAGTGATATTTACACACGTTATCTTCGTCTTAAGGGCGAGGATGTTATCTCTATATGTGGCTCAGACGAGCATGGGGTACCTATCACTATAAAAGCACGAAATGAGGGTGTTACACCGCAAGATGTGGTTGATAAGTATCATAACATAATAGATAATGCGTTCAAGGGATTGGGTATATCATTTGATATATACCACCGCACTTCGTCGCCTCTTCATCATGAGACAGCATCAGAATTTTTCCGTAAGCTGTATGACAATGGTAAATTTATTGAACAGACAACAGAGCAGTTTTTCGACACTGAAGCTAATCAATTCTTAGCTGATAGATATGTTACGGGAACATGCCCTGTATGCCAAAATGAGGGTGCTTATGGTGATCAATGTGAGAAATGTGGTTCAACACTTAACGCTACCGATCTAATTAACCCTAAATCGGCTATCACAGGCTCAGCGCCTATAATGAGAGAGACAAAACACTGGTTTTTGCCTCTTAACGAGTATGAGGCATTCTTAAAAGAGTGGATACTTGATGGACATAAAGAGTGGAAACCAAATGTGTATGGGCAGTGTAAGAGTTGGATAGATTTAGGTCTACAACCACGTGCGGTAAGCCGTGACCTTGACTGGGGAATACCTGTACCTATTGATGGCGAAGAGGGTAAAGTGTTATATGTGTGGTTCGACGCTCCTATTGGTTATATATCAGCAACTAAGGCACTTACACCTGATTGGGAGAAATATTGGAAAGATGAAGAGACTAAGCTAGTTCATTTTATAGGTAAAGACAATATAGTGTTTCACTGTATAGTATTCCCTGCAATGCTAAAGGCGTATGGCGAATATATATTACCTGAGAATGTACCTGCTAATGAGTTCCTTAACCTAGAGGGTGATAAAATATCAACTTCTCGTAACTGGGCAGTATGGTTACACGAATATCTTGAAGAGTTCCCCGGCAAAGAGGATGTGTTGAGATATGTTCTTTGTGCTAATTCTCCAGAGAGCAAGGATAACGACTTTACATGGAAAGATTATCAGGCACGTAATAACAATGAGCTTGTAGCTATTCTTGGTAATTTTGTAAATCGTGCATTAGTATTAACTCATAAATATTATGAGGGTGTAGTTCCTGCGTGCGGAGAGCTAACAGATTTTGATAAAGAGATATTATCAGAACTTTCTCAAGTTAAGAGCTCATTAGAGTCAAATATAGAGAATTACAAATTCCGTGAGGCACTAAAAGATGCTATGACAGTATCAAGATTGGGTAATAAATATCTTGCAGATACAGAGCCATGGAAGGTTATAAAAACCGATCCAGAGCGTGTTAAAACAATACTTAATATAGCACTTCAAATAACAGCTAATATAGCAATAGCAATAGAGCCGTTTATGCCTTTCACAGCTAGCAAGATACTAGGTTTTTTAAAGCTTGAAAAGATAGATTGGGAACGTTTGGGTAGCACTGATTTATTATCGGCAGGTAGTGTTATAGATACTCCTGAACTGCTTTTTGAAAAGATAGAGGATAGTGTTATTGAGGCACAACTACAAAAACTAGAGGCAACAAAAGAGGCTAATGCTCTTGCAAATGCAGCGGTAGAGCCCCAGAAAGAGAGCGTCTCTTTCGACGATTTTTCTAAAATGGATATAAGAGTTGCAAAGGTTATAGCAGCAGAAAAGGTTGCAAAGACAAAGAAACTACTTAAATTGACTATTGATACAGGTTTTGACGAGCGCACTATCGTATCTGGTATAGCTGAATACTATACACCAGAGGAGATGATAGGGAAGCAGATATTGGTATTAGTTAACCTACTACCACGAGAGTTAAAAGGTATCGAGTCTCAAGGTATGATATTAATGGCCAAAGATGCTACGGGCAAGATGAGGCTTGTTGCACCTACTGAAGAGATGAAAATAGGTTCAAGTGTAAATTAAGGTAGAGATATACAACAACAATAAACAGGGCGATTTACAATATGTAAATCGCCCTGTTTATTGTTGTTGTATATCTTAGAACATAAAGGTAAGACCTGTGTTAAGCTGTACTGTTGAGCCATTAATTGGTAATTTAACCTCACCACCACTAAATTCAAGCGACATTACATTCACGCCACAGAATAGGTTAAGTCCTTTGAAATTAAAATCAACAAGCGCACCGAAAGTCTCTCCCATATTTGAAGTAGATGCATTAACACCTAAGTTAAACCATGACACTGGACGGAAATTGACACTAAACATTATATCTGTCCAATTATACATATCTGAAAATTGAGATGTAAATAGTGCTCCTACCTGTAATAGGTCATTAAATATCCCATACTGAGCTCCTATATTCACCATAGGATTAGTAGATGCATCTCTTTTAACTCCACTCTTATACTCGTAAAAATTCATAAGTGCATCTCCCGCATCTTCTACCATTTGATCTATTTGATCATCAAAAGAAGTTGCGCTTGGGTTTAATATATCAAGATCCGAAAATCCTGTGAATTCATACGCCTCACCTGCTGTTTTAGCCTCATAGACATCGTTCCATGTCATAAATCCTAAATCTATTACAGATGCTGAGACCTCTAATCCAAATAACTTATAACTAGCACCTATATCAAAAGCAAAACCATAACCGCTTAATTTTGGATAGTAACTTCGTGTACCATTGATAACATTATTATCGTCATAGGTTGGTACAGCACCACTTATCTTCAGATAACCTTCACTATCAATCATCCATCTATCTTGAGATAGAGCAACATCAAATTTACTATAATCAAGATTCACATTTAATATACCTACTAACACCTTGGCTTTTACCCCTACTCGTAAATTAGGTATCAATATCTCTCTAGAGTGACCAACTGCAAATTCAACCATCGCTTGACCATTAGCACCAAAATCTCCAAAAGAATAACGGTTATCACCCGTTGTGCTCATACCTGACTTAAGGAACATAAATAGATCATTAGCTAAAACAGCAGATACATTACCTGACGCATTAACACTAATTGTAGTAAATTTATCCTCTTTAACATAACCCATAGATAATATATCCATATTAATATAGGCATTTATATCTGTTGTACCATCAAGGTTAGCTTTCAATTGCTCTGAGGTAACATTAGGGCTAAGGAAAGTATCTAAACTACCATCAGCAGCTGGATAAAAAATTGAGCTTAATTTAAAATCAGACTGAACCCCTACATTTATATTACCCAACACAGGCATAGTTAAATACCCTTTACCTGGCGTAAAAGATGGATTAATCTCGTGTCTATGAGGGTTTTTCTTAGAAAAATATATTGACCTAAGATTTTGAGCCGACACACTTGACACGCCTGAAATTAATACTATTAAAAGTAAAATTATTTTTTTCATATTACAAATTTTATTACATGTTACAAAAATAGGCACGCCGATTTTAATTAATCAGAGTGCCTAAATAAAATATTGATTAATCTAAACTTAAATTAATACCACCAGTCAATTTAAGCTTAACCTCTAACTGAATAACTTGTTTCTCGTTTATCTCAACATTATCTTGCTCACTCTCAGCAACTACTAATTTAAGTTTCAGTTTTAAATTTGAAATGTTATCGAAGGCACCATCTTTCTTCTCTTTAACAGTGATTGTCAAATCATCCTCTGCATCACCTGTTGAATTAGCCTTAATCAAGCCAGTAGTAATAATCTCTACATCTTCAACCGGATTACCATTTTCATCAAAAAGGGATAAATCTAGTTTAACATCAAAAGGTATTGTATTTTTCAATGTTTTAATAATAAGTGTCATCTCCTCACCTAGATATTCTGATGCATCATCAAATGAAATACCCTCATCAAACTCATAGTTAATCTCTGTATCCTTGCCAAAAGCAAGAGGAACATAAAATTTCATATCTGCACTAACTTTATGAGTAGATGTTAAATTATTAGGCACATCAAATATAATATCAGAAACTACTCTATCAGGAATAGAGTTGATAATATCATTTACTGGCAACTCTACAAAAGTAGCACCCTCAGGCATATCGCTATTATTACCTGCAAGCCAAAATGTTCCGCCATTAACTGGGATTGAGATTGTTTTATTTAGGTTACTAACAAATGCTGTTCCTTTATAAGCATCAATATCTAAAGTAGTACTCATAACCTCAGGTAGTTCAGGAGATACATTAAATTTTACCTCAATAGCAGAGTTCACCATATCAACCTTATTTGAATCATCATATAAGAATGTAGGTAGATTGAATTTAACATCTTCTCTCACATTTGTATCTGAAAGAACCATGTCAACCTCCTCTGTTTTATAGATTAACTCATAGTAATAAAAACCTTCTGAGTCTGTTTTTAACTCTCCAGTATTATCCGTAGTTGTTTTAGTAAGAGATAACTCGCTGCCAAAATCAAGCAACTCTGCAATTGTAGTCTCTTTTGTTTTTCCTAGCGTAATCGTTAGGTTATCTCCTCCAATAGTAATATCAGTATTAATATTACCATCATCAAAGTTATAACTACTGTCTACACATGAAGTTATAGTAGCAAATGAAGCAAACCCCGCCGCCATCATCACACAAAAAATAAACTTGTTCTTCATTTCTATTTCATTTATATTAAAAATTATCAATGGATACTATTCCATATTGCAAATTTATAATATTTATTATGATTTTCCAAATATTTTTGGAATTTATTTTTCATTATTGTACTTTTGTAGTCAAAATAATATAACAAATGGCAAACGTAACGATATATACTGATGGCTCAGCCTTAGGAAATCCAGGACCGGGTGGATATGGGGTTGTACTATTATCAGGACAACACAGAAAGGAACTATCACAAGGTTATACACTTACAACAAACAATAGAATGGAGCTGCTAGCTGTAATTAAGGGACTTGAGGCTCTAAAAAAGGATGGCTGCAATGTAACAATATACTCTGATTCGAAATATGTAGTGGATTCAGTAGAAAAAGGGTGGATTTGGGGCTGGATAAAGATAAATTTTAAGGATAAAAAAAATAGCGATTTATGGCGTGAATTTATTCCTCTATACAAAAAGCACAATGTTAAGTTTGTATGGGTTAAAGGGCACAATAACATCCCAGAAAATGAGAGATGCGACCGCTTAGCTGTGGCAGCCGCATCATCAGCAACACTGCTTGAAGATAGTGGATATGTTAAACCCGAAGAGGTGAGCTTATTGTAACTCACCACCTCTTGTTATAACTATTTTAGAAATTTGCACATCTCTTTTTGATCTTTGAAGTGCCAATGAGGCTAGCTGCATTAATCCCCTGCAACACGGCACCTCCATTATAACCACTGTTAGCGATTTTATTTCAGCCTCATCAATCATAGCCACCAGCTTATCTATATAAACATCCTTATTATCATCAAGTTTAGGGCATGCTATAAGTAGTTTTTTTCCACTCAAAATATTTGAGTGGAAATTGGCGTAGCTATATGCAACACAATCGGCAGCTAAAACTATATCAGCACCAATAAAATGGTTAGACATTGGATTAATAAGATGGAGTTGAATAGGCCAATGTGTCAGCTGCGAACCTATACTAAAATGCGATTTATATGACAATTCAGCAGGCATACTCTCCTTTTCTTCCTTTGCGAAAGGAGTTAAATCTATATCAATACCTTTAGATTTTATATAATCAACCCCTTGTTTCAGATACTCCAGCTCATTATAATCTTTCAGGTGCTTAAGATGTGCTATAATAGTTTGTTTGCCTTTCTGTGCTATACGTTCAATAACAGCCAATTCATTATATGGTTCAACCTCCTGCTCAACAACAGATATTGCCCCTAGAGGACACTCTCCGATACAAGCACCCAGCCCATCACAATACATTTCACTCACTACTCTAGCCTTTCCATCAATTAATTGTAAAGCCCCTTCGTGGCAACCCTCAACACACACACCACACCCATTACATAAATTCTCATCTATAACAATAAAGTCCCTTTTCATATATTAAAAATTATTAGAATTAAAAAACGTTTCAAATATTAATAATATTTTATCATCTAACTATTTGTTTATAAAATTTTTTTTTATACCTTTGTGATATACAACCCCCTAAAATCAATAAATCATGTCTTCTATTACGTTATTTCACTACATAGTATCGTATAGTTCTTCATTAGTTATGGTGATATTGAGCTTTCTGATGCTATCTATTAACATTCCAATTTCTGATAAGTGGAAACCTTTTCGCAATTCAAGAAATTTCTTAACTATGGCATACGCTTTAGTTGCAATAAATGGATATATATCAATATTTTTAGAATCTGATTTTGAGAGCAGTGTATTAATTATAACTAGATTTATACTACTAATCACAGTTATTTCTCAATTACTGCTTTTCACGGCAACCTATCTTGTATTTATTGATTCTCCAAGGGCAAAGAAACGTGTGGTAATCCAGAATGTAATACCTATTGTTGTGTTATGTATGATACTTGTGGTAATATATCTATTTAAGCCACTAATAGCAATTTACACTGGTGTAGGAATATTTTTGGTTCAATTTTCATACTATTTTTATATATTCAGACGTGAATATAAGAGATACATCAAAAGGATAGAGGAGTATTACGACGAAAATGAGGAGACAAAAGTAAAATGGATACAAAATAATTTCTATATATCAGTGGCTTTTCCCTTTATTGCAATGCTAATTGTAGCAATACCTTCTAACTATGTTTATTACGGTGTCTTTTCAATATTATGCACTATTTTCTATTCATATCTTTTAGCTCAAACATTTAGGTATCGCACCAATGCAGTATTCTTAACTAAGGTAAAAAACACAGCTAAGCCACAATTTGATGAATCGGAAACAGGAAGCTATAATTATATTGAATTAGCTCTTAATGAGTGGGTTGATGATAAAAAATATTTAGATAATAATATCGGAATAGATGAGCTGGTAGCGAGTTTCAATGTCAGCAGAAAGCATTTTACTCAATACTTCACTATGGTTAAACATACCACATTCCGTTCATGGAGAATGGATTTACGCTTAAATGAGGCGATAGAAATTATACAAGAGAACCCTGATTTATCGGTCTCTAAACTACACATACTAGCTGGTTGTAGCGACAGGGGAAATTTCCATCGTCAATTTAAACAAAAATTTGGATTAACACCTACCGAATATAAAAATAGTATTAACTCTAACATATAATAGAGATAAACAAGTAATAGGAGTATCTTATAAAGGCTTTTAGAACCTGAGTTTTATGTATTAGCCGACTTAGCACATCAAGGAGTAAAAAATCTTGTATTATATGTACCATGTTATATTTAGTCCGATTCGCAAAACCATGTTTTGTGAATCGGACTAAACGTGCCTATTAAGGTGGTGTTATATTATTGTCATGTAAGAAAAGGGATCAAGTTGAAAACTTGATGGACGAAAAATTAACACTGTTAATCTTTCATTACTCCTTATATATCGCATTTTTTGTAAGAGTTAGCAAAATTGAACTTTATTACTCGCTCTATTTCGGCTAAAATCACCGCTCTGGAAGAGTGCCCAGCCGGCATTAGGCGAAAATATTTTAATCTATACTCGGCACGGCGCCCGCCACCGCTAAGAAGAGATATTATTACTCCGTTACCCTACGTAATAATATCTCCGGTGGACTCACGATTCGATAGAATCGTAATTTGGCAATGATGCCAAAAATGGTTGGTGATATCGCTGTAAGTTAGTGATATTCAAAAAGTTTTATTACCTTAATTGAAACGTG
>CAYJCU010000073.1:0-10605 GCA_964368765.1 uncultured Rikenellaceae bacterium
GAGTACATGGGTACTTTATATGGTGGGTTTTAGGGTAGATATGACGTGCATAAATCCAATCCTCAGGTTCGCCGGACACTACTAATAATAATTAATTAATATAGGTCGCCAACTTGTGGTGACCTATTTTTTTATTCGAAAAAAATAGTTAAATTTGTAGCTTAAAATTTTTTTATGATTGCAGTAGACGGATTAACGGTTGAATTTGGGGGAACAACCCTCTTTAAAGATATATCTTTTGTTATTAATCCAAAAGATAGAATAGCCCTTATGGGTAAGAATGGTGCAGGTAAATCAACACTTCTTAAGATAATAGCGGGGGAGAAAACCCCTTCACGTGGGCGTGTTACGATAGCTGAGGGGGATAAAATTGGTTATCTACCACAGCATCTTATGGTTAATAATGAATTGACTCTTTTTGAGGAGACCCTTAAAGCATTCTCTTATATCTTTGATATGGAGAAAAAGATAGAAGAGCTTAATGAGCAATTAACTATCAGAACCGATTATGAGAGTGATGAGTATCTGAAAATTATTGAGGATGTATCTACTCTTTCAGAGAAATTATACACAATAGAGAGTGTTAATTATAATGAAGAGGTTGAGCGTAGTCTTTTAGGTCTGGGTTTTGAGCGTGCTGATTTTGATCGCCCTACAAGTGATTTTAGTGGTGGATGGCGTATGCGTATAGAGTTGGCTAAACTTCTACTGCAAAAACCCGATTTATTACTCCTTGACGAGCCTACTAACCATCTTGATATAGAGTCTATACAGTGGTTTGAAGATTTCTTAATTAATAGCCCTATGGCTGTTATGGTTATCTCGCACGACAAGGCGTTTGTTGATAATATCACTACTCGTACCATTGAGATTACAATGGGGCGTATTTATGATTATAAGGTTAATTATTCGCACTATCTAACGCTTCGTGCCGAGCGTAGACAACAACAGGTGGCCGCCGCTGAGAATCAACGTAAGATGATAGCTGAAAATACCGAATTTATAGAGCGATTCAAAGGAACCTACTCTAAGACCAATCAGGTGCAGTCTCGTGTGCGTATGTTAGAGAAGCTAGAGATTATTGAGGTTGATGAAGAGGATACATCAGCTCTTAACCTTAGATTTCCACCTGCTCCTCGTTCGGGTAGTTATCCTGTTATTGCTGATGGGGTAGAGAAGTATTATGATGAGCATTTAGTGTTTAAGGGTGCTGGTTTTACTATTGAGCGTGGTGATAAGGTTGCCTTTGTTGGGCGTAATGGCGAGGGTAAATCTACCATGATAAAGGCTATTATGAATGAGATTGATTTTGGTGGTAACTTACAGATAGGGCACAATGTAAAGATAGGTTATTTTGCGCAGAATCAGGCATCTATGCTTGATGAGGATGTTACGGTATTCAAAACGGTTGATGATGCAGCTGTTGGAGACATACGCACCAAGATACGTGATATTTTAGGTGCATTTATGTTTGGGGGCGATGCTTCAGACAAATATGTTAAGGTGCTTTCAGGAGGAGAGCGCACACGTCTAGCAATGATTAAACTACTATTAGAGCCTGTTAATCTTCTGATACTAGACGAGCCTACTAACCACTTAGACCTAAAGACTAAAGATATACTTAAAAGTGCGTTACTAGATTTCGACGGAACACTTATTGTTGTGTCGCACGATAGAGATTTCTTAGATGGTCTTGTTACTAAGGTTTATGAGTTTGGTAATAAGAAAGTTACTGAGCATCTTGATACAATATACGAGTTCTTAGAGAAGAAAAAAATGTTAAATTTGAACGAGTTAGAGAAAAAAAAGAAAAAATAATATATAATATCTGAAAAAATTGATATATTTGCATTATGGATTTAACTAAATTTAAGCCAGTCATAAGTAATGGTTTAGAGTTCTATGTAGAGACCTATGGTTGTCAAATGAACTCAAACGATACTGAGGTTGTGGCTTCTATACTGAAAAACGAGGGTTATACCTATACAACAGAGTTGTCAAGAGCGGATGTTATACTTGTCAATACCTGCTCAGTGCGTGATAATGCTGAGCAGCGTATATGGGGACGATTAGGAGAGTTTACACACTATAAAAGAGCTAAAAAATCTCTTATTGTTGGAATTCTTGGTTGTATGGCAGAGCGTTTAAAAGAGGATTTAATAGCTAAGAGAAACCTTGTTGATATTGTTGTTGGTCCTGATGCTTACCGTTCACTTCCGCAGTTGCTTGAGGCTGCACGTGGTGGCAAAAAGGGTGTTAATGTAGAGTTATCAACGGCAGAAACCTATGATGATATAGAGCCAATTCGCCTTGATGAAAATGGCGTAAGTGCTTATATTTCAATTATGAGGGGGTGTAATAACTTCTGTTCATACTGTGTAGTTCCTTATACACGTGGGCGTGAGCGTAGCAGAAATGCTGAGACCATTATAGCTGAGGCTAAATCTATATTTGCAAGTGGCTATCGTGAGGTAACTCTTTTGGGGCAGAATGTTAATTCGTATTGTGCTGAGGGTGTTGATTTTCCTAAACTGATAGAGTGTGTGGCTCAAATATCGCCTCTTTTGCGTGTTAGGTTTGCCACTTCGCACCCTAAAGATATTAGTGATAAGCTAATAGAGACAATAGCTGCTAACCCTAATATATGCCGTTCAATACATCTGCCTGCGCAATCAGGAAGTAGTAGGATGTTACAGGTTATGAACCGTAAATATAGTCGTGAGTGGTATCTAGGGCGTATTGCTAAGATTAAAGAGTTAATCCCTGATTGTGCTATTACTACCGATATTATAGCAGGATTTTGTACAGAGACAGAGGATGACCACAAAGATACTCTATCACTTATGCGTGAGGTGGGTTACGAGTTTGCATTTATGTTTAACTACTCTGAGCGTCCTGATACTAAGGCGGCTAATGAGATGCCTGATGATGTGCCACAAGAGATTAAGACACGTCGTTTGACAGAGATTATTAACCTACAAAGTGAGTTATCGCATGAGAGTAACAAAAGGGATGTAGGTAAACAGTTTGAGGTTTTGGTTGAGAGTGTCTCGAAAAAATCGGCTGAGCAGCTTAATGGTAGAACTTCGCAAAATAAGATGGTTGTATTTGATGCAGAGGGACGTAAACCAGGAGACTATGTAATGGTTGAGATTGATAGATGTACCCCAGCAACACTGATAGGGCATATAGTAGAATAAAATAATAATAAGATAGATATGGATAACGATTTCAAAAAATTTGCTAGAGGGTATATGGGCATTGGCTCGCACTCGATTGATAGCTATGTAGATAAAACTATGGGTTATGTGTCGCCCACTATTACAGAAGATAGACACTTTAATGTTGCGCAGATGGATGTATTTTCTCGTCTTATGATGGAGAGAATCATATTTCTAGGCGCACCAATCAATGATGATGTTGCTAATATTATTCAGGCGCAGATGCTATTTTTAGAGTCTACGGGACCTAAGCAAGATATTAAGTTATATATCAATTCGCCAGGTGGTGGCGTGTATGCAGGATTGGGTATCTACGATACTATGCAACTTATCTCGTGTGATGTAGAGACAATCTGTACTGGTCTTGCGGCATCTATGGGTGCTGTATTACTAACTGCTGGAGCTAAGGGTAAGCGTTCGGCACTACGTCACTCAAGAGTTATGATACACCAACCATTAGGGGGTGTTCAGGGTCAGGCTTCTGATATAGAGATAACAGCACGTCAGATTCTTCAACTTAAGAGTGAGCTTTTTGAAATTATATCACAACATAGTGGTGTTGATTATGCTAAGATAGAGCGTGATTCAGATAGAGATTACTGGATGAAGGCGGCTGAGGCTGTTGAGTATGGGTTGATAGATAATGTATTAATAAGAAAAGAGGAGGAGTAAAATAATGGCAACAAAGGGAACTACAAATGCTAGAAAATGCTCATTCTGTGGTAATGAAGAGAACTACTCAACTCTTATGTTCGAGGGCGAAAATGGCGTGTTGATATGTGAAGAGTGTATTGAGCGTGGACATGTTATCATAGCTGAGGAGACAGTAGAGAAGAAACGTAGCGGTTTTAAAATAAATAAAGAGCGTATTCTTAAGCCATCGCAGATTAAATCGATACTTGATGAGTATGTTATTGGTCAAGATGATGCAAAAAAATATATGAGTGTGGCGGTTTATAACCACTATAAGCGTCTTATACATAATGATAACGAACTATCTAAAAAAGAAGATATTGAGTTAGATAAGTCAAATATGTTGCTTATAGGCGATACAGGTACAGGTAAGACACTTATGGCTAGAACTATTGCTAAATTGCTACATGTGCCATTCACTATTGTTGATGCAACAGCTCTTACGCAAGCGGGTTATGTGGGAGAGGATGTAGAGAATATCCTTACACGTCTACTTCAGGCGGCAGATTATAATACAGAGCTTGCAGAGCGAGGTATTATATTTATTGATGAGATAGATAAAATAGCACGTAAAGGAGATAACCCATCTATCACACGTGATGTGTCGGGAGAGGGTGTGCAGCAGGCACTTCTTAAGATATTAGAGGGTTCGGTAGTTAATGTTCCGCCGCAGGGTGGACGTAAGCACCCAGATCAGAAATATATTCAGGTAGATACACGCAATATACTATTTATCTGTGGAGGTGCTTTTGATGGTATTAAGCAGAAGATAGCGCAACGTTTGAATACAAAGGCAATTGGTTATGGTGCTAATAGCAACCGTGAGAATGTAAATCTTGATAGTATTCTGCAATATGTTACACCGCAAGATATTAAATCTTTTGGTTTGATACCTGAGTTGGTGGGTCGTATTCCTGTATTAACATATCTTGAACCACTTAACCGTGAGGCACTTCTTAAGATATTAACAGAGCCTAAAAATGCTATCACTAAACAGTATGTTAAACTGTTTGAGTATGATAATATCAAACTCTCGTTTGCAGATGATGCACTAGGATTTATTGTTGATAAGGCTATTGAATTTGGTCTAGGTGCTAGGGGCTTACGCTCTATCTGTGAGGCTATTATGATAGATGCTATGTTTGAAATCAATGATAACCAACAAGAGATAGAGGTTACTTATGAGTATGCCGAGAAGAATTTTAATAGAAATCGTAAACTTCTTTCGCACAATTGCTAGATGATTGAGGGATTAAAAAATATAAAAAAAGATAACGAATACGACGAGCAGATACGTCCGCAGGAGCTCGACGATTTTAGTGGCCAGAGTAAGACAGTAGAGAACCTACGTATCTTTATCAAGGCGGCTATTATGCGTTCAGAGCCTCTTGATCATGTGTTATTACATGGTCCTCCGGGTTTAGGTAAGACCACCCTTGCTAATATTATTAGTAATGAGTTGGGGGTATCTCTTAAACTAACCTCAGGGCCAGTGCTTGATAAACCTGGTGATTTGGCTGGTCTTTTAACCAATCTTGACGAGGGGGATGTTCTCTTTATTGATGAAATTCATCGCCTATCTCCGGTGGTTGAAGAGTATTTATACTCTGCAATGGAAGATTTCTCTATTGATGTGGTGCTAGATAAGGGGCCAGGAGCTCGTAGTATTCAGATTGAGGTTGCACCTTTTACTCTGATAGGAGCAACAACACGTAGCGGATTGCTTACCTCGCCACTCAGAGCACGTTTTGGTATTCAGTGCCTGTTAGAATATTATGATGTAAATACACTGAATCGTATTATTCGCCGTTCTGCCTCTATACTAGGCTCTAAGATAGATGATGATGCCTCAATGGAGTTAGCACGTCGCAGTAGAGGTACACCACGTGTAGCTAATGCGCTATTACGCAGGGTGCGTGATTTTGCAATGGTTAAGGGTAATGGTGTTATTGATAAAGAGATAACACGCTATGCCTTAGATGCTCTTAATATAGACCTACATGGTCTTGATAAGATGGATAACAAGATATTAGATACAATGATAAATAAGTTTGGTGGTGGACCTGTTGGGCTTGGTACTATCGCTACTGCGGTGGGAGAGGATTCAGGCACTATTGAAGAGGTGCACGAACCATTCTTAATACAAGAGGGATTTATTAAACGTACAGCACGAGGGCGTGAGGCAACGGCTAAGGCATACGACCATCTAGGTGTTAAATTACCTGAGGTGGTAAATTCATTATTTGACTAAACTATTATGACTAAACTAAGCGTAAATATTAACAAAATAGCAACTATACGTAATGCTCGAGGAGGAAATACTCCAAATGTTGTTGAGGCGGCTCTTAACTGTGAGCGTTTTGGTGGCGAGGGGGTGACTGTTCACCCACGTCCTGATGAGAGACATATCCGTTATAGTGATGTGAGAGACCTGAAAAAGGTTGTTACAACAGAGTTTAATATAGAGGGTTACCCTTCAGAAGATTTTATTCAGTTGGTTCTTGAGGTGGTGCCAGAGCAGGTTACTCTTGTACCTGATCCGCCAGAGGCTATTACTTCAAATAGTGGGTGGGATACCATCACACATAAAGAGTATCTTAAAGAGATAGTTGCACGTTTTAAGGCTAAGGGGATACGTGTGTCTATATTTCTTAACCCTGTGCCAGAGTTGGTTAAACATGCTGCTGAGACCGGAACAGATAGGATAGAATTATATACAGAGCCTTACGCAGCTAATTATGCGGTTAATCGTGAAGAGGCTATTGCTCCGTTTATTGCAACAGCACAAGAGGCAGTTAAATATGGTTTAGGGCTTAATGCAGGGCACGATTTGAGCCTTGAAAATTTAAAATATTTTAGCCAAAATATACCAAACTTATTAGAGGTGTCTATTGGTCATGCTCTTATATCTGATGCACTATATTATGGACTAGAAAATACGATACAACTGTATCTGAGAGAGTTGAAATAGATGAGTGATAATAGATTAGATAATAAAATATTTAAGAAAATAGGAGAGCTTCTCGACACTGAAAATGTGAGAGGTTACGTTATAGGAGGATATGTGAGAGACTATCTTCTTAAACGTGAGTGTAAAGACATTGATGTTGTTGTTATTGGTAGCGGTCTAGATATAGCGCAAAAATTGGGTGATAGACTAAAAACAAAAGTTACGCTATTTAAAAATTTTGGTACCGCCATGCTTCGTAGCGGAGATATAGAACTTGAGTTTGTTGGAGCACGTAAAGAGTCGTATAATAGAGATTCTCGTAAACCAATAGTAGAGGAGGGTACTTTAGAGGATGACCAAAATAGGCGTGATTTTACCATTAACGCAATGGCATTCTCTCTAAATAATGATAGTTATGGTGAGCTGCTAGACCCCTTTAATGGTGTTGAGGATCTTCGTAACGGAATTATACGCACGCCACTAGAGCCTAATATAACATTCTCTGATGATCCACTGCGTATGATACGTGCTATTAGGTTTGCAACGCAATTAGGATTTATTATTGAGGATAACACTTTTCAGGCTATTATAGATAATGCCTCAAGGATTGAGATAGTATCAATTGAGAGAATATCTACCGAGATAGAGAAGATAATGATGTCTAAAACTCCATCAGTTGGGTTTAAACTATTAAATAAATGTGGATTGTTGCGCTATGTGTTCCCTTTCTTAGAGAAGATGAAGGGTGTTGAGTCTCGTAATGGTAGGGCGCATAAAGATAATTTTTTTCACACTCTTGCGGTGTTAGATAATGTTGCGGCTATGGATGGCGGTAAGTTATGGCTTAGATGGGCAGCACTACTGCATGATGTGGGAAAGCCCGCCACTAAGGGGTGGGATAATAGTGTTGGGTGGACTTTCCATTCGCATGAGGTGGTAGGTTCTAAGATGGCTAAGAGTATATTTCGTAATATGAGATTGCCTCTTGGTGCACCGCTCGATTATGTGCGTAAGCTGATATTCTTACATTTGCGTCCAATAGCTCTAGCTAACGAAGTGGTAACCGATTCGGCAGTACGTAGATTACTATTTGAGGCTGGAGATGATATAGACGATTTGATGATGCTGTGTGAAGCAGATATTACTTCGGCTAATGATGCAAAGGTTAAACGTTATCTTGAAAATTTTGCTCTTGTGCGTCGTATGCTCAAAGAGATAGAAGAGAAAGATAGAGTTCGTAATTTCCAGCCACCTATAACAGGTGATATAATAATGAAACGCTATAATATTGAGCCTTGTTCACTTGTAGGCGAGATAAAGGCTGAGATAAAAGAGGCTATTCTTGATGGTGTGATACGTAATGATTATGATGAGGCGTATGCACTTATGGAGAAGATAGCTAAAGAGAGAGGATTAGAGTAAAATACCTATGATAGAGTTCGGCATAACAGAGAGTGATTTTGAATATCTATTAACTGACGAGGCTCGTGATATAATAGATAGAGAGATAGATAACGATTCCTCTCAATTAGCGTTGAGAGGAATCAAGCCATTGTTATGCAGTCAGATAAAGTATCTTAATAGATGTAAAAATAAACTACCCCACCTCTATGAAGTGCGAGGAGTTATTCCTCCACTATCTTATGAGCAGGCTAGTAGTTACCACACTGCCGCCTCACGTGGGTATAGTGGTAAACGTTTGCTTGATCTCACTTGTGGATTAGGAGTAGATGCCTACTATAATAGTAAACGTTTCGACACTGTAATAGCTCTTGAGCAGGTACAGTTACTTGCAAAAATAGCTGTTGAAAATTTTAAAAGATTGGGTGTTAATAATGTTGAGGTGGTAAATACCTCTGCTGAAGAGTTTATATCCAATTATAGGGGCGATAAGTTCGATGTGGTATATATTGACCCCGCTCGTAGAGATAATTCAAAAAAAGTCTTCTTATTAGAAGAGTGCTCACCTAATGTGGTAGAGTTATTACCTAAATTAATAGATATAGCAGATAAGATAGTAATAAAACTATCTCCTCTTTTCGACCGTACAGAGGCCGAACGCATCTTTGGTAGCAATGTGTCGTTACGTGCTCTGTCAGTGGGTGGAGAGTGTAAAGAGATGGTTGTAGAGCTAGGAGGGGCTAGTGGTGCTATTTCGTGCGATATTATAGAGCGTAGCTGTAGGGTAGTGTCAGTGATTCTGCAAAATAGTGATTTAGCAAAGAGAGCAATTCGTAACCCTAATAGCAGTTATAACTATATTTATCTACCAGATGTTACTCTTCGTAAGATGAGGTGTGTTGAGCCATACTTCGCAACATATCATAATGAAGATGAGTATCATTTTTGTAGTGAGATGGCCTTAAGCAATAAGCTCTTTAGCTCTTTTGCTGGCAAGGTGTATGCTATTAATAAGATGATTCCATATAAACCAAAGCTATTTCGAGCCGAGGGGGTAAAAGAGGCGACATTAATAATATATAATTTCGATTATTCTGCTGATACTATTTGCAAAACTCTGAAGATTAAAAATAGAGGTTCTAAAACACTAATTTTTACCAATATAGATGGAAACCCAATGATTTTATTTGTTAAACCTTTGATATAATAATAGTATGAATTTTGTTGATCAATTAATAGGAGTTAATCCAGTTGTGCTAGCATTGCTAGCAACTCTATTCACATGGTTTATGACTGCACTAGGCTCTGGTTTAGTCTTTTTTGTGCGCAATATAAACCAAAAGGCGATGAATTTGCTACTAGGATTTGCTGCTGGGGTTATGATAGCTGCTAGTTTCTGGTCGTTACTTGATCCTGCTATCGAGATAAGTTATGAGCGTGGCACCGATTGGGTTCCAGCTGTGGTTGGCTTCGTTTTAGGTGCTCTGTTTCTGTTCGGAATAGATAAAATACTACCACACATGCACTTTAATATATCAACGGGTGCATCTACAACAGAGGGTTTGCAGTCATCGTGGAAAAGAAGTGTTTTATTGGCATTGGCAGTAACTCTTCACAATATACCTGAGGGATTGGCAGTAGGTGTTGCTTTCGGAGTGGCAGGTAGCACAGGCGATCCTCTTATGATAGGTGGAGCTGTATCATTGGCAATAGGTATGGGTATTCAGAATTTTCCTGAGGGTGCTATTGTCTCTGTCCCTTTGGCTAAAGAGGGTGTGTCAAGATGGAAAGCCTTTAATTTAGGACAACTCTCAGGTGCGGTAGAGCCCTTAGCTGCTATTTTTGGTGCTTGGTTGGTTATGGGAGTAGAGCCATTAATGCCCTATGCGTTGGCATTTGCGGCGGGAGCTATGATATATGTTGTAGTTGAGGAGTTGATACCATCATCGCAAAATGGAAAACATTCTGATTTTGCCACTATGGGGGCTATAATTGGTTTTGTTGTTATGATGCTGACTGACTTGATGTTATCAAATTAATTAAAAAAATATTTAAATTTTTTACCGAAAATATTTGGTAAATAAAAAAATAGTTCCTATCTTTGTTGTCGCAAAAGGGGAGCATAGCTCAGCTGGTTCAGAGCACCTGCCTTACAAGCAGGGGGTCATAGGTTCGAATCCTATTGTTCCCACAAAGAGATTAATCGAAAGGTTAATCTCTTTTTTTATCATAATATTATAGTGGAGCTATTCACAAAAATCAGATCTGTGCAAAAAGTCGGTGGAGTATATGGGTTCTTTCGTAAAATGTGTTGGGATATAGTTTAAGCGAGTATATTTT
>CAYJCU010000074.1:0-10590 GCA_964368765.1 uncultured Rikenellaceae bacterium
GGTAGATATGACGTGCATAAATTCAATCCTCAGGTTCGCCGGACACTACTATAATGTAATTGATAAAATACTAATATTATGCCAAATAGAAACTATATTGTTACCTCTATAGCTGCAGGGTATAATCGTTCAGGGTCGTAGAATGTTTTACAGCTATTAACTAAATTTTTTAGGTTTGGGGTAACCATTCCGCTATACACTCTTTTGCCATTTACTGTTACAGTAACATCTTTAGATAGATTAACTAACTCATTATTAAGGTAGATTAATATTTTACCCTTTTCTGCCTTAGTGTAGTTTTTATTATATCTTGTCTCTATGTTCCATTTGTTGCGTGCAGTAACACTATACTCAACTAAATCAACACTTAGGTTTATGTTATTATCTTCTATCTCCATAATATAGCGTGTTCTAATCTCTGTGTCGTCACTTGATGGCTCAATAACAGCAATATTATAGAAACCCTTACGATAGATACCATCCATCTCAAAATTTTCCCACACAACACGTTTAGGGTGTGGATTACGTATCTTATCTTTTAGCCATAGAGTGGTAGGGCTATAATCTATCTGATGCCCCATGCCAGGTATAATCTCTATGCGATGATTGTAACCCTCATTATCCTCTTTTTGAAACTCTTGAAACTGCTCTTTTGTTATTTTTGTTAAATCATTACGCCCAAACATAACATCATTAGCACCTGTAAGCATGCTATATGCAATATTACGACAGTTATCAACAGGGGCATTGCGTAGCGGCTCTCCACCAGCCATAGGACCCGCTCCTGCCAGATAGTCTGCATAGAATGAGGCTAGACGTTGCGAACCGTAACCTCCCTCTGAAATGCCGAAAAGATATAATCTGTTTGCATCTATATCACCACGAATAAGTGTGAGGCGTAGTAATTTTTCAATGGCATATTGCTTTGATTTCTGCCACCAGCGATACTGCTTCTCGCTAGGTATCTGAGGTATGAAATAGGCTGAGGGGGCATCATCAAACATAGTGGCCAATTTATGTCCTGTGCTCCACTCTCTATCCTTATTGCCTGAGCCATGAAGATATATAAATAGTGGATAACCACTCTTTGGCTGCTCTCCCTTATATCCAAAATAGTATGGCATCTTAACATCAGGCTCTAGGTGTGGCGGTATCTCCCACGAACTACTAAGTTGCTTTGATAGGTTATCAAAATTTTCTAATTTCTGCTCAGAGTAGTTCTGATTTGCCTCCACCCATTCGCCCCATACCATATCGGTATACTTATCAATGTTATCTAAATCAATCTTCTCACTCTTTTTGTAATCTTTATCATTGCCGTCAAGATAAAGATAGAAGTAGTTGTTGATTTTAGCCTTAATATCGCCCTTTGAGTTTGGTATGAATGAAAGGCTTGCCATTAATATAATAGCTCCAAATGTTATACCTTTAATATAGTTTTTCATAATGTAGAGTATTAAGATTTTATTTTATACAAAATTAAACTTTTTGTACCTATTTTGCAAAAATAATTAATGGTATTTTTGTATTTTAACACAATTATGTTTATTTTTGTGAAAACTAACTAAAAAAATCGTTATGATAACAATTGAGAGAGATATATTAGGTTTTACTGATGATGGTTGCGAGATTGTTCAATACACTGCGACTAATAGCCATGGTGCTTGGGTTAAATTGTTAAATTTAGGAGCTACAATAACTGGTATTGGTGTTCCTGATAAGAATGGTGTAATAGATGATATTGCACTTGGATATAAAGAGTGGGGGTCATATCAGGGCGATGGAGCTGCTATGGGTAAATCGGTTGGTAGATGTGCCAATCGTATAGCAAATGCTGGTTTTGTACTTGATGGTAAAGAGTATAGGCTTAGTGCTAATGTAGCACCTAATGCGTTACATGGTGGGCCAACGGGGTTTCAGAATAGGGTGTGGGATAGTTGTGTTGAGGATAGCGCAATAGTGTTTAGTTATATTAGTGCAGATGGTGAAGAGGGTTACCCTGCTAAGTTATCTGTTAAGGCTATATATAGCTGGAGTGACGAGTGTGATTTATCTATAACCTATCGTGCTGAAAGCGACGGAGCAACAGTAGTTAATCTTACTAATCATGTATATTTTAATCTCAAAGGGGATGGTAATGGTTTAATAGAGGATCATAAGCTCTATCTTAACGCCTCAAAATGGCTGCCTACAACAGAGCAACAGATACCAACTGGAGAGATTGTTGAGGTGGCAGGAACACCTATGGATTTTTTAATGTCAACACCTATTGGCGATAGGATAGATAGTGATTTTGAAGCCCTTAAAATAGGCAGAGGCTATGACCATTGCTGGGTAGTTGATAATTATGAGGGGGGATTGCTTAATCATGTGGCAACACTATCTGAAGATAGTTCGGGTAGGGTTATTGAGATAAAATCAACACAACCAGGGGTTCAGATATATACCGGTAATTGGCTGGAGGGTTCTCCTGAGGGTAAAAATGGGCTCTATGTTAATCGTAGTGGGGTTGCTATTGAGTGTCAGAACTTTCCTAATGCTGTTAATCAACCAAATTTCCCTTCGCCAATCTTAAGAGAGGGTGATAATTATAGCCAGCAGATAATATTTACTTTTAAAAATATGTAGTTATGGAGCTAGAGATTCTAAAGACAAAATTTGAAGAACATTTTGGTGGGGGAGCCATATTATTTACTTCGCCAGGGCGTATTAACCTGATTGGAGAGCATACAGATTATAATGGAGGATTTGTATTTCCTGGGGCTATTGATAGGGCTATGTTTGCAGCTATTAAGCCTAATGGATATGATAAGATAAGGGTTTACTCTATTGACCTTGATGAATATTGTGAGTTTGGTTTAGAAGAGAGTGATAAGCCTGATAAGCAGTGGGCTAGTTATATCTTCGGAGTGTGTAGAGAGGTAATAAAGAGAGGGTTTAAAGTAAAACCTTTTGATACGGTATTCTTGGGGACTGTGCCTCTAGGTGCTGGTTTATCATCGTCGGCAGCTCTTGAGAGTGTATATGCCTATGCCATAAATGATTTATATAACGATAACTCTATTGATAAGTTTGAATTAGCAAGAATTGGGCAATCAACAGAGCATAACTATTGTGGGGTTAAGTGTGGCATTATGGATCAGTTTGCATCAATATTTGGTAAAGCAGGGCATCTTATGCGTCTAGATTGTTTAAATATGGAGCATAAATATTACCCTTTCAATCCTGAAGGGTATAAGCTAGTGCTTATAGACTCTCAGGTTAAGCATGCGCTTGTTGATTCTCCCTATAACAAACGAAGAGAGAGTTGCGAGAGAGTGGCTAAGAGCTTAGGGCAAGAAACTCTGAGAGGTGCTACTATGGAGATGTTAGATAAGGTGAAAGAGCAGATAAGCGATGAGGATTATCTAAGAGCAAGGTATGTAATAGGTGAAGAGCAACGTGTGCTTGATGTGTGCGATGCCTTAGAGCGTGGAGATTATGAGACTGTTGGAGAGCGTATGTATGAAACTCATTGGGGAATGTCTAAAGATTATGAGGTTAGTTGTGTTGAGCTTGACTTTTTAGCTACTCTTGCCAAAGAGTGTGGTGTTACGGGTGCACGTATTATGGGTGGTGGTTTTGGTGGTTGTACCATAAACCTTGTTAAGAGTGAGTTATATGACAACTTTATAGATACTGTAAAGAGTAAGTTCAATGAAAATTATGGTCATGAGCCTCGTGTTATAGATGTGGTTATAGGAGATGGTGCGCGTAGGTTATAACCTGAGTTTTGGATAAGAATGTATGACTGTTTTTTATTCAAAATTCAGGTTTATAGGGCGTTAAGTTGAAATTTGCATAAAAATTGCTCTCATATTTGTATTATGAGAGCAATTTTTATATATATAATGTCTGTTCTATTTTTCTCTACTACATCATGGGCAGCGGAGAGAGACACAACACGTAAGGTGTTATATCGCTATGCTGGTGGGCCTGGATATTCGCCTGAGCGTGGTGTGGTATTGGCAAATACAGTGGTAGGTTCATTTCGGTTTAGAGGAGCTGGTAACCCTCTGTCTATTGTGCCCCTATCGTTGATACTATATATTGATGAAAAGGTGGGATATAAGGTTGTTATTAATCCGCAGCTATTCTTAAAAGGTGGAGATATACAGATATTAGGGGCTCTTCAATATACCAATAATATATATGATAACTATTTTGGTGTTGGTTATAACATAAACAAATATATATCACAAGGAGAGGAGACAACGCAATATCTAAATCGTAATTTTCTACTTAATGGAGTAATAAATCATCGTATAGCCGACAGTGATTGGTTTATAGGGGGTATGTTAAGTGTAAATTACAGTAAGATAACAGAGCCGAGCATGGGAGTGATTAACGACCCCTATTACCAAAAAAATGGGGGTACAAAAGGTGGGCAGAGGATATATAATAATGGGTTGGGGATTAATATTAGCTATGATACACGAGATGTGATAAGTAATCCTTATCTAGGAAGAGTGATTGATATAAATACCACCCTATATGCAAAGATATTTGGTGGTGATAATGCCTTTGGTAATACACAAATAAATTACAGAGAGTATCGCCCTCTATCTCAAAAATTAGGACGAAAGACATTAGCGTGGATGGTATCTTCGAACTTTGCCTATGGCGATATACCATTTACGCAACTACCCACAGTGGGTTCGGCCTATGATTTAAGGGGTTACTATCTTGGGCAGTACCGAGATAAGGCAACAACTGTTGCAATTATTGAGTATAGACATAAATTTAGTGTTATGAACCATAATTGGATAACACGTGTAATTAACTCATTAGGCTATGTTGCATGGGTGGGAGCAGGGTTAATAGGCCATAGTTTAACAGATGTAGAGGCTTTATTACCCAATTTCGGAGCAGGTTTGAGAGTGAGGCTACAAGATAGACTAAATTTTAGATTTGATATGGGATATAATCCACTAAATAGGGATATGCAGGTATATTTTGGTGTTTATGAGGCTTTTTAGCGGTGGTGGACGCCGTGTCGTGCACAGTTTTTTTCGCCTCACGCCGGCTGGGCGGTCTTCCAGACCGGTTGTTTTTGCTGAAACAGAGTTACGATTCTGGCGAATCGTGCGTCCACCGAGGAAAAATTATTACTCCGTTTCTCTGCGTAATAATTTCTCTTTTTAGCGGTGGTGGACGCCGTGCCGTGCACAGTTTTTTCGCCTTATGCCGGCGGGGCACTCTTCCAGAGCGGTATAGTTAGACGAAAAAAAGAGTAATGATGCAAAAAAAGCTAACCGCAAAATCATGTTTGCGGTTAGCTTTTTTGCTATTTATCTGTTGCGAGAACGGCGATCTCTACGTTTGTCTGATGGACGACTACTGCTGCTGCTGCTGCTGCTGCTACTGCTGCTGCGGTCGCGCCCTTTAGATGCTCCTCCTCTATCTGACTCCTTACGAGAACCTCTCCTGTCGTCATCTCTGCGCTTACGATCTCTCTTTCCGCTATCATCTTTATCTTTCTTGCCATCACGGCGACCTCCGCCATCACGTCTACCCTCGCCACGATCATTTCTGTCGCTACGGCGTTTCTTCTCACGTGTTATCTCAGCTATAGGACGTCCTTGGCTTAGTGTGTTAAGAGAGCGTATAATCTGCTCTGCTTTCTCGAAAGGAACAGTGATAAACGAGAACTCTTCTAATACCTTAACATCATTGATTTGAGATGTAGAAAGACCTGTTGTGTCATTTACCATCTTTATAAGAGTGCGTAATGTGTAACCATCCTTTGCACCTAAAGCAATAAAGATTCTAGCTGTACCCTTAGTATCTACACTAAATCCACGTATCTCATTATACGAGCTGGTATCTAAATCGTTTTTAAAAGATAATTTTAGAGTGGCTGCTAATGCTGTTATTGGGTCGGTACCCTTAAGTATCTCCTCAGCCATATCGAAAAATTCAACAAATAGACCTGATTCAACACTCTCCTTAATATCTGTAAGAATATTATTACGCTTAGTTGTGATAATATCTGCAACTGTAGGTATCTCCTCTTTACGTATATCTGCCTTAACCATACGCTTCATCATTAAGAATTGACGATACTCAGCATTAGAGATAAATGTAATGGCAGTACCCTGCTTACCTGCTCTACCAGTACGACCGATACGGTGTACATAAGACTCAGAATCTTGTGGAAGAGAGTAGTTAATAACGTGTGTTAAGTTATTAATATCTATACCACGTGCCGCTACATCTGTAGCAACAAGTAAGTTGATATGTTTGCGCTTGAACTTATAAAGAATCTTCTCACGCATAGCCTGCGAAACATCCCCATGAAGACCATCAGCAGCATAACCACGCTCTGTTAGTCTTTGAACCAAATCATCTACCGCCACCTTAGTACGACAGAAGATAATAGTGTATATATCATTCTCAATATCAATAATACGAGTAAGTGCATCGAATTTATCACTCTCACGTACCTCGAAATATATCTGATCAGTTAAATCAGTAGTAACAAAACTGCTCTCAACCTTAAGATGCTGAGTCTCTGTCATAAAACGGTTAGCTAACGACTTGATCTTAGGGGGCATAGTAGCCGAGAAAAGTAGGGTGCGCTTATCCTCAGATGTGTGAGAAAGAATCTCCTCTACATCTTCAATAAATCCCATATTAAGCATCTCATCTGCCTCATCTAGTACAATCCATTTTACATTGTCTAGTACAAGTGTTCTACGACGGATATGATCTAAGATACGCCCAGGAGTTCCAACAACAATATCCACACCACTCTTTAATCTACGTAGCTGCTCACTGATAGATGCACCACCATAGATAGCTGTTATAGAGGTTCTGTTAGTTCTGAATGATTGTAACTCATCTGTTACCTGAAGAGCTAGCTCACGTGTTGGTACAAGGATAAGTGCTTGAACATTACCTGCATTAGGTGTAGCTTGCTCTAGTATTGGCAGTCCGAAAGCTGCCGTTTTACCTGTACCTGTCTGTGCCTGACCTATTATGTCGTGCTTATTCTCAAGTAGTACAGGAATAGTTAACGCCTGAATAGGCGACGGTTTTTCAAAGCCCTTAGCTTTGATGGCATCAAGTGTCTTCTCTGAGAGACCTAATACCCTGAAATCTTCTAATTCGTTCATTTATGTGTTAATTGGTGGCAGAAACAATCTGCATGAATATATTATAACACAAAAAATTATCAATTAGAAAACGGTATGTCGGACAGTTATTCCAAAAAAATGGGGGATTATATATGGCGAAAAAGTACGCCTTTCTCTAGCCGAGAATTGTTTGTGTTTTTTACAACGGTGCAAAGGTAGTAATAATTTTTTGATTATCAGCTATTTTTATGATAAAAAATTATTTTTATCCGTTATGATCATTCGTTAGCCGTGGATATATTTTTTAAAATATTTTCGCCTTATGCCGGCTGGGCACTCTTCCAGAGTGGTATTTTTGCCGAAACGAAGAGTGCAAAAATTAGTTTTGCGACAACAGAAACTTAACAGTCGCCACAGCTACCGCACGTAGAGCCACAACCACCAACAATATTGTCGCTCTTCTCTCCTCGCAATTCCGCCTCCTCTTGACGGAACTGCTGTGACGTACATTTAAGCCCAAGTCGTTTCATATCATCGTTATCGCCTACATCACTTTGTAGTGGGCGACCTTTGCGTATCTGTGTGATAGCCAGACCTAAAACCATAATAGCCACTGCAATAATTGCTACTACTAACATAACCATATACTCTTGCATATATATTAATCAATATTCAATTTTACGATTTTTAATTTCGCAGGGTCTATATGATGGTACACCTCACGACCCGTTCGTTTATAGGCGGGTATTTTTTCAAATTTATCTAGTTCGCTGGCTTCATCATCAATTTGATTATCGCTATTGAATGCCTTATTGTTACCCCCACCATTTTTATCTATATATCTACTAAGAAATTTTTTCTCGGCATCAAAACCAGCTGCAACAACAATAAGTTTAACCTCATCAGGTTCTAGAGTTGGGTCCGTGCCTATAGAGAAGATAAGTTCTGCGCTACCTCCAGCCGATATTTGTATGCGGTCTAATATATCGCTTGTTTTACCAGCATTAAAACCATTTATTCCGTTAGATATTGATACAAGGACATTTTTAGCACCAACAATATCATTCTGCATTAAAAGTGGAGATTTAAGGGCTCTACTAATTAGCTCATCAACAATATCATCGCTGTTACTATCCCCTGTGGCAGTTCCCATTAAGAAATAGCCTGCATTTAACATTGTTTTACGGATATCATTGTGGTCGGTATTGATACGATAACTCTTAATAATTATCTCTGCTAAAGACTCAACCCCGATAGCTAATATGTCGTCTGCTTTGCCAAAAGCCTCCTCATACATCAAATCACTGAAAATATTTAATACTAATGTGTTATCAATAATTAATATAGCATCAAGATTTTTC
The DNA here is from genome assembly GCA_964368765.1 of uncultured Rikenellaceae bacterium. Taxonomy (GTDB): domain Bacteria; phylum Bacteroidota; class Bacteroidia; order Bacteroidales; family Rikenellaceae; genus JADFUS01. The sequence continues at coordinate 8,480 of CAYJCU010000074.1, forward strand.
TTCAACTCCATAAGACCCTCAATAGCTCTATTAACCCTCTCCGCACCCTCAGCTTTGTGAGGCATGGTAACAATGCCAACAGTTAGAATCTCCAACTTACGTGCTACACGTGCTATAACAGGTGCAGCACCTGTTCCTGTTCCGCCTCCCATACCAGCAGTTAAAAATAACATACGTGTATCTTTATCAATAAGTGCGGCCTCTATCTTGTCTATATCTCGCTCGGCAAACTCTTTGGCAACAGTAGGGTTAGCACCTGCCCCCATACCGTTACCAATCAATATTTTGAATGGTACCTGCTTATCGTCAAGTGCCTGCTTATCTGTGTTACACACAATATACTCAACATCCTCGATATTCTGTTTATACATGTGATCAACGGCATTACTACCGCCACCACCTATGCCCATAACTGTAATCTTTGATGTGTTTCTCATACTCTTTGGTATCATTCCCTCGATATCTATCATAATTAATCTTGATTAATTAGTTTATCTAAAAAATTATCTATCGTACTTTTTGGTTTAGTTTGTGGTTCTCTGTTTTTCGGCTCAGAATCAACATCCTCATCTATATGTGACTGTTGCCTCTTAGGTGTTGCATCATAGGTCTCATCAAAATCAAACTCTTTGATCTGTTTACCATTATCTTTTAATTTACCAAATATATTGCTAATACCCTTAAACCTAGATTTTTTTTCAGTATATCTTTCACTCTCATAATTATCATAGGTGTCATCATATTCATCTCCGAACTGCATAGTGCCCTCTTCGTAGGTGTGATTATCTTCAGTCACCTCAGTAGTAGTAGGTTCCTCCTCTTGTACTTGTTCTATAAACTCAATATCTGATTTGAAATTTTGTTCAAATGCCTTTAGCAGTGTTCCTATAACAGTAGAGTAGCGAGTGTCGTTGATAATATCATTATCTATACCATCAACACGATATGATGGTATGCCTATACGTGTTAATAGGTGCGTTTGATTCTTAAATAGTTTATCAATATTTTTTAGCTTAGCACCACCACCAGTCAGTACTATACCCTCTGATAGATCATCATAACCACTCTCGGCAATTACATTTTTAATAGCTATTATTATCTCTACAAGTCGAGATTCAATGATTTTAGCTAATGTGCGCTGCGGGATATAGTTATCATTGCGACTCAGTGATGGTATATCAATTGCTACGTTATCAGGGGCATAGTTAGAGAGTGCCTCGCCATACTGCACCTTCAGTTGCTCTACGAAACGCTGCGCTATACTATAACTTTTTATATCTTCGTTTAGTAGAGACATACCAAAAGGTAGAGTCTTAATAAAACGTAATTTATAGTCCTGAAATATCGCTATTTCAGTGGTTGTTGCACCCAAATCAATAATACATACACCTAACTCTTTATCCTCGTCAGTAAGTACAGCCTCTGCTGTTGCTAGTGCGATAGGTACCATTCCTGATACCGATAATTCAGAGCGTGTTACTGTTCTGTTTACACGTTTGAGTAGCTGGCTACTGCCATATAGTATATTGAATCGGCCACGTAGCCTATTGCCCGACATGCCCAATGGACTCTTAAGATATGTTTTGCCATTTACGATATATTGATCTAGGATAGTTTCGATAACAAATTTATCATCATCATCTGGCCTATGGTATGTTATTGTTTCATTAAGGGCATCAATATCTTCTTGAGTTATCTCATCATCATACTTAACATACACCCCATCAGAGACCTCTTCGCTCTCTACGTAAAGACCTGAAATGCTGATAGTAGCACTATGTATTCTGATACCATCCTCTTTTTCAATTGTTTGGATAGCCTCTTCAATAGCATTAGAAACCTCTTTGATATTCTCTATTTCGCCTCTGCGAATAGCACCCTCCTGCACATCAACAGTTGTACCTGCAACAATACGGATTCTACCCTCTTTTTGTTGCGAGCCCACCATTAATGATACTTTAGATGCTCCAATATCTAATGCAACGCCGTAAATTTCATTATTCATCTCCATAAGCTATTATTTATTATTGTTGTCCGGTAAAAAAATCAAAAAACCTGGTAACTACCTATCTTACAATAAATTAGTTGTAATTTAAATTATAGGGGCTTAC
>CAYJCU010000075.1:0-10451 GCA_964368765.1 uncultured Rikenellaceae bacterium
TGCGACACTGTCACAACAATCTGTTTTCCATACTCAGCTCTTTCATTGTTCAGCAGTTCAGTATTAATACGATTTCCAACACCCCAATACATCAAAGTCACACCACTATTAGCCACCGTAGCGACACGACGCCTAGTATTATCGATTATATTGCAGAGGTCTGCAAATAATGTATCGTCTTGGTTTATTACTTTATCACTCATATATGTAAAATCATCGTTTTATTTCAACCCTTACTCTAGCTAGTAAACATTTATGCCTACATTAAAATGTTAGCAAAACCATATAGCGATTTCAGATATTCATCTAACCAATTGTTCTTGTATTTTTGCATAATGTGCTAATGACTGCTACTTTTACATTTTTTAACAACTTCGTTTAGATTGTCAATAAAGTCATTATAATATTTCTCATCAACTAAACTCCCTTCAGTGTTTTTTAATTGTTTTAATGTGCTAATTATATAACCTTTTATTGTCTCTCGATTATTTTCATCAATACGATCTACATAATGCATAAGTATCCATACAATATAGAAATCTTGAGCAGATCTTCTAAATGTTTTGCTATTCTTGACATTAAAGAAATCATTTAATGATTGTTTATCTGCAGTACACAGCAAACTTTTAAATAGCTCTATCCGTTCACCCATCCTATTAATATACCACATAAATTTATCCTTTTCAAGTTTATCTTCATCCAGCTTTAGTAAAAAATCTGAAATCTGACTCTTTGCTTTTATTCTGCACGTAATTCTATCACTTCTTTTGAAAGTGCCAAGCACTTTATCATACACACCATCTGTATCAATAGAATAATTGATATATGCCAATAAAGTTACAAGCTCCTCGTTTTCCATTCGATCAGTTCTTTCTGTGGGGATTTCATTTTTATTCTCTTTTATAAAGAACCATTCAATATTATTGGCTGTTACTTCTTTGATGCATTGTATTATATCTTTATTAACTGTAGAGTTCCACATCTCAAATGAGTTAACTTGAATAGGGTACGGCTTTTGATTTAATCTTATAAAAAGATCTGTTGGTTCAAAGTTTTCATTAAACGACTGATCTATGATTATTTCGTCAATAATAAAATCTTGAATTAAATCTTGTTGTGATTCTTGTAGTGCTTGATAATTATTACCTCTTAAGTTAAGTATATTAGTTTTCTTTAGCTTGAAATTATTTATTTTGGCATATTGCAATTTACCGTATTCATCTCTATACTGACTGCCTGTAAAGGCTATAATCGACAGTAGGCGTTGTTGTCCATCAATTACTTCCTTGATACCATCTTCTCGCTTGTATATAAAAATTGGAGGTAGGGGTATTCCTAACAATATACTTTCAATAATTGACGAAGCTTTGCTTTCATTGATTTTTTCCTGTCTTTGATATGATGGTCGAATTTGATACATGCTCGTAGCGACATCTTTTAAAATCTCTTCGATAGGCTTAGATATTGGAGCAGGCTTGTTTATTCTTAAACCGTCTAATTGCTTCATTACATCTCTGGCTTCTTCTCCATTTTGTTGAAATAACTTTAATGTAGAATTAAAATTTACATTTTTAATATAAATCTCAAAATTACACTTGAAATATTTAGCAAAAATTTCTGCTACTTTACTATATCGCTCAACAATGCTTTTGTAATGAAATGAATTTTCATCATTAAATATTCCTATTGAATTGAATATATCTGATTTAATACCATTTTTAACTTCATTATCCTCTAAGTCATAATTCACCTCTTCTTGTGACATAACACATACCCCCCATAATATCGCCTGATACAATAGCTTATTTCTTTTCAATAGATCATTATCTGACCAAGAATTGTACAGGTTTATGACAGAATCTATTCGCAACTTATAATCGCTAAATTCTAAATTACTTTGCTCATTACTTGTTATGGCATTATAGAGTATATCTATAATACCATCTCGATTTTTACCTCTTGCATATCTTGAAATAGGAAAATGTGGCAAAACATAAGACTCTCTTAAAAAGTCTACCATTTTGTCAATTAAGTCTACATCATCTTTTTCATTATAGAAAAAACATTTCCTCATAGCATCATAGAAATCACTATTTTGGTGCAACGATAGTTCGATTAAGTTAGACAACTGATCATTATCATATTTAGCTGCATCTACTTCGACACTTGTTAACGGGGTGATACCAGTATTGTATCGTCTAAATATTTCTTTTTTTACCTTATCCTCAATTTCTGGAGATACATCTGTAATAACTTCGAATTGAAAAATTCTAATAGATGAATTTAGAAAAATATCTTTTAAACTATCATCTAATTTATTAAACGACGATTTAGCCAATGCGGGCAGTTCCATTAATCCTTTTGTACTAAGACTAAAATCATCCTCTTTAAATCTTTTCAAAGTTTCAAAGCGTTGTCGACCATCAATAATCTCAATATTTACACCTGACTTAAATAAAATCAAAGGAGGAATCTCTGTTCCTAATAGTACACTCTCAATAAAGAAACTTTGCTTTTCAATATCCCATACATAATTTCTTTGGTAGTATGGTTTATAATCAATCCTCTTGACATTCCTCTCGCTTAGTAGTGTTTTTACAGATATAGTTCTACTTGTAATATTTAATAGCCTACTCTTAAAAACAGATATAAAATCGTTATTTATTATTGTTCCCATATTTATATATTTTCAACTTTAAGTAATTTATAATTAAATTCTACAGCATTATCTTTCTCGATTATACTCTTTTCGATTTCATCATAATTTGGAAATTTGAAATTGGCAATAAACAAAACATCGTACAAATTATTTAGCAAAATAGTTCTTAACTTATTTCTATCAATAATACTTTGGCTTTCAAATTCTGATTTTGAAAAGATGAGATCGAATATTAAGATATTATCTTTTATCTCCAGTTTATATGAAGAAGATATGGATAAAAATATCACGGCTTCACTTACTCTAATATCTCCATCGAATTCGATATCAGAATATTTACAAAGATTTTCACTTATTACTAAAGATATTTTTTTTAGAAATACGGACAATTCATTCCTATGTTCGCTTGGTTCTAATCCAATTTCAATCTTATCAATTTTATTTGTATGTTTTAATAAATTATATTTTACAACAAGCCCTCTAGCTTTTAGTCCATAATCTGACAAATAATTATAGAATAAAATAATTAGCTCTTTGTCTGATAGTTGAGAACGAAGAATCCTAGCGTACTGAAACTTTATCTCATCTTTAATTCGGTTGTCATTTTCTATATGTAACAACATGTGATATAACGTTTTGAAATACTGAGACAACTTCTCATTGTATTCAAGGTATATATGCATATACTTATCAACGATATACTTGGTTGTTATGCTTTCACTTGGAGACTTATCGTACTCCTTTTGCAACTTACTGTATATACTATCAAATACAGTTTCTGTATCATTTTTCAGATCTTTCTGTATACTTATAAAGACACTAAGTAAAGAATAAAAATTCGATGAAAATAATTGGTTGTAGGATATTGTTGTTTGATTTTTTATTTCATCTGCTTGTATTTTATAATAGCTGGTTTGTTCTCGAAATAACAAAGTTTGATTTTCATAAACTTTTCGAGTTTCCTCTAGTTCTACTTTCTGAGCTTTAAATTCTTCAATTTGTTGATTAAGGGCACTTGTCTGCAACTCTAGATTTGTTTGATTTATCTTTACATCTCTACTTTGTTCTCTAAGAGCGACATAGTATAGAATTGCCGCAACAAACGCTAGTAGTGTTCCCACAACACCACCGATAAAATCTCCAAATTGGCCAATCTTACCTTCGTCAATGATGTCTGTGTATTCCCAGCTACGAAAATAAAAAAACACAAAAATTGCAGCAAAAAATACAACTAGTGCGACAATAGCAATAATTCCTCCAAGCGACTTGGAAAATATCCTGTCATACCATAGGGAAGACTGCTCTGTACCTTGTTTATTTGATTCCATAATTCGTTTAAATTTACTAATTAATCACGTCCTCCAACAACACCCAACTATCACTCTTAATATCATCGCTATAATTATCTACACAGATACATAACTCTCCGCTCTGTTTGTCAAGTCTAACAAAGCCCCCTTTGAGATTATATCTATTTAGATAGCCACGCAAAACATCAAACTTTAATGGCGAGAATATATCTATATCCTCACTCTTGCCACTTCGACTAAATCCACCTTTGGTCTCAATCACCCAAACTCCATCATTAGTCCCAATTACATAGTCTGGGTAAAATGATTTCTGTTTCCCAAAACTATCCTCATAAACAATAGATAAGTATTCCGTTCCTTTGTCCCCATTCTTATATATCCATAAGACAGAGTCTGAACCTTCACAATATTTCTCAAACTCTCGCTCTGATGCAGAACGAGGCTCCGCCGAAGATAAATAACCGCTGTACACATTCTTCTCCATTAAGCGTTGCGACTTAGATTTACCATCATAAGTAAACAAAAACTCTTGTGGAATTGTGAAATCTAAAGTAGTAATATTTGTAAATGGAGCAATAGTATCTTTGAGTTTTACAGCCATTGCACCCTGTATGTCGTGCCCCAATTTACTTGCATTATTCAGTACGAAAGCATACACATCTTTAGTTTCAAGAGCAAGAATCTTCTTGTCATACTTGATATTCTTATCGAACAACCTACGCACGATAGTATTAATCTGATTGTACTCCAATCCGATCTTAAATCCAATCTCAGCAACTTTTCTGTGGTAATAGCGTCCGTGAGTATGAGTATTAAGTTTTTCAGTAACGTTTATTCTGTTTAGATCGTTGATCTCACTCTGTGAAAGAGTGTGCATCTCTCCCGAATATGTCTGTTTAACAACATCTGATGAGAATATATATCCATCGGTTTGTAGACGTGTCTTATTTTCGACTAATTTAGTGGTAATTTTATATTCTGTCTCAAAATATCCTCTTATCACCTTTAGCGACCCTGCTGCATCACGAGGGGCTGGAACACTTGTTTTTTGCTCACTCTTCAAAGTAACAGAGCGGTACTCGGCTTTTAGTCTCAGAGTTGCAGCACTCAAAGCCCCTTTGCCGAGGCTTTGTGCAACACCCTCTGTAAACTTCTCATCCAAGGTGTATAGGTAGCAACTATCTAACAAATCACTCTCATAATGTTTTGCTTCAGGCATTCTGCGGATACGCCCTATTGTCTGTATTTCAAATGTTTCGCTCATATTGTCACGAAGTTTTACCAATATGTGCGCACGAGGGCAATCCCAACCAGTCGCAACAGCTTGTTTAATGATAACAGCTATTGGAGTTGCAGCAGGCTCTTCAATCTCTTCTAAGTTCTGTTTCTTATTGCTCAACCATACCGCTAGCTGCCTATTCTCATACGTAATATGATTAGACTCAAAATATTGCTCTACATTATCTTGCAGCACCTCAGATTTATTTGGTATCTGAACCACAATTAGAGGGTTTATATCGCTGCCTCTCTTCAAAAACTCAGAATATAATTCCCTCTGTTTGCTTATCGCCTTGTCTAAAAGATATGCGATCTGATTCTCAACGCTTATATTCTGTTCAAAATCTTGATTGATAATAAGTACCTTTTTTATCAACCCCTCTGCAATAACATCCTCTTCAGGTATCTCGATCAAGACTGCATCTGTAAACCCTTTGGGTGTTGCCGAACAACGGATAATCTTATCTGTTTTAAAGTACGATAGAATATCAGCCGATTTTAGTGTATCATTTTGGTGGCTCTCATCCACAATCACAAAGAATTGCAATCCATTATCGTGAGCCTTTTCAATATACTCTAAAAAGTTAGTTCTTTCGCTCTCTTTAAGAGCGTTATTTCCTTTCTTTGTGAGTTTCTCCCAATTTATAAAACAGGCATCATTCTCCTCAAACCCACTTGTCATAACATCCGACAATAGCTTTGTCTGACTTCCGTGGATATACCTATCCATCTTCTCTTTGCTCTGCTCCTCAAGATCTCCTTTGCCAGGGGTGAGCCATATAAACACACTCTTAGCATTGCCCTTACACCACTCATCCATAAAGTGAGTTAGTATAATGGTTTTACCCGAACCTGTGCAACTCTTAAGGACAATATCGCTCTTGTCTGTCGCCATAGCTTCCATAAGGTCGCTAATAGCCTTTATTTGAAAATTTGCAAGTGTTATATTTTTCATACCTATGACTCTAATTCTTTGTAGTAATAATCAGGGATAATATTAATCTTTATTCGCCTCTCCTTAAAAAGACTCTCTTGTTCGCCTGTTGGCAGAACATCGTGCCCAAGATATACCTTTTTACACCTCTTATGCTCATCAATATTTTGCACGAACAACTCAAGTTCTTCATCTGTGAGGATGATGGCTATTTTAAGGTTGTTTCTAAAGTTTATCCCATTCTCCAACTCAACAAGCTCACGAGTATGCTTTAGTAGCTCATCTGCATACTCATAGTACATTCTATCACTAATTGGCACGAAATCAACTTTGTAATATTTAAGAGACGAATTTACTGGTAGTTCATCATACACATTGCATAGTCTTCGATAAGTAACATCTTTGCATATATTATTTTGATCGTTAGTTACCAAAATAAATTTCCTACTTCCCCCATCTTTATTCTTCTCTAAAACTGCGTGTCCCGTTGTTCCACTACCAGCAAAAAAATCTAATACAGTTATGTTCTTTTGTTCAAAGTAGTCTATAAACATAGAAATCAGCTTCACAGGCTTTTTCCCTCCATTAAATGCCATTTTCCCCTCGTGCCTAATGTTGCCAAAGTCACCTGCCATATCATAGAAATTTGGTATTGGAGCTATTTTTTTAGATCCATCATCTAATTTATCAAGAGGGACTCCTTGATAGTATTTCCCTTTTGTTGCATTTGCTTTTTTTGGACCTGTAAAATATCTGTAATCATACTGGTCGTCACCTATACCATAAACCTTGTACAGAACTCCAAGCCCATCTATATCTTTTCGGTCTGAAATATAGTCTCTGAAGAATCTTCCTGAAGAATTTCCATTTAGAATTGTTCCTGTTGCCCAAATTTCTTTTAATCCCTCTTTAAAACCTACTCTGTGCTTTATAAATCTATACTCATTAGAATGAAAACATTTTACCTTTTTACCTCCAAGTTCTATTTCTACACCTTCTCCAATTTCTTCAACTGAATATATAAATTTTTCGTAATCATACTCTATTGGCGGTAAATATGGTTTTGCATATAAACTTTTACCATACACCAATACCTGCTCTATCTCTTTATGATATTTCATATCTGTTTTAAGAGTCTTTTCAGGATATCTTACTTGTATGTAGTCAGTTTTGTGGTAATTATTTTCTCCAAATATTTTGTCACATAATATTTTTAATTGAGATGCCTCTTTGTCATCAATGCTTATAAATATGAAACCTTTATTTGAAAGTAGTGTTTTACAAGCATTCAGCCGCTTACTCATAAATGACAACCATTTTGAGTGTCTATAACCATCGTCTGCATCCACAAACGTGTCATCATACATAAAATCTTTATTCCCTGTATTGTATGGAGGATCAATATATATAAGATCAATTTTACCTTTATGCGTTTTTTGCAAAAGCTCTAATGCTGGCAGATTGTCCCCCTCTATCAAGAAATTCATCTCGCCTCCTTTATCAATAAATAGCGATTCATCCTCTTTAAGGATTGGAGTGTGGCTCTCCATCATCTCGTCAATAGCCTCTCTGTGCTCCTCGAATACTAAGCCATATTTCTTCCCCTTAACCTCTTTCTCAAGTTCGCTAAGGTAGCCCAAAAGGTTAGCCGAATTTTCATCCTGCTCTGATTTTGCTATGTATGTGCGTATGGCTTTGATTTTACCAACCAAATCCTCTCTTCGTTTTTTTGATATATTAGTGCTCATATTACTTACTATTATTTATCAAGTCCTTTCTGTCAACATTAAGCAACTCTGCTATTCTATCGAGCATCTCCAACGATGGTTGAATCTTATTAGAACACCACACTGATATTGTAGATGGGTGCTTCCCTAGTTGTTCTGGTAGCCACACGCCTGTTTTGCCTTGCTCAACAAGTACCACTTTAAGTCTATTTATTTGCTTCGTTTTCATTTTACACTTGGTATTTCCCACAAAGTTATTGAAAAATCACCACGTGACCAACAATTTAACTAATAATTTTAGTGCTAAATTTTACAACCTCGTTCTGAGGGGTTTAACACTACATTCTGCGCCCTCGTTTTTTCTTTTGTTGCTGATGCATACGGTTTCTGAACTGTGTCTCTTCGGGGTCGTCTCCGCCATCGGCTGGGAGATCGAAGATACCGAGTCCTCCGCTTATGATTGCGCCATCGGATTGGGGTTGTTGAGAGTGTTGCGTTTGCAGTTGCTGCATTGGTTGGGTTGCATCTATTTGCGACTGTGCGGTGGTCTCTTTTGGTGCGCTTAGTCTCTCGATAACTGCATTTGAAGAGTACTCCTTACCGAGGCGTGAGCCGTTGAGGGTTGCGCCTGTGGTGTGGTCGATGTAGGTTATGCCGTAGAGTCTGCCTTCGCTGTTCTCTCGGAATGTTACGCCTACGCCAGCAGCATATAGGTTGCGTTGTAGCTCCTCTTTGGTGGTGGATTTTGAGATGGCGGTATCTATGTGACGTTTGAGTGGGGAGATCATTTTACCCTCTATCATTGCGGTTTTTGAGGCGATGTATTTCTTCTCTAAGGCTTTTGCTCCTGCGAAATCACCTAGGTCGCTTGCTGGAAATGGGTTGCCGACCTTCTTGTCGTTGTGATCTGTGGCGCAATAGACTATGCCGTTTATCTCCTTGCCATAGCGTGTGCCTTTGACCTCTTCGGCTGTGATATTGAGTTTTGAGAGTACTGCTTTGTATTCGGTGAAGCTCATAAAGTGGTAATGGTTATTTACCTCTTTGACGATGTTTTCGACCTGCACCTTTACATTTCCTTTGCTGATATCGACCATTTGAAGCTCCGATTTTTGAGTTTTTGACTGCTTTTCTGCGATGTGGAGTCCATATTTCTGCTCTAAATCTCGTGTTATTTGTTTGCTTCTGCGCCTCTCAAACTTATCGTTTATCTTCTTGCCCTCGCCATCAACACGAGTTGAAACGATGTGGATATGGTGGCGATCGATGTCTTCGTGTTTGAAAATTAGATAAGGTTGAGAGCCATATCCCATTCGCTCGATATACTCTTCGGCTATGGCTGCAAGCTCTGCATCCGACAAATTATCATCGGGGTGAGGATTTAATGATACGTGAAAAGTTGGATTTTCGGTGCGGTATCTCAGTGGCATAAAGGTCTCGAAGTCGCTCAAAACATCGGCTGTTTTGAATGCACCATCGGCAGGGCAGAAGATTAGGTTTGTGCCTAAAACTTCCGCCTCGCCCTTTGTAACCTTGTTGATATTGTACGCTAATGCACTGCCGAGCGATGCGCTTGAGCTAATTTTTGCGACCATATTGGAGCTTGAATTTGTCAGTTAGACGAGTAATATCGGTGCCTATATTATATAGATTCATCGTAAAAGTCTCCAATAAACTGAGTTTTTCTCGCACCTCAGCATCGCTATAACTTCGTTTTAGAGCCACTACAACTTGATTGTAATTGCGCCCTACGGCTCGAAATAGGTTGTGCAAAGAGCTTAATTGTTGACAGAAATCGAGAGCTGTTCTATCTACTTTTACAACTCTAAACTCCTTATTAAAAACTCGTGCTTTGATAAATGAAGCCTTGCTTTTTTCGCCTGACCGCTCGAACATAGCGAGAAAATCGGCTTGTTCTCTGGCGTTGAAATTGACCGTTATGCGATGTGTCGCAGGGTCTATCTTTGGTGGTCTGCCACCTGCTTTATTTTTGATTCTATTCATATTGATATACGACTTTGGAGTGTATCACTCCTCTGAAAGAGGCAAGGATTTTGAGCTCCTCAAAATGTTTTCTGATGCAGAAAACACACCTTGCCAAGTTAACTTTAAATTTAATGCTTAATCATTGCTTGTTATTCTGTCCAACGTTCGAGTAAGCTCATTATGTAGGCGTTCCTCCTCTTGAATAAACACCTCCCTATGAGCCGTGAAGTGCTCCCTTAGAATCGCATCTACGAGCGATACAGCCGTTACGTGGCTATCTTTGAATAGAAAGGCTGCACGCTTTACTTTTTTGTGAATATCTGGAGCTACATATAACTGTGTGTGAGTTCTCATACATTTCTCTTGGCAATATCTCTCCCTGTATTGCTCCGTTGTTAATTTCTTAATTTTCATCTTATTATATTTATTGGTTTAGTTGTTTTGTGGGCAACTAATTTATTGCGCAATTAGTTGCGTGTACAATTATATTTACTACTGCATGTATAATTTCATTTACTGTTGCATATACTATTACATCTGAAATTGCATAGGTTATT
>CAYJCU010000076.1:0-10388 GCA_964368765.1 uncultured Rikenellaceae bacterium
CTTATATGGTGGGTTTTAGGGTAGATATGACGTGCATAAATTCAATCCTCAGGTTTGCCGGACACCACTTTTGTAAATATTTATTGAGGTGTGAGAGGTAGTTAGTCACTCTACCTCTCACGAGATTTTAATTTTTTTTACCGGACAATAATAAAAAATATAGTGAACATAAACCAAACACCTACATCTTAAATTGCGTTTGCTCGCTATCGCTCGTTAGTAAATCTTAACTTCTGAAAGTGTTACAGAGTAGTTAGCTTGCTCAACAACCTCAGCAACCGTAAATCTGATATATCTGTATGTGCTATTGCTAGGTAAAGCCCTGAATTTAATATCTGTAACTTCGCCATTGTTATAACCTAACCTAGCACTCTCTTCATAAGTAGCAATATCCCAGGCAATATTATCTTCCGACACCTCTACTATGATAGATGTAGGCAGAAACTCGTCATCACTATACTCAACAATTTGGCGTTGTGCTACCTGCATACCATTTAATGTAGTAGCATTACCTAAATCAATAGTAATAGTGTGCACACGTGACTCTTGTGTTGGTTGTGAAGCCCATCTGGTAGTGTAGTCGCCATCAAACAGATAATTTATCATTGTGTTATTATCGTCATCCACACTATTTTCATAAGATACACCCTCTGCATTTATATCAATAAATGGATAGTTAGGTATTGGCTCTGGGGTAGGGTATTCTGTTAGGTAATCTAGCTGATCGCCCCATAAAAATAGGTCAAAATGTGGAGAGTATCTACTGAAGGTTGTGCCATACACATCATACATTACTCGCATAATAAACTTAGCTAGCGATACTCCATTAAACTTAGCATTGTCTGACATATAGTAGCTATTAGGAGCCATAATATATCTCTCTTTACCTAGATTTACATGCTCTAGGCTACTCATTAATAGTATATCCTCAATAGTATTGACTGAGTAGTTAATATTTAAAGTATCTATGCTATTTAAATAGTCATAAGTTATCTCTTGATTACCATCTACACGTATTAACTCGTTACGTAAATCAGAGCTTACGGTTAGTGTTTGCTCTAGTTTAATAGCCTCAAAATCTACAACATCCATATTCTCGCCTAGATACCCTTTACGGTTAAGCATAACATCTCTGTTGGTATCTACTGTGCCATCAACCAATACATAACCATCATCAACATAATCTTCATTAATTTCTAATGAAACCATATTGCCTGATGTGTCGTAATAATCAATTGTAGCATTAATTATATCATCGTTCCAGTCTGCAAAAAAGAGAACCATTCTGTCCTTAACTAGATATATCTTAGTGACTATCCTAGGGAATGATACAGCCAATTCATGCTGTGCTGTGTATGGGCGTACATAGTTAATGGTTGGCAGTGACTCATTGCCCTCTGCATCAACAGTTACAACATTAACCTCGTAGCTAAAGTTATCTAGTTTATCAATGGTATAACTTGTAGCATCATTTGGCAAAATTACCTCTTTGGTATCTCCGTCAGCACTCCAGCGCACTATTATAGACTTTATAATTGGATCTACATTATTTATCCAAGATAGCTCTACACGTTCCCATGCCGGAGCAGCCACAACGTCAATAGGTTTTCCAATATATCTTATTGGTCCGTCGCCTGCATACTCTTTATATGTATCTTCGATATTGCCGCACCCTACAAAAAATATAGAGAGAAGGCTTAATACAAAAATTCTATTCATAATTCATTATTTTATTAAAACAAATTTAGTACTTGCGAACAAATATCTCCAACTCATTGAATGTTACTAGGCCGTTGGTATTCTCTTTGTCGGCATTACCTACCGTGTCGAATGTCTCTTCAATAACAATCTTCATATATTGCCATTTACTCTCAGAGGCATTTAGTTTAACCCTTAAGAAACATGGTTCTGCTGCATCTAATTGCTCAACATCTCTTATCTCATTCTCTATATTACCTGTTCCTGGTGCTCTACGGCTCCAACGTTCTGTGTAAAGCTGATCAGCGGGGTCACTATGACGTCCTATTTCTATCCACGACTCATCATCGCTTTTGTCATTTGAGACGTAAACAGCTACTGTACTAGGTATTTTGTTCTCAATAGCACCACCAAATAGAAAATCTTGGAATGTGCGCACAAATAGCATAACATGAATATCAACGTATGCAGGTGTTTGTGGGTTATCGCCAAAATCACATAGCATCTCAAGGAAACCATTACTAGGTGCATCGCCTAAGAATGTGTAGAATGTATTACTATTGTTTTGAACCCCTCTATTTAAAAATGTTTCGCGCCCTTTAGAGTCGCCATCAAATAGGTAGTCAGGGCTTAATGCATAGCGTGAACTGTTATAAAATGTTCCCTTATGAGGCGAAAATTCAAAATTATCTTTAGACACCTTCTCAACCTCATAGGTATTCACATCTTTCCAAACATCACTCTTAACTGTGTAGCCTCTGAAATCTTCGGTTACCACCTTAACAGTATTTGTACTGTTGCGCTGTTCTAGCGTGAAGTTTTTTATATGTTCGCCATCCTCAATAACAAATGTTTCAACTAAAATATCATCTGTTTTATTGGTTAAAGGGTTAACTCCTTCGTAGAATATATGTGCTAGTCCCCTCGTATTTTCGGGCGCATTATATTTTACTGAGAAACCTCCCCAGTAAGGACCTACAACTATGCCATTGAAGAATGCCCAAGGGCCCGACTCATTGGTGCTAAATGTTACCTCACGAGATGCGCTCTCAATATTGTTATTATTAACTAATGATAATTTAGCCATAACACTACCCATAGCCTCATCAAAGCCATGTATTATCATTGAGTCGGCAAACACTGTATTAGAGCGTAATATCTCTTTCCCCTGAACGTCAGTATATCTTAAATTGATAGCTGTTATATTGGGATCAGATGGTAGAGTGTAATGCATTATAGCACCACCGGCTATAGGAGTGAATTTAACATCCACCTCATCAATAGCTGCATTGAAGGTCTCTATATCCTCCTCACAGCTAAATGCTATAGCCAATAATATAAAAATACTTAATATTCGTTTCATATATCAATCTTTTATTATTAATACCAATTAAGGTTTAGGTTTTACTCTGCCTAAATTGGAAAAATTAACTGAATTGAAGTTTAAAAATTGGTTGGATATGGCTCTATTTGCTATATATGACACTTTTTTCTCATAAAAGCTCGGCAAAATCCAATAATATTTTCAAACCTTAATTCCTATTATTAAATAATCTATAAATGGTTCTAATCTTTTATTACCATCCTGGATTTTGAGTAACTCCTGAAATAATCTTCTCCTCAGTGCGTATAGGGAATAGATAATCTCTTGACTCATTGAATTTACGTTTAGTCCATACCGCAATTGGTATATCAAATTGGTTGTAGAACGATTCGGCTGTATCTCCTGTAATGTTCCAACCAAATTGATGCTCGTTAAGCTCTATATGTGCTTTAAGCCATCTGCGTAGATTCCAGAATCTATGCCCCTCAAAGGCAAACTCTATATTCCACTCTTGCTGAACAACATCTCTAACTCCATCTTTTGTGGTTAGTTTTATTGTGTTGTTAGAGTAGTTAAGCCAAGCCTCTTCTACACCAATTAATCCTGCTCTTTTACGTATCTTATCTAGTGCATTAAATACCTTAGATGATGGACCTTCATATTCGTTCCATGCCTCAGCTTGAATAAGATATATCTCAGCTAGTCTGATTAATACTATTGGCTCTTCACGTTGAAGAATCTGTGTGATATAATCTCTACCTGTAACATGAGAGTAGATACCTTTTCGTAGCCAGTAACCAGTAAGATTTTGACCAACTTTCTCATCAATAATCTCTATTTTTGTTCCAAATAGTTCGCCTTGTCTTGTTTTAATTTGCAGATTATCTTTCTTCTCTGTTCCTCGTTGCCAGTATAATCTGTCGGCTCCGATATTTGCATAAAAACGTGGCTCACGCTTTAGATGAAGATTCAATACATCTTGATCTGCGCTTATATCATACTCTTCAGTAGGAACTACACCATTATATTTAGCATCCGATTCTCTTCCCATCTCATAACGATTAGAGTGGTTCCAAGTCTTATCGCTGTTGATAGGCAATCCATTCTCTGTATAATACATCTCTACCATTTTCATACTAGGAGCTATACTTCCTCTATATGATACATGGTATTGGCTAGATAAATCATCATTCTCAATAGGTGGTATGGCATAGAATGGGAACGACTCAGCAGCCACCGAGTTTCTTCTCATCATAAATATTGCCTCACTGCTCTCAAAGTTAAATGCTAGTGATGATAACTCTAAATCGTACATAGTGTTAAGAAGTGGTGTAGCTTTAGATATAGAGCCTGAAATTAGCTCTCTACCCGCTGCCTCAGCTATTGCTACCGCTACATCAGCCGCCTCAGCTGCCGCTTTCCAACGCTCACTGTCGTAGTCGGTATCTATTAGTTTCTCACCTAGTTTATTCTCTAAATTGACATACATTGAGTTACCATTAAATAGAGGTGATGCATATAGTAGTAACACCTTAGCCTTTAATGCGGCTGCCGACTCTTTTGAGTGGTAGGCACGACGTGAAATCTCTTTATCTCCCAATGTAGGCAAAATCTCTATAGCATCATCAAGAAGTGTAACTGTCTCCTCTACACATTTTTTAAGTGGGCTACGCTCAACTAGTAGTGTTGCCACATCATCAGTTAGTTCTATGTTTTTTGGCACAAGAACGATAGGTCCATAATATTGCATAAGTATATAATACATATGAGCCTTAAGTGCCTTTATCTCAGCTGTCCATAAATCTTTCTCGGCTTGTGCCATATTATATACCCTGTCTATATTCTCTATGAATATATTGCAGTAGTGAATACCTGCATACATTTTATCTTTGTGCCATAAATCACCATAAGGATTATCTGGCAGCTGTAAACCATCGCCTATTAGTAAACCTGCCATACTTCTGGTTTGGCGTTGGAAATTACCTGCCACTAGCTCGTCTGCTCCTGTGTATGATGGATCATCAACAACCGACCCAACATTATCGCGCAGATAGACATAGCAGGTCTTTAGCCACTCTAGTGCTCCTTCTCGCTTTTCAAATATTGTCTCTACTGTTTCAATATCATTTTCAGGTACAACATCAAGAAATGAGCAACTGCTAAATGAGATTGACATAGATAGTAATAATACTCCTAATATTCGTTTCATATATCACTGTTTTATTTTATTTATACTATTTTATATATCGGTTTGCAAATGTTAGAAACTAACATTAACCCCAACTGAAAGTGTTCTCTGAATAGGGTAGTTAAAACCGTTAGAGCCTAATTCAGGATCCCACATATCAAATTTTGATATGATGAATGGGTTGTTTGCTCTAATGTAAAACTTAGTACTTTGCATTCCAACCTTTTTTAGTAAGCTGTTAGGCATATTATATGCTAACTCTAATGAAGTACAACGTAAGAAGATGCTCTCTCTCATAAAATGAGTACTTCTATATTGCTCTATCTCTGATTGTTGCCAATCCTCTTGTGGGTTATGCTGAGTTATGTTAAATGTAGAAAGACGTGGCCAGAAAGCATCTTGTGTAACATTATCTTCAGACCAATGGCTCTCATATATGTCTGTAAGCATAGCCCTGTTACCATCAAATGGAGATATTGCTGATGGATCTATGAAGAATGCTCTACGTCCTGAACCTTGGAAAGAGAAACTAAATTCAAACTGCTTATAGTTTATAAATCCACCAAATCCATATATTATGCTAGGTGTCTCAGGATAGCCAATATATACTGCATCCTCAATACCAATTACACCATCACCATTAACATCCCTATACCTAATATCACCAGGCATAACATCGCCGAACTGAGTTGGAGAATTATCTATCTCATCTTGATCTCTAAAATAACCCTCGGCAATATATCCTAAACGTTTAGATAGATCTTCGCCCTTACGTTTCTGCCACTCTGGTTTTGTTGCAGGCTCTTCAATGTAGTCGAATGTAGCTCTACTATATGTAAAAGTACCATTTATGATTATCCATAAATCATTACCAAAGTTATGCTGTATCTTACCCTCAAGATCAATACCCTGAGATATTGAGCGACCAACATTATCTAATTGATACTCTCTGATACCAGCTGTAGCAGGTATGGTAGTACGATAATCTAATATATTATGACGATAATCACGGTATACATCGGCAGTCAGCTCTATTATACCATTAAACAGTTTGGTATCTATACCTATATTATATTTCTCCGCTATCTCCCACTGAATACCCTCGTTTGGATAGGTAGTAATATATTTATATGCGAATTTAAGTGTATTAGGTTCTGGATCAACCCTCTCTTGTGAACCTAATTCAGGAAGATAAACAAAACGTGGTGTTGATATGATACCATCATTACCCACTCTACCGTAAGAGGCACGTAGCTTTAACGACGATATAACCCTAGCTAGAGGAGCCATAAACTCTTCATCAGATACCATCCAAGCAATACCTCCTGCTGGGAATACACCATATCTATTATCTTTAGCAAAACGCTCTGAACCGTTAATACCGACACTTAGTTCAGCATAATACTTATCTTTAAAACCATAAGTTGCACGTGCAGAGATACTCATATTGCGCTGCTCAAAACTATCATAAACAGTTGATGGCGGCACAAATATTTTACGCTGCGCTTGAACAACACCTGTTAAACTAGTTTGGTGCAGTGTATTATCAGCTCCACCCCACGCAGCAACATGTAGTAATCTACCCTCATAAGTCATGTCGGTCTGCTTGGTCTGTTGTGCATTACCATCATATCTTAGTGTGCGGCGTGCAGATTCTGGATTCTCTGCTTTTAGTATATGTTCGCCCGTCTCATCATTATAACTCTCAAGAGAGTATAAGAATGGCGATACAGAGTAACTAGCAGATGAGAAACCATTATGACTCAGTGCCACACTAGCTCTAAACTCTAAACCTTTGACAACTGAACCTAAGTCATGAATAAACTCAGCCTTATTGATAGTAGAGTAGCGTGATCTATCACTATAACCCGCTTGTGTTGTGGCGTAAGGGTTATTAGTGTAGCCTCCAGCAGGCACACCAAAGCGTGTATGAGGCCAATTATGTTTCTCGTCAGCTGGATATATAGGAGCAAAATCTACTGGTGATGCCGAGAACGCCATAAAATATAGGTTGTTAGGATTTACTCTTGTACCATTATATAAATCAAAGTTAGTTGTTGTGTTCAGTATCAGTTTTGACTTTGCTGTAAGATTAATAGTCATGTTTGCTCTAAATGACGTAGTACTATTTCTTACATTTACATCAAACTGATTAAGATTATCGGTCTTAATTATACCATTATCTTGTGTGTAGTTAAGCGATGCATAGTATTGAACCGTTTTAGAACCACCCCTTGCATTTACATTAAATCTATGGTTGATAGAGAAGTCGTTAAACATTATATCATACCAATCATTGCGAGGATATAGCCAATCTGGATAATCGCCCGATTCAGTACGGTTTATATACTCAACAGAGTATTTTGGAACAGCTGATGGACTACGTGTAACAAGTGCCTGATTATACATCTCCATATATGTAATTGGGTCTACAATATCAACTGTGTTTGTCGGTTGAGACATAACAGTTTCATATCTTGCAGAGGTATAAACTTGCCCCTCAACACCCTTTTTCGTAGCAACAATGATAACACCATTTGCACCACGAGCACCATACATGGCAGCTGCCGAAGCATCTTTTAATACACTAAAAGACTCTATATCCTCTACTGGGATACGTGCTAAATCTAGTTTTGATACCTCAACACCATCAAGCAGTATAAGAGGATCTATATTAGCATTCTCTTGGAACGATGTTATACCTCTGATATAGAATTTAGTATTCATCTCGCTCTCAGTAAGTGCACCAGGGGCACCACCTGTCTGCCATCCAATCATACCTGATATTTTACCTGCAAATTGCGATGTTAAGTCAGAACTCGAACTTTTTAAATCACCAGGTTTAACCGTAGTGATAGATGATACAACACTCTCTTTGCGCTGCTGTCCGAAAGCCACCACGGTCACATCGTCCATCTCTTGTACATCAAGTTTTAGGGTGATAAGAAGATTGGCTGTATTAGCTCTTACTGTTGCCTCAGCTGGCTGATAACCTAAAAATGTAAATTCAAGCTGATCGCCATTCTTAACATCTAAAACAAAGTTACCCTGCTCGTCAGTAATAGCACCCATTGATGTATTTTTAATTAAAACCATCGTACCAGGTAATGGATTTTTTTCACTATCCACCACCTTACCATTTAAAGTTCGTGTTTTATCCTCATTTTGAGGCTTTTCTGGTTTTGGTTCAGCTTTAAAAATAGAGATACTATTACCAGTAATTTTATAGGTTAAATCTGTGTTTTTTAGAGAACTGTTCAGAATAGACTCTACCGTCTCATTATTTGCATTAACACGATTTATCGTATATTTTGATACATCATTTTCATTATATGCAAAGTTTAAACCTGTCTGTTTGTTAATCTCTTTTAGAAGTTCGGTTAATTTAATATCCTCTAATTTAATAGTTACTTTATGATTTAGCATAATATACTCCAGACTAGGGATGTCGCTCCCCAGTGCAGCATAAATCTTTGTTGGAGCAATACATAACACTATAAGGCTCAATGCTAAAATGGAGGTAAATATTTTGTAATTATAATTATTATTCATACTTTTGTACGTTAATGTTTTATTAGATAGTAAATAGTAGTAGACGCCAATCATTAACTATTTATTATTTATACTTTAATACTAGAGGTATCTGCTCCTTGAGTAGGTGCCTCTTTTTTCACCTCAATTTTCCGTTATCTCATAGGCTAGTCAATTTTAAATGTTCCATTTCCAATTATTAATTCTAATGAGGTTATTATCTCCTCTATAGGTGTATCTCTGCTATATTGTGCTGTTATTTGTAGTGTGCTATCGCTATCCACTACAATAACTTTTTTGTCATACCAATTTGATAGTTGTGTAGCTATATCGTAAATCGATTCTGACTTAAATATAAAATTGTTATCAATCCAACCAATATATTTGCTACTCACTCTATCATCAATCAAATCTATCTTGCCACTATTATTATCTGTAATAACCAATTGGTTTGGCTTTACAATAACGCTACTTTTATTATGCATCATAGCTATACTTCCCTCTACTAGATATGTCTCAATAGTATCTTTTGAGTAGCTATTTACATTGAAAACAGTGCCCAGAACCTTAATGTTAATATCATTTACTTTCACTATAAATGGTATATCTGATTTGGCAACATCAAAATATGCCTCGCCCTCAAGAGTCACCTCCCTATACTCGCCTATAAACTTATTTGGGAACGTGAGTTTACTATTAGCGTTTAATTTAATTTTAGTGCCATCACATAACACCAAATCATAGCTCTTTTGAGATGGTATTATAAGAGATTGATACTCAATAACCTCATTATTTGTACTAATATTTATCTCTTCATCACTACTGCACTCTATTGTTGTATTCTCTGATAGTAATGTTTTGCCATTGTTATTCAGATTTATTTTATTCCCACTTGAAGTTATAATAATAGGTTCATCCGTCTCAATATGTTGTGTCTCTATATTTACAATCTTCTCCGTTAAAGCCAGTGTGTTCGGCTCAATATCACCACTGCCTCTATTGGAGTAATATAGTGCCATACTGAGAAGTAGTAAGCTAGCTACTGATATTACAGTAACCAATTTTCTCAGTTTATATTTAGGCTTTGGTGCTGATTTAAGCCTCTCTTCCAGCCTACGAGTCATATGCTCTTTTCTATCGCTTGTAGTAACATATTGTGAGATTTCTGTATCTATATCTCCATCAATAATATTTTTAATAGTATCCTTAGCAAAACTATTATCTCTTAACCACTCATAATAGCTCTCCCCATTCCTAACTTCTCCTTCAAGAATTATATCACTAATAATTCCTGAAATACTACGCTCTTTCTTATTCTTTTTCATCTATGTGTTATTAAGTATTCTACTATAATACGATTTATTGTGATTATTTTGCCGATTTTTTATACGTTATTATAAATATTTTATAATTTTTTCGCCAAAAAAATTATTTTTATATTATAATGCATTGATTTGCAGGTAAATTACACATTATTAAAATTGCGCTATTTTGCAAAGAATAATAGGCGGAGTTCAGGGAAAAATACAATGAAATGAAAAAAAGAATTATTGCACCATAACTTAATGTGTGGATATAGTTTGCTATTACAATCTAGTAGTGTCCGGCGAACCTGAGGATTGAATTTATGCACGTCATATCTACCCT
>CAYJCU010000077.1:0-9912 GCA_964368765.1 uncultured Rikenellaceae bacterium
CAGGTGTGTTTTAGGGCACCTATAACGCACCTAAATCCAATTTTGGGTAGACCGGCAGTGCTAGTAGTAATAAAAAAATCAAAATTTAGTTTTTGTAAGCCTCTATATTTTTAGTCAATACTAGCTTATTGTGAGATAGATAGTTGCTTGGGTTTTTGATTTTTTTACCTGTCAATAATAATTATTTTGAACAATAAGAGATGAATTTAGATAAAAAGAGAGTCTGTTGGCTTGATATTAACTCGTCATATTCGCACTCATCACTGGCACTTCCTGCCATAGAGGCTCAGCAACCAAATAACCCAAATATAGAGTGGTGTGTAGTTTCGGGAACCATAAATAGTGTGGTATCATCTATTGTAGAGGAGCTGAATAGTGTTAATCCAGATATTATTGCATACACCGCTTGGTTATTTAATCATGAAATGCTACACAATATATTAAGTAGGTATAAAAAACTTAATCCTAATGTGGTTATTATAGGTGGTGGCCCTGAATATCTTGGGTGTAATGCAGAGTATCTACGAAATTATAAATATGTTGATTATATTATTCGTGGCGAGGGCGAGATAGCATTTTATCAATGGTTTGAGGGGGATTTATCAACTAAAGGGTTATGTTATGTGGATGATAACGATACCTATATTGATAATGGCTTAGCACGTGTAGATGATTTTGCATCTCTCCATTTTCCTGAAGAGAGTAAATTTTTCAGTTGGGATAAGCCATTTGTTCAATTAGAGAGTGCACGAGGGTGTTTTAATAG
The DNA here is from genome assembly GCA_964368765.1 of uncultured Rikenellaceae bacterium. GTDB lineage: Bacteria > Bacteroidota > Bacteroidia > Bacteroidales > Rikenellaceae > JADFUS01. The sequence continues at coordinate 767 of CAYJCU010000077.1, forward strand.
TTGTAGTTTTTGTGTGAGTGGAAATGATAAACCACTGCGAACTATTACAATAGATACCCTGCGCAATAGGCTTAACACAATAAAAGAGCATAATATTAAGGATATAAGGGTGCTTGACAGAACCTTTAATGGAAATACAAGCAGAACACTAGAGTTACTATCTCTGTTTAAAGAGTTTAGCGATGATATGCACTTTCATCTAGAGGTGCACCCAGCACTCATGAACCCAACCCTTAGAGAGGCACTGCAAGCCATGCCACACGGCACACTCCATCTTGAGGCTGGTGTTCAGTCGTTATCACAGAGGGTCTTAGATGAGGTTACACGATATGGTAAATTAGATGATGTTATTGATGGGTTAAAGTTTTTATCATCATTAGATAATCTTGAGGTGCATAGCGACCTTATAGCCGGACTGCCTCACTACTCACTAGATATGATATATGATGATGTAGTAACCTTATCACAGATAGGGTGTGATGAGATACAGCTTGAGTTATTAAAACTACTACCTGGAACATCTATAAGAGAGCGTGATGATATTATATACTCTCCTAAATCCCCTTATGAGGTTATGCAAACAGAGTGGGCATCATATAGCGAGTTGCAAGAGGCTAGACGTCTTTCTCGTGTAATTGATTTATACTATAACTGTTCATCATGGCGAAACACATTCAGAGAGCTGATCGGTATTGATTCTCTATTTTTAAAGAGATATACGGCATATATCACGGCTCTTGAATTGGTAGACACACCACTCAGTCAAGAACGACGTGGCTTGATAATTTATAACTATATTAAAGATAATCACCCATCGGCACTTATCACCGTAACTGTTGATTGGTTAGGTGCTGGACTATCTCTAAAAAAAGGGGCAGGGGCATTGGCTATTCAACGAAGTGATAGTGATATTGCAGAGATTGCAGAATATGAGAGTAGTAATAGTAGAACTTACTCTATCACAATAGAAAATAGAGAGATATGGTTTGTTGTTGATAGAGGTATATCTCTAACACAACCCATTAAAATATTTGTAAAATAAATTTGGATAGATGATTTTTTTCGTTATATTTGTGTTATTATTGTTAAATAACTCTATTATGAAAAAAATCATTTCGCTAGTTGTTGTGTTTGCAACCATATTTACTGTTTCATTCGCTCAGGGCGATAGTAAATGGTATGATAGCATGTGGAAAGGTGTTAATATTAATACTAACGCCCCATCTACTAATCTTATAAAAGTAAATGAAATATATGCTAAAAGCATTGAAGATAGTAATGAGTTTCAGCGTCTTAAGGCTTTTAGGTATATTATTGATTTAAACAGTAATATAGATTGGAAGAGATGTAGACCACTTGTGGATTCGCTTGATGGTATGCGTGGTTCTTTCAAAGATAAGAATATAAATGCCTTATATGAGGTATTAAGAACTATCTATATCAATAGATATATTACGGGTGGTCATCACTCAGCAAGCAATAGGCGAGAAGAGTATGAGACTCTAAAACCTAGTGTGTGGAATCATCATGAGTTACAAGACTGGAACCGTAAACAGGTTGACAAGATTAAACACTCTCTTAGTTATCTTGAAAAGTTAGATGTAGAGAGCTACTATACGGCTATTGATAATAATAGATTAGGAGAAGAAACGTTAAGCTATATCCATGGTATTCGTTCGCCAAATATGTCTATTGAGTCATTACGAAGATTAAGAGCGGTAAGTAGTGTATTCTATGATTTACTTGAATCCGAGAGTAAAGAGAAGTGTTTGGCTATATATCTTGCAGAAATTATTTCTCATTATCAAAATGATTATGATAGTTTAATAGATAGCTACTCTGATAAAGAGGAGGTTATGATATTGTATAATCTACAACTACATCGTGAAATGCGTAATTCAAGTGCTCAGCATGCTAAAGAGCATAACTATTATGAGAAACTTGCAGAAAAGTATCAAAATATATTAGAAAAATCCCCAGATAATATATATATAAATATCTTAATAACAAAGATTAAAGAGTTATATCAAAAGAGTGCAAGAATAAGTGTCAATAAACAGGTGTACCCTAATAAAGATTTAGAACTTAAACTAACACACAAAAATATTGATAAGTTGTGGTTTGAGGTGTGTGCTATAACACCCAACAACGATAGAGACTCTATTAGGCTATTAACAAGAAAAAGAGTTAATCTAGAATCTCCACTTTATCACACTATAACTACAATGGTAGAGATAAAAGCTCCAGCAGAGTATGGTAATTATCTGCTTGTTGTGCGTGATGAGAGTGAGAATATTATGGTTGTTGAAAATTTCGCAGTAAGTGAGATAGGTGCACTATATCGTAGTACTAAGGATGGTTTTAGTGGCTATTTTGCCGATTATTATAGCGGTAAACCATACCCATCAATAGATGTTAATTTTATTGACTATAAAAAAGGTAGTAATGATAAGGTAGCTTTTGATCTTGATGGTTTTACCGATATTAAGAAGATAGATAAAAGTGAAAGTTATATTTATGTATTCCCATCAGCGGGAGATGATAAATATTCACCACCAACAATATTAAGACACTATTATATACCTGATATAGACACTATAAGAGCAGCGATATACACTGATAGACTACGCTACAATCCTAATGATACTATTCACTATAAGGTTGTATTACACACTAATGGTAGCAAAGCGAAACCTATTACAAATAGAGATATATCTATAGAATTATTCTCAAATAATGGGAATAAGAATTTATTCACACATTCGAAACAAACAGATAGTTGGGGCGCATGTTCGGGCTATTTTGTTACTAACAGTAATATAACATTAGGAGCCTATTATATAGATGCTAAATTAGATAGTATGTCTTATGGTAGTAGTTATATACATATTGAAGAGTATAAGATACCATCTTTTGAGATAGAACTTGAATCTACTAAACCAGTAAATGTATGGGGAGAGAAGGCAGTAGTAGAGGGTGTGATTAAGAGCTTTGGAGGTTATAACGTAGACAATGCAAAGATAACCTACACAGTAAAAAGAGCCTATCTCGAAACACTGAAAAAGGGTACAGTTGAGTGTAATGATAAGGGTGAGTTTGAGATAGATTTTATACCTACAATTAAAGATGATGAGAGGTACAGAAATCGTTCATTTATTGTTGAGGTTACTGTCACTGATATTAGTGGTGAGACAGTTTTCCAAAGGCATAATATTCAGTTTTCTGATTACTCTCAATCAATTATTACTAATTTCAAATCACGAATGATACATAAAGAGTTAAACCCAAAACTGAATATATGTATTTCAGATGGTAAAAATATGTTAGATGGAGTGGTGGGTAACTATACTATCTCTAAAAAACATAAAAAGAGAGAGAGAAAGGTTCTTTTTGGAGAGTTCATATCTCAAGAGCCTGTAACTATCATGTGGGACAAACTACCATCAGGGGAGTACTCAATTGAATACACATCTGAGTTATCAGACACTGTTAAGCACAATTTTACACTCTTTTCAATAGATGATAAACACTCTCCTAATGATGATAAATATTTTGTTTATCCATTAAGAGATACCTTTAGCGTGGCTGCTCCTATTGAGTTTATACTCGACGCTAAGGCAGATAAAATATATGCTGTTGTTGAGATTGTTAAACTAGATGATAGTAAGCACCATAGTGAGATAGTTGAGTTAGATGGTGAAATGCGAAAAATAACTATCAATCCGCAGCTAGAAGAGGATTGTGTGCTTCGTGTGACGGTAATACATGACTGTGATTACTACACTTATGCTAAACGTATAAAATTTAAAAATGAGAATGAGAAATTAGATATGAAATTTATCTCTCTGAGAGATAAAAATCGCCCAGCAGGAGAGGAGAAATTTACTATTAGGGTTACTAATCATGATGGATCGCCAGCCTCAGCTAATATAGTATTGACGGCATTTAACAAAGCATCTGTTGTGCCTTACTATTTTAATTACCATCAATTAAGGCTGGATAAGTTTAGTTATCCCGTTAAAAGTATTGTATCTGAGGCTTTTAGAGATAATTATTTACATTTTGATATAGTAAATAGAGAAAAAGATATTCGCAGTGTGTTTTTAAATAGAATACGCAGTGAAACTATTGTTGGTAGTATGACAACCGTCGGTTTTGGAGGTCTACCAACTGGGGCAGCGAACAGTGAAATTATTTTGAACGACGAAATTGTTATGAGTAAATTTGAATCAGCTAATCCTGAGATTAGAGCTGCTCTATCTATTCCAGAGGTTAAAGAGCGAACAGACTTTAGAAATACCGCTGCTTTTATGCCTAATCTGATTACAGATAGTAATGGCGAGGTAGAGGTTAAATTCTCTTACCCCGATGCTATTACCACATACACTATTATGGCAATGGCTTATGATAGGAGTATTGCTTCAACTGTTACAAGCAAAGAGGTGGTGGTTACCAAAGATGTTATGGTTATGAGTCAGCTACCTGAATTTTTACGTGGTGGCGATAAGATAAAAATCAAACTACAAGCTTTTAACAAAACTGATAAAGAGATTGAGGCTACACTAACTATCAGTTCTGATGATTGTAAGTTTGAGGGAAAGTCAAAAAAGAGATTGACACTTAAGCCTAATAGTAGTGAGATGGTTGAGTGCACTATTAATGTTCCTGATAATGTAGACGAGATAACACTTAGAAGCGAATTAGATAGTGAAAACCACACTGATATAGAGGTTAAAACTATACCTGTTGTTCCTGCTGTTGCGCTATACTCAAAGAGCCAGAGTATGATTATTAATGGAAAGAGGAGCATAAATCTGGCTTCGTATATCCAAGAGAGGGGCAGCGAACAGAAACTAACTATCAACGCTCTAGATCCTAAAACAATGCTAGTTGTGTCTCTGCCATATCTTGTTACAGATGATAGCAAATCTATTACTACCACGCTTGCTAAGTGGCAAACGCTAGCAGTGAGTCGTGTGATAGCAGGCAGTTATAGAGATAAAATAAATGGTTGGTTTGATGATTATCAACCAAACCCTATGGCATCAAATAGTGTGATGATAGACGAAACACCATGGAGAGTGGTTAATAAAGAGAAAGCACAACAACAGCTATTATGGTTGGCTAATAACAAAAAAGATGATGTGGTTTTAGAGATTATTAACCATCAAGAACAAATTGCCTCATATCAAAACCATGATGGCGGCTTTGGTTGGTTCAAGGGTATGGAGTCATCTTACTATCTCACTATGCACATGTTAGAGAGTCTTATTACCCTTAAAAAAATTGGTTATTATATTAATTTGCAAATGCCAATCTCTAGTAAGGCAATAGATTATATAGATAACTATATAAATAGAAATATTGAAAATTGGACAAAAGGTGATAACTATAACTATTTCGGGCTATTGAGATATTTATATATTCGCTCTGCCTATATCAACGATTATAAGCCTAGTGAGACCACTAAAAAGAGTATTGATAGTGCTATTGAATTTGTTAATAATTACCCTAAATGGGGTAATGCTATTATAACCAACACAATGAGAGCTACGGCGCTTAACCGTTTAGGTGGATATGATGATATTGTTAATAATCTTATTTCAGAGATAAAAGAGTATGTAGCTATAAATCCTGAGGGGGGTAGATATTTCCCTAATGCTGTTATGCCTTATAGGGGTATGATATATAGTGAATTATGGGCACACACAATGATATTAAATCTGTTGCAAGAACTGCCTGAAAATAGTAGTAATCAAAAGCTAGAGAATGATTTAGCTATATGGCTTATGCTACAAAGAAAGAATCAGAGTTGGAGTGGCGAAGTGAGTTCTGTTGCTACAACTATTGCAACACTATGGGAACATTATGACGATAAAAAATACTCTAATATTGCAAAAACAACTATTAATAAAAAGTATATAGTTAGTGAGGGTGTCATTTCGGGAGTGTCTCTAAATGTTAATAAATTAAGAGCTAATCCAGCACCTGTTACTATTGAAGGTAACAATATATTTGTTGATATAATTTATACATGCGAGAAGCCACTCTCTGAGGTTAAGCCTGAGAGTAATGGATTTAAAATTTCAAGAGAATTATACTTAGTAAAAGATAGTGTAGATATACCAATAACCGAAGATACTATGTTGCATTTAGGAGATAGGGTAGTGGCACGTTACTATATTGAGAGTAGTGATAATCGCTCGCTTGTTACTCTTAAAACACTTCGCTCTGGCGCATTACAACCCCTTGATAATCGCTCTAGAAACTATCGAGGGTATTATCGTGAGGTAAGAAAGAGCCAAACTAATTACTATTTCTATCTACTACCAGAACACATCACAACAGTAGAAGAGCACTTCTATGTTAGTTACTCAGGGCGCTTTAGTGATGGATATTTGAGGATAGAATCTATATTTTCGCCAGCATATAATGCTAATACTGATAGTGATATTATTAATGTAAAATAGAACATGTTTGTTGGGTAAATTATATTTCTTGCAAATGTGGAATTAATTTTGTACATTTGCACTTCAAATGCAATAATGTAATGAATAATGGCAAAAAGAGATAACACAATAGATATGTCGGAAATAATTGATAGCATTGAGTTTGATACTCAGGTTATTCCGATTTTATCTTCCTCAGATGAGGGAGAGAATGTTACTGTACCAGATATAATTCCAATATTATCACTTCGTAGTTCTGTGCTTTTCCCAAAAGCTATTACACCAGTAACTATCGGGCGTGATAAATCTATTAAACTAATACGTGAAATAGAGGAGAAAGGGATGCTTTTTGGTACTGTACTTCAGAAAGATGGCAGTATAGAAGAGCCTACTCCTGATGATATGCACCGAGTAGGAACTATTGCAAGATTGCTTAAGGTGCTTGAGATGCCAAACGGTAACCTGACAGCACTACTGCATGGAATAGATAAGTTTGAAATACAGCAATTTGTTGGTACTGAACCATATTTTACGGCATCAATATCAAGACTTTCTGATTCTGATTATGGTGGTAAAGATCAAACTAAGTTTGTAGCACTTATTGATAGTATCAAAGATATTGCAATTGATATAGTTAATATGTCGCCAAACATACCTAATGAGATGATATTTGCTATTAAAAATCTTGATAGCGACAGAGGTATTATTAACTTTGTTAGTTCTAATCTTGATTTTGATGATAGTGATAGACAAGAGCTTTTAGAGGCTCCAGGGGTGTATGCACGTGCCACAAAGCTTTTAGAGTTATTAGTACGTGAGCAACAACTACTTAAAATAAAAGACGAGCTACAACAAAAGGTTAAAAGAGATATAGATACTCAGCAAAAAGAGTACTATCTCCAGCAACAGTTACGCACTATTCAAGAGGAGTTGGGTAATGATGATGATACCGATATTATCAACATGCGTGATAGAGCAGAGAAAAAATTGTGGAATAAAGAGGTAAAAGCGCATTTTGAGAAAGAGATGACTAAGCTAGAGCGTATGAACCCTGCTGTGGCTGAATACTCGGTACAGATGAACTATCTTGAGTTGATGCTTGATTTACCTTGGAACTTCACAACGGTTGATAATCTTAACCTTTCAACTGCTATGAAACAGCTTAACAAAGACCATTTCGGTATGGATGATGTCAAAGAGCGTATCATAGAGTATCTTGCTGTTCTGAAACTAAAAGGCGATTTAAAATCCCCTATACTGTGTCTTTATGGTCCTCCTGGTGTGGGTAAAACCTCGCTTGGTAAGTCGGTAGCGGATGCCTTGGGGCGTAAATATGGTCGTGTCTCTTTAGGTGGTATGCATGATGAGGCAGAGATACGTGGACACCGTAGAACATATATTGGTGCTATGGCGGGGCGTATTATACAAACTATTCGCAAGTGTGGTTCGTCTAACCCTGTTATCATTCTTGATGAGATAGATAAGGTGGGGGCGAAGCATAATGGCGATCCTGCATCGGCATTACTAGAGGTTTTAGATCCTGAACAAAATACAACTTTCCACGATAACTACCTTGATGTAGAGTATGATTTATCTAAGGTGTTATTTATTGCAACAGCAAATGATGTTAGCACTATATCGTCGGCTCTTAGAGATCGTATGGAGATGATCAATGTTAGTGGTTACCTACTTGAAGAGAAGGTGCAAATAGCAAAAAAACACCTTGTTAAGAAACAAGCAGAGCTTAATGGAGTTGATCATAAGTGCCTTAAATTAGGAAATGATGTTATTTCAAAAATAATATCAGAATATACTCGAGAATCTGGCGTGCGTGCTCTTGATAAGAGAATAGCAAAGCTAGCAAGATGCAGAGCAAAAGAGATTGGCTCAGGAGACTCTTTTACATCAGAGATTAAAGCACCTCAACTAGAAAAATATCTAGGTGTTGGGCACTATAAATATGATATGTATGAGGGTAACGACAATATAGGTGTTGTTACGGGCTTGGCTTGGACGCAAGTGGGTGGAGATATACTATATATCGAAACAAGTCTTGCTAAGGGTAAAGGTATGCTATCTATGACAGGTAATCTAGGAGATGTGATGAAAGAGTCTGCAACAATAGCTTATCAGTGGGTTAAGGCTCATGCTGATGAGTTAGGAATAGGTAGCGATAGAATATCATCTACGGATGTGCATATCCATATTCCAGAGGGTGCTACCCCTAAAGATGGCCCTAGTGCAGGTATTACTATTGTTACATCATTAGTCTCGGCATATACTAATCAAAAGGTACGCTCTAAAATAGCCATGAGTGGCGAAACTACACTTAGAGGTAAGGTATTGCCAGTAGGTGGACTTAAAGAGAAAATATTGGCTGCAAAACGTGCTGGTATAACTGATATAGTTATATGTAAAGATAATCTTAAAGACATCAAAGAGATTGATGAAAAATATATCAAGGGCTTAACATTCCACTATGTTAATAAGCTTACCGAGGTGTTAGATTTAGCATTATTAAAATCGGTTTCAAGTGCCAAATAGTTTTTGTTAATTACTTTGATTTTATAAAAATTACAAAACACCCAACTGATTTATGAATAATCAGATGGGTGTTTTGTTTTGTTTCAATAAGGGAGATGGGGCGATACCGAAAACTTAACAAAAATATCCAATTAATTGTCTGTCAATTAATTG
>CAYJCU010000078.1:0-9813 GCA_964368765.1 uncultured Rikenellaceae bacterium
ACATCTCGTGGTTTGTTGGCTCTTCACAATTCTCTTTTGTACTAAAGAACAAATCTGAGTACTCAATCAAAATTCCTTGGGACGAAGTAACTTATATCAACACTGCTGGTAGCGTCGGACGAGTGATGCATGCTGGTGTGAAGTACATAGATCGCAACAATTCTCAACCTGCTAGTATAATCCCCAAAGGCACTACTCTCAGTGATATTATTCAACCAACGGACAATGTTTTCTACATCTCAAGTGTAGGTTGGCGCACATCAAATCTATTCAATTTCACAATTGATAAAACAAATTTAGAGGTATCCAAGGCTCCATTCATTGGTAAAACCGTTCGAATCCTATTTCCAATTATTATTGAGGACGTGAAGAACGAGTATGTGTTTGAATTTAAGATTGATGATATAATAACCGTAAAATAAATTTCACTATGGCAAATAAAGTAACTAGTAAAAGAGCAGCGACAGCTGCGTCAAAAGTATTAAGAGATGGTAGAACAAGTGCTGCAAGCAAATTAAAGTTTTTCAGTCATTTTCTCCATAAATTATAATATAAACATTGTGCAGATAGAGTGCATAATGAACTACTAACTTTGTAATAATTAATACGAATACAGTAAGTGTTTAAATAAATTTACACTCTATATGATGAAATGAGGGTTATTATAAATATTTAAAAAAAAAGTTATGGAAATGGCAGGAGGAGAACCTACAAAAAGTAAAGCGTCGAACAATATTAACGCTATTAATAGTAATCTTGGCGAGGAGATTAACAATACCAATGAAGGGTTTGAAATTATAGGACAAATACTAAAAGGTATGTTACTATGCGCATGTATAATATTGCTACCTGTATTCCTTTTTTTTGGTGGCGAACTTTTAGATAACATCTTAGGTAATGATAAATAAACAAGTGCAGACAAAGTTGCGCATAATTATTTAGGGTAATACCGAAAACTTAACAAAAATATCCAACTAATTGACAAACAATTAGTTGGATATTTTGTATCTTTGTATAAACAAAGTCCGTTACCCCCAAAACGGTAGAAAAGTTCAAAAACGGGGGTAACGAACCTCACAATAATGACAAAGGTAATGAAAATATCTGAATTAACCGCAACATTAAACTTTTCGGAGTTTGATTATGTAAAACTCCATCAAGCCGGCTTTTCTAAGAGCAAATTAGGAGTTATAAAATCTCTACTACCCATTGATGAATTGGTTCGTCAAATTAGCCGCAAAAAATCTTGGGTAAATAAAGGAGGTCGCCCAGAAACACTTCACCTGGAGGCTCAAATCTGTTTGATGTTTTTGAAGTCGATGACAGGTCTAAGCGATGCAGAGTTGGTTAGCCGACTGAATACCGATATTCACTATCAGTTTTTCTGTAATATTTACATATCACCAGATTCGCCCATCGAGGATTTGAAAATTGCAAGTCGTATAAGAACGAAGCTTGCGAAGCGTATCGACATAGATAAGTTTCAAAAAATAATAGCAAGCGCACTGAAGCCACACATCTCCTCTAACGATCTAAAGACAGTTGTATCAGATGCTACTTGCTATGAGAGTTATCTTCGATTTCCGACAAATCAAAAGTTGTTGATGGAGGGTGTCGAGTGGGCTTTCTCTGTTATAAAAGATATACGAGAGACTCATGCTAATCGTATGCCACGTACTAAGTATGTAGATGTAAAAAGAGCGTATGATGTGTTTGCAAGAAAGCGCAAAAAGAGTCACAAGCAAAAGAGGAAAATAACTATCCGTTTGTTGAGTCTCTTAGATAAATTACTGGGTCTTATCAAGGAGTTAATGAATAAATACGAATGTAGCCTAAATCCCAAAGACGCAAAGAAATACAACGTTACAAAGAGTGTTTTGAAGCAACAGCAGAGTCTCTTTGTGGGAGAGAAGGTCAGTAATAGAATAGTGAGTATTCACAAGCCATACATACGCCCAATAGTTAGAGGTAAGGAGGTAAAAGAGGTTGAGTTTGGTGCAAAGGTAAATAGCATACAAGTTGGAGGCTTCAACTTTATTGAGAAGTTAGATTTCAATGCTTTTCACGAGGGTATTCGTGTTCCACAGTGTGTGTTGTTACATAAGATGCTATTCCACACAAAGACAAGATTTTTCGCTGGGGACGCGATCTATGCAACCAATTCCAACCGCTCCTACTGTAAGGCTAATAACATCATTACGAACTTTGTGCCTAAAGGTAGACGACCGAAAAATGATGACGTTGTCAGAGGAATAAGGAGAGACTTAAACATCTTGCGAAGTACTACGCTAGAGGGTAGCTTTGGTGTCGAGAAAAATTGTTTCTCACTCTCGAAAGTAAAAGCTAGGACAAAAAATAATGAGGTCTTATGGATATTGTTCGGGATACACGCTGCCAATTTTTCTAGGTTAGCCAACAGGTTGATGTTAGAGCAAAAAGAGTCCAGAAAAGCAGCCTGAATTAATCTAGTAAATAGACAAATTTACAGTTCGAATCGCTCTCGAACTAGATCATTATATCCATACTTTAGGAAAACTTGCCTATTGGCAAACTAGTCCCCAAAAATCACGAAAAATCAACCTCTAAAAAATAAAAAAATCAGAAAATTCAACCGATTTTTAGATCGAGTATTGAATCCCCTGATTGAAAAATTAGGTTTTGGGTATCTCCCTATTTATCTTTGCCCGTTACAATGAAAATGATACCCAATAACGAAAGTATTGCTTTATATTTGGAGAATTATCCCTTTATAACTAATTTTGCATTTATGTGTAAATAGATTAACTAATATATATCATTGTATGATGAAAGAAATACAAGAAAATATAAACAGAATATGTTATGAACTAAATGATTTGGGTAATAAATTTCAATTGAAACGTGATAGCGTGCAAGGGTATGAAAAGAAAGAGCTATTAATGATGGATTTAATACAACGAATATACGCAAATATGGTAGGTTTACGAGAACTCATTAAACTATATAATGAAGGGAGTAATTATTTTATGTTCCCGATTATCTTAATATTAAGAGGGGTTTTGTCCGATTCTATCTTAGGTGTATATTTAACTGTTCATTCTAACTTTAACGAAGAAGTTGATGTTTTAGATGTTGACTATGTTAATTACCTTGCAAAGACACATGAGAAAGATATAATATTTGCAAATAAGATAAATAATCGAAAAGTCTCATATTCACCTAATATTTCAGTTCAAGAATCATATGATGAATTATTTTCATATTTTGAGAAATTTTTAGACTCTAAAGTTGGTGAAAAATGGGTGGTTAAAAGTCGAAAGAATTTTAGATCAAATATGAATGGTGAATCATTGAAATCAGAATATATGTGTGATTATATAGAAATGCAAGGAGAGTTCAAGACAGATAAAATTCTATATGATTTATCTAATATGTACCAAATTTACAGATATTTATCACAATATGAACATTATACACATGCAGGACGTAATCATACTGTAGTATCACTACAGTATGGTAAAATCAGTACATATATTTTTAATGCAGTAATTGCCGTTGAGCATTCACTTGAAATTATTAAGAGTAATATCGTGTTGCTTGATTACGAAGATAAAAACAATCTAAAAAATTAAGTGTATGAGTTCTCATAAAATAGATTTTTTTTGCTTTAAACCAAACGTTGATATTAATTTAAGAGATTATCAGCAACATAACAAAGAGAATATATATAAAGCATGGCAGAAATATAATAGCGTAATGCTTCAAATGCCTACGGGTACAGGCAAAACGCGCTTATTTGTTTCGCTTGCTAAAGATCTGCACTATTGGGGAGCAGAGAATAAGTGTGCTGTAAAAATACTATTTTTAGCTCATAGGGTAGAGCTAATTGAGCAGATTAGTAATACTTTAGGATTGAAATATAATCTTGCGCACGGTATTATTATGGCTAATAATGACGAACGTAAAGATTGGCCCTTGCAGGTTGGTTCTGTTCCAACATTAAATCGACGATTGGATAGATGGGCAGATAAAAATTTTGATATTATTGTTATTGACGAAGCTCACCACACTACAGCAGATAGTTATAAGAGAATATTAAAAACTTACCCCAATGCTAAGGTGCTGGGAGTCACTGCAACACCTTATAGAATGAGTGGAGTGGGTTTTAAAGAAGAGTATGAACATATTATAATCTCAGAACCAGTATCTAAATATATTGAAAATAAATGGTTATGTGATTACGACTATTATTCAATTAAGCCATCTTCTAAAGTACAAAAAGATATAGAAAATATTAAATTAGGTTTTGATGGGGATTATCTTGAAAGCGATATGGCGGCGACTCTTGACAAAGACCACATTAGAGCAAAAATAGTTGATACTTATTTAACATATGCAAAAGGTAAAAAAGGAATAGTTTATACTATTAATCAGCAGCATAATAATCATGTGTGCGAACAGTTTAATCTAAATAATATACCAGCAAAAGCCATAGATAGTAAGACCCCAAAAGAGGATAGAAGACAGATTATTGCGGATTTTAAAAAAGGTCTCTTTGATGTGCTATGTAATGTTAATATCTTTAGTGAAGGCTTTGACTGTCCAGATATAGAGTTCGTTCAGTTGGCTCGACCAACCAAATCTTTATCTATGTATCTGCAACAAGTAGGTAGAGGGTTGCGAATATTCGAGGGTAAGGAACGTTCGATATTTCTTGATAATGTTGGATTATATAATCGTTTCGGATTACCATCTGCTAACCGTCAATGGAGACGCCATTTCGAAGGTAAGCAGGGAGCTTCTGAGCCAGAAGTAGTAGAAAGTAACTCGACAGGAGAAAGAAGAGAGGTTAATTGGATTGAAGGAGATGAGAGTATTGATATGGTATTTTCAACCCAAGAAGGAAATGAATATATAAAAGAGTTTAATAACATAGAGGATTTTCCAATATTATACATACCTACAGATGCAAAAATCGCAATCTCAATCTTTAACTCAAGTTTTGATTTAAATGACGAAAATGATTTATTTCAAATAGACAATATAATTAATAACACTACAGATGAATATGTAGTGTTAGATATCGATGAACAAATCAGGACTAATTATGATAAATCAAAATATCCATTTTGTTGTAATTTCGTTTGTCACTCATATAAATTAATTTCGTATAATAATAAAATGGGGATATACAATGATTTTAAAAAAGAAATAAGTATACCTTGCAAATATGATGAGATAAAACTTGCGGACATCTTTGGACGCTCAATAGTAAAAATAGGAAAATTTTACGGCTTGGTTAATGTGATAACTGGGGAAACTATCCTTTCACCTCAATATGATCATATAGAATTAAATTACAACGATAATGAATTCTTCGTGGTGAATAAACGCAATAAAATTGGAATTGTTAAGCGAGGTGATATCGTAGCAATAGATTACATTTATGAACAAATCGAGTTTGTTGAGGCGGAAAATGGTCAAGGAAAGAAAACTTTCTTTTTTAATGCACTACATGGGAATAATTATGATTTAGTAACTCATAATTTTGGCATTATTAAATATTTATCACATAAAAGAAGTAAAGGATTACTGTTTAATGGCAATTACTTTATTCAAAAATATAAAAACTACTACGGATTAACTAATAAAAAGAATGAAATAGTATGTCCATTTATTTTTGATGGATTCATAAAACTAAAAGATACAGAGAATTTTTTCATTGGACAGTCTAAACGTTATGGCAATAATGGCCTTTTATTCGACAGTAAGATGGAAATCGTTGCAAAAATTAATAGCTGTGCCAATCTCAGGAGTTATAAAAAATATACTATTCTTGATGGTCGTAATGAAGATGGGAAACACTATTGGTACACAACAGGTTGTGATGGTAAATATTTAGAAACCAAATTTGAAACAAGATCATCAATAAAAATTTTTATTGATGATCTTGTTTCAAAAAACGTTAAAGAAACTACAACAGGAGGCTCTATAATAAATAAACCACTATTGATATTATCTGAAGATGTCATTCAAATTGCCAATGTAGGGGATACGGTTTTTCACCCAAGATTTAAAAAAGGAATAGTTACAAAAACGACAAATACTCATGAGGGAAGAATGGTGACTGTTAAATTTGAAAATTTTGGAGAGAAGAAATTAATGTTAAAATATGCAAAGCTAAAATTAGTATTATCATAATTTACCTTATCATATAACCATCGACATGATTTTTAGTTGGTTATTATATTGACGATTATAGTTATTGTCTATGCAGATAGAGTGCACATAGTCGAAATACCTTTGTATCATAATCAAAAGAATATAAATTATGAAACGAAGACATTTTGCAAATTTCGACATCGCAGGGTTCTCATATTGGGACGGGGCGATAGTGTTTGGTGAACTAAAGATTGGAACAGAGTTGCGCCTTGAGCGTGAAGAGCACAACAAGTATGACCCTAAGGCGGTCGCTCTCTATTATGGTGAGTACAAACTTGGTTTTGTGCCTCGAACCACTAACGATGCTATATCTAAGCTGTGCGAGGCTGGGTATTCCGACATCTTTGACGTTCGTATCAATCGAATATCTCCAGAAGAGACACCAGAGGATCAGATTGGTGTAATCATAAGTCTAATACATAAAGAGAAATAGTGATGAGAAAACTAATACTAAATATGGCTATTGCCATTGTTGCTGGGGTCGTTTTTGTTAGCTGCGAAAAAAACGATGATGATATTTTCTTGACCGAAACAATCGAAATAGAGATTGACTCCGATGGTGGAGAATACACATTTGCGAGTAATACGGTGGAGGTCATTTTGCCTCCAAATGAATTTAATGCAGAGGTTGTGAATAATACCATCGTTGGTAACTATGCAGGTCAAACAAAGGCTACAATCAAGTCGGGCAATACCACCTATGAGTGCAATATCAATGTCAGCCCATCATACACATACTATGTTGATATGATTATATATATGGGTTGGACTAAAAGCCAAATAGAAGAGCTATACGGCACAGCTAAGCGAGTAAGTAAGAGCACCTATTATTACGAGCCTCTATCGGCGTATTTGCCAGAAGATGAAGTTGCATTTAGCTATGATGACAGCGGAAAGGTTATAATTTGTGCCTCATATTTTACTATATACCAGATGTCAAGTGTTATAAAACACCTACAACAGCGATATGCTACCTACGGCTTGAGTAATAACAACGGCTACTATGGCAATGCCTTAGAGATGGAGGACGCCACCGTGGTTATAATGTGTGGAATTGAGAGCGGTATAGTCGCATATACAGATGCCAGCATTGTAGAATAATAGACAACTTTTCTGAAATGAAAGATAAAAATGGCTCTCCGATTAACCTCCGAGAGCCATTGCTGTATTATATTTACTTTATCAAATGCTGTAACTCTGGATCATTCTTTATCCGCTCCAATTCAGTGGCGACAATATTTGCTACATCCTCCTTGATGCGGTCGTAGTTGAGACCGATTTGTTCGGTCATCGTGTCGTTGCCGTTTTCGTCCGTGAAGTTGATGATGGCAGGGATTGGTTGGTACTTGGCGGTTTCGGCTGAGACCTTATCGCTGTCTACCACAATCTCGCAGTGGAAAATCTTTTGGTCGATTCGCTCGCCGAAGTTGTCCGAAATCGAGCCTACAAACATACCTTGGGTAAGAGTTGAAATCTTGCTTTGAGGTATTAGTGAGTCCATTTGCGTAGATATTTGGGTGGATTTGTCGTTGCGGTTGATGGTGAGCGACTGGCGTTTTTGTAGCACCTTGCCGAAACGCTCAGAGAGGTTCTTGGCGGTGTCACCTACCACTTGACCGCTGAAGATATTGCCGACTGTATTCATTACAACTGCTGCCTCCTTATCGCCATAATCACGCTTGAGCTGCGAGAAGTCTTGGAAACCTAAGCAGACTGCCACCTTATTACTACGTGCCGTTGCTATGAGGTTATCAAGCCCTCTAAAGTAGATGGTTGGTAGCTCGTCTATGATTACCGCACTCTTTAGCTTGCCTTTCTTGTTTATCAGTTTTACGATACGGGAGTTATACAATCCGAGAGCTGCCGAGTAGATGTTTTGGCGGTCAGGATTATTGCCCACACATAGGATTTTTGGCTCTTCGGGATTGTTGATGTCGAGAGTAAAATCATCGCCACTCATAACCCAATACAGTTGTGGTGAAATCATACGAGAAAGTGGGATTTTTGCCGATGCTATCTGCCCTTGGAGCTGATCTTGCGCTCCGCCTTCCCACGCATCCATAAAGGGCGAAAGGTAGTTTTCAAGCTCTCTGTATGAGGTCAATATGGGGAAAATATCCGTGTATTTCTTGTTCAGCAACTCGATGGCGTGAGGGAATGTGCAGTACTTGCCGTCTTCAAACAACTTGAGATACCATATAATAGCCGCAAGCAGGATTATAGGCGATTCAACGAAGAAGTCACCCTGCTTTTGGATCCACGTTTTATTCAAATTTAACATTATCGTATATGCACTTTCGTAGGCATCCGATATATCTGTCATAAACGCTGGATTGATAGGATTACACCTATGTGAACGCCTTGGATCATCGAAGTTTATCACGTAAAACTTTGGCTTTATCTCGTAAGCATCTTGGTGTTGGAGCAGGTGGTTATATGCGATTGTCGAGAGGTCATCGAACTTAAAATCATACACATACATCGAAAATCCCTTTTCAATCTGCTGCTTGATGTAGTTGTTCACAATAGCATAGGACTTACCACTACCTGGCGTACCCAACACGATAGATGCACGGAAAGGGTTCACCACATTTATCCAACCATCGTTCCATTTCTTTTTGTAGTAGAAGCGTGTCGGGAGGTTTACCGAGTACTCGTTCTCCATAAGTTTGGTCTCCTGCAGAAATGACTCATTCTCCTCATTAAAAGGGTCTTCCATTAAGTCCACATTGAGAAGTCGGCTCATATAGAGTCCCGACATCAGCAGGCAAGTATATCCCACCGACATAGCAAAGATATAGAGTGCCGTGTTTGCCTCGACAGGAAGAGGTAGAGCGAGTATCCACCAATTCAGAAAAAAGAATACAGCACCAACGCCCATCAGCGTCCACACCTTAGTCCACGTTATCTTCTCATCGGCTACTCCTCGAATACCCAAACACGAGAGTGCCAACAGTAGCACTGCTGCACCCTTAGTCCAGAGTGTGCTCTCGAAAAGTCCTGCGGTGCGGTTGAAGTTCATAAAGATCTTATCCACCACACCTATATTGATATTCCACAGGGCAATCGCTTCATAGCAAAACCAATAAATATTCATTATTACAAATAGGATACTCACTGCTCGCAGGAAATCCATAATCTTGGCTAACGCCCTCAAGTCATCCTCTTGATTCATCTTGTCTTAAATTTTAATTGTTTACATTTTTCTTCCTTTGCGTTTTTTGCGCTGCATACGTTTTCTAAACGCCTCCTCTTCGGGGTCGTCTCCGCCTGAGCTTGGTATGTCGAACAAGCCACCTAAATCCACATCGCCCTGCTCGGAGTGGTGATGGTATTGCGACTGTTCGTTGGCTTGCTCCGTTTGTTGAGTCTGCTGCGCTGCACCGCTGAAATGCTCCTCAAAAGCATTTGCCGTGAACTCCTTACCCATTCGAGAGCCGTTGAACACACATTGGTTGTTGTGGTCGATAAAGGTTGTGCCGTAGATACGCCCCGTATCGCTCTCTCGAAACACAACATCGATATTCTCACGCTTTAGAGCCTCCACAAATTTATCTCTATCAAAGTGGTGAGCCTTCACGTTACGCACCCTTTGGGCGGTCTCGTGGTTGA
>CAYJCU010000079.1:0-9796 GCA_964368765.1 uncultured Rikenellaceae bacterium
TTGATAATGACAATAATTTAATAGCAATATTTATCAAGTTAAACCTTACTAATTCCTTTGATGTTTTATAATTTTCTCTTTATAAATATCTTTATCAAGAGGTCGCAAAATAGCGACCTCTTTCTATATGTGATTAATCTCATTATTTTATGGCTGCTTAAACCGTAATAGTAATGGTACTCTTGCAAATAGTTTTCAATATACGTACGATGGTAATAAACTAGAGAGTTTATCGGGTGTTTCAGGTACATACGAGTACGATTTTAACGGAAATATGACAAAAGATGCCCGAAAAAATTTGAATTTACAATATAATGCATTAAATTTGTGGTTAAGTGAGCGAAATGTGAAATTTATTCATATTTCAGAACGTGAACAAATTGGAGAGCATCTTTTTGCTCTCACATTTGTTGTCAGAGGTATCAAATAACACAGGAACCCTTATGGCAAAATACTATTATACAGCAGACGGTACAAAGCTAGGAGTCATAGACAGCAGTGGTAATGGCTATTACTATCGTGGTTCATTGATATATAGCAGAAGTGGCAATACTTCTACGTGGGAAAGTGTGGGTTTTAGTGATGGACGTATTCAAAAAACCACGTCGTGCATTGATGTAAACTATCACTTAACCGACCATTTGGGTAGTGTTAGAGCGGTTTTCAACCAAGACGGCACATTACTAGCACAAAACAGCTATTATCCATTTGGTGGTAGGCACGATGATGCAACATCCTTACAATCGGCATGAGATGTTTAATAAAACATATAAATACATGAGTTTCAATAGCTTTGTAGATAAATACCGTAGAAGTATTGAACAGGAAGCAGTCGGTTTTACTAACTATTTAAGAGAAAGTTTTAATGAGTTGCCACTGAGAAATAAATATACAGGTCAAAAAGATTTTGTGCCATGTGTGTTTTCTAGTGATAATGACAGGTTAATAGGTTTAGCACCTCTTATTAATGATCAGGATTTGGGTTTATACGTGTATATGAATGTCTATATGCGAGGAGATAAACCATATCAAACATATACTTTAATGAAATTAGATAATAAAGGGAATTTTAACTTTAAATATAGCGATAAAATATATGAATAATAGAATAATACACATAGTATTATATATACTAGCAATTTATAGTATATTATATATATCTACTGATTCTCTAGCTAGATATATGGATTCAAGAACTTTGCCGATGTTTATATATAAAACCCCGTTTGTATCTCTATCCGATAATATTATATACATATATGGGATAATTGGATGTGTGTTAGCCTTACAAAAGAATTCATATAGTAGATTCTTTTTATGCACGTGGCTATTGGGAATTGTTGCTAAATTAGTACTGTTCTGCACATCATTTTTTTCAGGTCCTTTCGGTACTATTATAATGATTTTTAACGGGTTTTCAATATTTGCTTTGGTATTGTTACTATATAACAAACGAGGGCTTACTTCATACGCAGTACCACACCTATCAAAAAAGTGGCTATGGCTACTATATTCTATATTGATAGTGGTATTCTTACATATAGTTTCATACTGGTTATTGCCTCTTCTGTATAACTATGAATATTGTTAGCGCGTGAATATAAGGCTATATAAAGCAATATGATAATATTAATTATACCTTAAATAGCGAGTCATCACGACTCGCTATTTTTTTAGATACTTTAACATATATAAATTGCTTAGCAAATACCATGGAATAATTAATTATTTAGTCGAGAGAGTTCAGAAGCTACAATTTGTTTTACCTCGTCTTTTATGCGGTCATAGTTTAGGTTAATTTGCTCTGTTATTGTGTCGTTGTCGTGCTCGTCGGTAAAGTCAACGATGTCTGTAATGGTTTAGTAATGATATATTCAAACGAAGATCAATGTCTACATATAGCTACACCTACGATTCTAACGGAAATATGACAAAAGATGCCCGAAAAGATTTGAATTTACAATATAATGCATTAAATTTGTGGTTAAGTGAGCGAAATGTGGAATTTATTCACATTTCCGAACGTGAACAAATTGGAGAGCATCTTTTCGCTCTCAAATATGCTGTCTGAGTGAGCGAAATATGAGATTTATTTCAGGTAAGCTAGCCTCAACCTAATATTTATATAAAATAATGTCGAATTATATGCGATAAATGAAAAATAAATTATAGACGTATGAGAAATTTAAAAAAATAATTCTATCACTATTTTTATCAGTCAATATAGCTCTAATTGTAATTTTTGCACCGATTCATTCTCAGGAGAATGAATTTATACAATGGATACTTGATGATAATGAAATTGAAAGGATTGATTATACGAGAGATTTTTAATTGAATATAAAAATATAGGACAATTTTCATATATTAAATTACTAAATATTTATATACGCATGAAACAGAATATAATAAAAATTTTGGTATGTGCATTTTTTATAAGTGGATGTGCCACATCTTGGAAAACGAGACTGTCATCGACAGGAGATTTAAATACAGCGATAGAAAATGTAATCATTGATTTTGCACATACCTCGAAGTTGTTTGAGAAGGATAGTGTATTTGTTATATTTGAAGGATATTATCAGCCTGGCTATAGTTATGATGAAATTTTTTCAATTGACATTTCTGGAGCTGTAAATAAAAAATTTCCTCGCATAGTAGACACTATCGGTAGTATTAATGATCATATGCCAACGCACTATGTTATTCATGAGGGCAAACTTTTTTATTGGACAGATCCGAATGCTCCATTCACAAAAGAGGTGGCATCTGTTTTGTTGCAATATGACTGCATTGATTCTACATTAATAGTTGATGACATTACTTTTCATGGGGGAATAGCTCCGTTGATTATTGATGATGGTAAAGAAGGTGTAACATATTTTGTATGCAAAAAAGATTATTTAAATTACAAGAAAAAAACATATGTACATATTAAAAAGTTAAGTTGGATAAGGAGGCTATTCCGGCGTGTATTTTATCCTATTTAAATAAAATAAAAATATAGATGTAATGGTGTTACTTCTCTATTTTTAAGTTAGCAGCGTGAAATAAATAATATTTACAAATCATCTTCGATAATTCGTACTCCGCTGGTATGTTTTAGGGCACCTATAACGCACCTAAATCCAATTTTTGGGAAATCGGTACTTTTAGGGGCTAACAAAAACAAAATTTTGTTTTTGTTAGCCCCTAGAATTTAAATTATAACTAATTTTTGGAAATATGCCCTAACTTGGATGATTTTCAAAACCTAATTTTGAGAATTACTCTAATTATCGTGCTAATATTTTCTCTAGCTTGTCTGCTAGCTCCTTGCTGTCTTTTCTTAACTCCTCAGTAACCGTATTTAGAGTATTTTTAATAACCTCATCATAGTTACAAGCGCATCTAACCTGCACCTCAACATTTTTATTCTCTAGATGACGGTATAACGAAACAACAGTAATAATGCGTCCTAACCTAGCAGAAATAAGACTCTGGCTTGATGTAATGGTCTCAGTAACACTCTTGCCCTCCTCTGAATTTAATTGATTATTCGAAATCATATTCTTCACTAAGCCAGCTACCTCTGAGTTAATTCTCGATGCGATACTCTGCTTTGCAGCCTCTTCAGCTTGCGTCTTTGTAGCTATCTGTGTCTGTCCAACTGATATAGTTGTTGCCATAATATACTTAGGCTCGCCATTCTCGTTAATCTCGTATGCCATATTATATGATCTGTCTAACTGCTTAGCAATTGGTAAATCGCCAGCAGGAGCACGCCATCCCTCTTTCTCTAATTTCTTAGCCTCTTTTGTTGCTGTCTTGTCTGCCTTAGATTTTACCTGCTCTTTAGTCATCTTTCTAATTGCTGCTCTCTCTTTCTCTGATACTGTTTCTGTCTGAGCAAAAATAGGTGCAGTAAACATAACTGCAACCATAAGTAATAATACTCTTTTCATAACTTTTAATTTTTTGTTTAATTAGTTGCCTTTTAAATGGCTTATTATTGTTTATACTTCTCTCTCTTTGTTGTCACCTTAACAATATAATCCTGAGTCTCTTTATATGGTAATTTACTTTTGAGATGGTTATAAAGTTGCTCGTAGTTTAGTTTGTTTATCTCAGGTATCGCCTTATAAATATTGGTATTACCAGTGAAAGCACGACTAACATTTCCAGCACCTGTATTGTAGGCAGCTATCATACACAGCTCTCTACACTTAGCATCTGTTATCTTTTTAAAATATCTGTCGTGTAGAATCTTTAGATATGCCACACCAATTTCAATATTTTTATCTGGTGTGAATAGATAATCCTGAGTGAGTAATTTATCCTCCTTATATATATATTTATATGCATCACGACCAGCATACTTAGGCACTATCTGCATCAATCCATAGGCAGGTATATATGATTTTGCCTTAGGATTAAAATGAGACTCCTGCTCCATAACGCCAAATATAAGAGTTGCATCTACCCCGAAACGCTTAGCATTCTTTGTAACAGCTTCATGATAACGCTGTGCACTAACAGATAGATGATTTTTAACAAGAGGTGTCTCAATAGTAACTATATTCACCTTTTTACCATCTCCAGTCACTGATTGGGTGATAGTTGGTTTTCCCTCTTTGATAATCGCCTTCACTGCCTCATCATTACCATCACTCTTATCACTATTTTTAATACCCTCACTCTTTGGCGGAGCACTCATTGCGCCATACTTAACACTCTTTGCTTCGCCCTTTGCCGCCGATTTATTGTTCTTTACTTTGGGTTTAACCGCATACTGTTCTTTGTTCACCGTTGTTGCCTGAGGCTTATTGTCCCTTTTTTCGGTAACCACCGCTAGCATATCATTCATTATTGGATTTTTTGCTAGCGGTGTTTTGGGAATATATTTAGAGTCATAATCTACACTCTGTCCTTTAGTGCTAAGTAATTTATTAACACCCTCTTGCAGTCTCTTAGCAACCAGCTCTATATCAGCAAGCTCTTCATCAGATAGCACAGTTTGCACCTTTGCTACCCCCTCTTTGAAATCTACAACGCTACGAGTGTTATCGCCACTACTATACTCAACCCACTTATCACGGTCGCTCATAGTGGCATTCTCTTTGCCCCATTTGCCCTCAATTTTCTTTACATAGTTATTATACTCTGCAACAATTTTTTTCTGATACTCATCAAATTCACGAGAGAATTTATCTGCCGTAGCTTTAAAATCATCTTGCATATTTTTTTTATTCTCCTCAAATTTCTTGCGAATATCATCGTTCGATTGAGAGTAACATACGCCTGATGTGAGTAACAGAGCTGCTATAATCAATAGTCTCTTCATATTATTTATTTTGAATTAGTAATGCCAATTATGGTTTGTGTTTTACCTGACCTAAATTGGATAATTTAACCGAATTGAAGCTTAAAAGTTGTTTGGATATGGCATTATTGGCTATTGTTTACGCTTTTTTTAGAAAAAAGCTCGGCTAAAGCCTTGCAAAAAACCGAAACCGCCCCTTAAAATCGGTTTCGAGCAACCTAACGGTCGCTTTGCGCTCCCAAAATCCAACGATATTTTCAAACCTTAATTCGCATTAGTAGTTTTATTATTGACCGAAAAACAAATTTCAGGTTACTATGATTTGTTTACCATTTGCTACCAACCTGTTTTGATACTATTTCGCCATTACTGTCATAATAAATGCCTTTATCTGGTTTATCTCTAGAGAAAGTTCCAACAAATTTACGCCCATCTTGCCAATAATAGACACCTTCGCCATCTTGTTTATCCTTTTTGAAACTCCCCTCGTATCTATCTCCATTATTCCAATATAATACTCCTTTACCTGTACTTTCTCCATCAACGAAATCGCCCTCATATTTTGTGCCACTTGCCCAAGTATACACACCCTTACCTGTTCTTTCTCCATCAACGAAATCGCCCTCGTATTTTGCGCCACTTGCCCAAGTATATAAACCTTTACCTGTTCTTTCTCCATCAACGAAATCGCCCTCGTATCTTGTGCCACTTGTCCATGTATATATTCCTTTACCTGTTCTTTTTCCATTAACGAAAT
This sequence comes from uncultured Rikenellaceae bacterium, assembly GCA_964368765.1. Taxonomy (GTDB): domain Bacteria; phylum Bacteroidota; class Bacteroidia; order Bacteroidales; family Rikenellaceae; genus JADFUS01. The sequence continues at coordinate 6,060 of CAYJCU010000079.1, forward strand.
CACCCTCGTATCTTGTGCCATCTGCCCATGTAAACACACCTTTACCCGATCTACTGTTATTTAAATATTCACCTTCATATATGTCGCCATTTGCCCACAAATATACTCCTTTACCTGTTTTGTCTCCATTAACATATTCACCGTCATATTTTTCGCCATTTTTCCAAGTATATACTCCTTTACCATGGAGAATACCGCTCTTATGTTGTCCTACATAGGTACCATCATCATAATCAAATGTACCCGTTGGTAAATTATCTGATGTCGATTTATTGCCAGTTGTCGTAGGATTATACTTATTTTCTGTTGGTTTAGTAGTTGTTGGCTTTACCGTTGTTGGTTTAGTAGCTGTGGTTGTAGGTTTCTCTGATCTTTGCGCAACCGCTACATTTGTATCATTTTTAGGTTTAGAATTTAGAGTAAAAGACTCAAAATTAGGCTTAACTTTATGCTTAGGGGTTGAATTATCCACAATGCTATAATCACGCCACGCTTTAGCTGCGCCACTAGGCACTGTATTAGGGGTCTGCATCTTAGGATTAGAGATAACAGATAACTCCATAACACTCTGCTTGATATAGTCGGCTAACTCTCCATAGCTTATATCGCCTTTAGTCTCTTGTAGTTTTTTTAATAAGAAATATGTAAATGTACCATGCCCCTTCTCTTTATATGCAAAAGCTGTCTCGTCGCCCGATGCAGCCGAAAATAGAACACTATTCCCGCTAGGAAGACCGCTCTTAGCCTTTATGGCTACACCACGTGCCGAGGTCATCATTGCCCCCTCGCGCTCTGTACCACTAAAGCAGGCATCAATAAAATAGGTTACCGAACCAGCACCTGTCTTGCCAATTATCTCATACAGTTTTTCGAGACTAAAAGCAACCATAGTGTTAGAGTTATGGCAATCAATAGGCAGAAGATAAGCCGCACCAGTCGCGTCGTCAGGTATTCCATGCCCTGAATAGAAAAATATTAGTTTTGCTTTGCTCTTATAAACCGAACCAATTTTTTGAATCCAGTCAATAGCACCTACCATATTACCAAGGGTAGCATCCTCAACAATTTTAATATTTTTTGTTGGTACACCTAGCGTTCTAAGACAGTACTCTCTGAATACACGCCCATCATTAATGGCAAAATCTACTTTAGACTCGCTCTCATAATTCTCATTTGCAATAATAACAACAAATGTGTTTTTGTTGTCATAGCCCGTAATTGGAATATTAACATCTACATCTACTTGCGATTGGGAATAACCTGTAACCGCTAAACAAAACACCATTGTTAATAATAAAAATCTTTTCATAATCTTATTTATTCTATTTAATACTTAGAAACTGTTTAAATTTTTATCGCCTAACTTACAGATAGCTATTTGGTTTTGATTGTCGATTTTGCAAATCTAGCTTATAGCGGGACTATTAGTTATATTTGCAAAAGTGAGAAGCAAATCTAAAGAGCCCCTGTAAGTTGCGTGAGAAAATTTTAAACAGTTTCTTATTTAGCCTTTATTGTGATAGCTTTTTCTACTACCTGCAACTTATCGTCGTGCTTACGATTCTCCGCTAACCACTCTTGAAACTGCTCTAGTGTCAATTGTCTAGGTATCAACTCTCCCTTCGATTTATCGCTAGCTTTAGCAAAACTATTAGGCGAGAAGATGATATATAGATAATTTACCTCATCCTTATCGCCTGCCACCGTAAAATTATACTCATCAACAAAATTAGCCTCATCAGCCTCAGCAGATTCAATATCAAAAAGGATATACTCACTATCTTTCTCTATCTTTTTTACACTATTAGGCGAATTTTGGTATGGTAATAAACAATATACAATACCATCTTCACCCAGTAGATATACTGTTAGGTAACCTGCTTGTGGAGATTTAAAAAACAGAAAAAAATCGTTGCCCGACTGAAATTCTGTACTCTCTGAATCTAGTGTTGCATCTTGGCGCAACACCTTAGCTGTAATATCTATCTTGGCTCGTATAACTTCACGCACCTTGCCTTTAACAGTTGCAATAAGAAATATCTGCCCATCTTGTATAACCCTCTCCACTTTAGGTTTATCAATATCCTCTATCCAATCTCCAGCTAGATTACTTGTTGCATGACTCACAAACTTAATATTGTCTGTCTCATTTGTTTTGGTTGTCAATGTGATATTGTTTTGATTGACACTTCCACCACCAAAAGCATTATTAATAGCATCTATCTTGGCATAGGTTATTGCTCGTTTAGTTGCCTCATCTATACTCATACTAGACGGTACGGGATATGAGTATTTCCCTGTTGATGTCTTGATTTTCGCTTTCTGTGCAAACGAAATATTTACCGTAAATACAATAGATACTATTAATAGTAATATACGTCCCATTTCTCCTCTATTTATTTTTGAAAATTTATTTGTGCCCATTTTTTATGGGCTATCTACTAGTTATATGTCTACTCAGGTGTTTATTCTGTAAGTAGTTTGCGAATTCTGTCGTACTCTCTCTCCATTCTACTTATAATTATATTATAATTCTCTTCAATAGTTTTTAATAATTCCTTTTTCCCCTCAAGAGGAATCATATTATTCTCGAGCATAAAATGAAGCATTTCTGTGTTTTTTGCCCCCAGAATACAACCTTTATCAGAATCATCACCCTCAATATCAATGATATTAGAACTTATGCAATCAAAATCGTCATCACCAAAATCATCCTCTAGCATCTTATTAAACTCTTCGGCAGTGAAACCCATATTGGTTGGGTCGAAATCTCTGCCATCCTCCAATTCTAACCACTCTACCATCTCCTCATATTCGGGGTGTTTTGGGTTAGACATAACCTCACGGAGATGTACGTAGCCCCCAATACCGCCACAACCATCTGGTGGGGCAGCATTCTTACCCGTAATAAATTTAACATCGCACCCAAACTCTAACTGAGGTAGAATGGCCTCAACAACAATATCATGAACCCAATCATCGCCAAAGTCATACACATAACGGAGACGCTGACCCTTCTCTGTTAATATATCCTCTAGAATAGCATCCTCATACGCCTCCATTTGTTCCTCTTCCTCAGGTGATAAATCGTCATCATCATAGGGTACTAAATATGTTTGGTGCTTATTATAAAATTTGTGCAGATGACCGCCGCCCCATGGCATTACTGTTTCTATGTAATCACTCAGTTCTTCAAGTCCAATATCAGAATTAACCACTATACGTCTCCATATAAGAGGTTTAATATTATTTAACGATATTTTTAGTTGTAAAGCGTAATTTTCTCTCATTTTATTTAAGTTTTGTTAATTTTAATTTATATTTAATATAAAATAAATTATTATAAAGCAAAGATACACATTTTTTGTTACGTTGCAAAATGGTTATAAAAAAAATACATATGATAGTGAAGTAATTATATGAAATTAGTGGTATCCAGTCAGGTAAACGCACGAAAAATATTTTTAAGATGCACATAAATTTCTCCGATTTATTTTTCTGTAAATTATGCTTATTTTGAAAAAATAACTAGGCTTTCAGCCTTGCAAAAAAAAACGTTTCGTCGCTTTAAGCTCCTTACAACGCTCACTCTCGTTCGCTTTATAAAATATTATTGTTGTCCGGTAAAAAAAATCAAAAAAACCTAGTAACTGCCTATTCTGCAATAAATTAGTTGTAATTTAATTATAGGGGCTTGCAAAAACAAAAATTTTGATTTTTTTACTTCTAGGAGTGCC
>CAYJCU010000080.1:0-9781 GCA_964368765.1 uncultured Rikenellaceae bacterium
CAAAATTTTTGTTTTTGTAAGCCCCTATAATTTAAATTACAACTAATTTATTGTGGATAGGTAGTTACTAGGTTTTTTGTTTTTTTTACCGGACAACAATAATTTTGTATGTATACTAAACAGCAGCAACAACTGCTATTATAAGAATAGAGGTATGAATTACATTATAAATATTATTATTGCATCAATTTTTCTATGCTCATGCAACAATATAGATGTAGAATTAAAAGAAATAGTATACCCTTATAATTCTTCTCATCATTATCAAGACGTTGAATTTATTACCCCTGATTTAGGATTTGCAGCAACGCACTTAAAGAGTAATGGTGATAAAGCAGACCTATTTGAACGAACATCAAATGGAGGTAAAACTTGGCAAATTATCTCATTAGTAGATGAAAATGCCACTGGTATTCAGTATTACAATAATAAACTATATTTCTATAGTAATATTTACTCTAATAGATTCACTATAGATGAATCAGTTAATTCTAATATTTTTCAATCTAATGATATGGGTTTAACTTGGCATAATATTCATGCCCTTGATAGTGAAATATCTAATTTTCATGTTGTAGACTCGTTAAATATGTTTATTGTTAAAGTAGAAATTGAAGGTAAAACAAAATCGCGTTGGTTATATCAATCACAAGATGGAGGCACAACTTGGAGTAAGGTTAATAATTTGCCAAGTGTAAAGAACACTGATTATGTGTCATATGATGATGATAAAGTATATTTTTATGGTGATGGAGAGTATGAAAAAGGTAAATTTCTATCATTTAAGTCGTACATATATAGCTACGATATTAAAATGAAAGAAATTATGAAATACACATTGCCATATTTTGTATTTGCATTATATGTCTCTGACGGTTTATTATCAACAGCGAAAAAAGGTGGTAAAATAGAGTATTATCAAATAGATGATGAAAAGTTGACAAAAATATCTGATATAGATTGGGGGCATTTTTTCGGAGGTGCAATAATGTCAAAACCACTAATTAAAGATGGCAAATATGTATTCTCATTTATTAGTCAATATCCTGGTCGTAATGATATAGACGGAGCACTCTTTTTTAGTGATAATGGAGGTAAGAGATGGAAAATTATTAGAGAGTTTAATAGAAAAGAGAGTATCAGGTATAGATATTCATTTGTTTCAAATGACACTATTTTTCAGATAGCATATCCATTTGCAGATTCATTACGAATATATAGAGTGAATAAAAAATAATTAGTTTTCTATGACCCTGAGGGTTATAATGACCTCTATTTGCTATTTCTAACTTTTAACCAAACTAGAAGAATCACAAATGTAATTGCCTCAGCAAGTGGCACAGCGAGCCACACGCCTATTTCGCCAATCAAGGTAGGTAGGGTATAAAAGCATATAATTAACCACAGATAACCTCTTAAAATAGAGATATAGTTTGCGCTTTTGTAATCCTCAATCGATTGGAAATAGCCCATATACATCATATTAACAGCGAAAAATATGTACCCTATTGCGAAATATGGTAACCCTTCGGCTGCAATAGCATAAGCTGGGTAACTACTATCCAAAAATAGCGAAACCATATTCTCAGAAAAAAATGCAACACCGATAGTTATTATAGCGGCAAAACTAACTGCGTAGATTAATGTTAAGCGAAATGTCTGCTTCACACGCCTAGAAAGTGCTGCGCCATAGTTATAGCTTATGATTGGTTGTGCTGACTGCGAAATGGCATTGTTTATCATAAATATGATGGGGAAGTAGTAGCACACAACACTATATGCTGCAACTCCATCTTCGCCATAATAGTTCATAAAGATACCATTGCCCACAAACATCATAACAGCTATCGCCCCCTCGCCTAAAAATGCAGCAAAGCCCAAGCGAACCATATACCCAATGTTTCGGGCTGTGAGGAGTAAACTCTTTATAGATAGCTTTAAACGATACAGTTTTAATATTTTTGAAAAGAATATAAGATATATAAGAGCCATTATCCCCCCTACAACAAAGCTACCAGCTGTGGCAAGCACTGCTCCTTCAATGCCCATACCCAGTACGGCAATCAATAGATAATCGGCTATAATGTTAATAATAGCTGGTATAAGCGTACACATCATTGCAAAGCGGGGTGCTCCATCGAGACGAATGAGAAACATACCTAAATTTTGCATCATATAGAATATCAGAGATAGGCTTATTATTCGTACATAAGTTTCAACAAGTTGCAAGAGCCTCTCGGTAGCACCCAACCATATAGATACCTGCTCACAATTCAAAAATACAAATAGAGAAAGTGCCGTAAAAAGTAACTCTGATACAATAATAGCATGTGTTATATTGATATTTGCCGCCTTGATTTTACCCTGAGAGATGTGCACTGATGCTACTACTGAGCTACCCACGCCAAACATGAGAGCAAAGGCTGTGGAGACTAGAAACAATGGAGCTGCAATATTAACAGCTGCTAGTGCATCACTACCCACATACCTGCCTACGAAGTAACCATCTGTAATTGTCACCACAACCATCGACACCATACCCAAAAGGGTTGGAATCAATATCTTTAAATATAATTTATTAATGTCTGTTTTTCCCCAATCGATACTATCACGATTATCCTTTGTTGCTACTTGTCCCATAATTTAATATTAAAAATCTGAGTGCAAAGTTAGCCTCTTTTGTGTTCTTGATTGCTATTAAATATGGTGTAATATTGTGTAATTCAAGAATTATTAGTAATTTTACCCCATTATGGATAGTTTAGGGTATAATATTGAGGTTTTAGATAGTGAGCGCCTTGGGAGTAGTAGTCACTTCTTTGGCAATATGTCATTCTATAAATGTACGCATGGGAGTGCTGAAATTGAAAAAGATGGTAAATGCTTTCATTTTGGGTTTGGTGCTCATATACTTACCTACGAGACAATCTCACTCAAATTCAATGAGTGGAGCGACGATATAGAGATTGTGTGTTGTAAAATTACCCCATCACTTACAGCAGAATTAGATCCATTTTTAAGCAATAAAATTTGGAGCGTCATATACCACAGTAACCCATCAATCTGTAAAGTTAGTGAGCTGACTATGTTAGATAGTATCTTTTCGCATCTACTCATATTGTATAAAGTAGAGAATATGCAGATGAAAAGACAGTTAGCTCTACATGCTGTGATAAATTATATATTAATTCTATATAACCTACTACTTCTGCATATAGATTTAGAAGAGAATCAAGGCAACCCTCAATCTTCGCATGTTAGTAGTACGATTGACAGATTTTTTAATCTCTGTAGCCTCCACAACGCTAAAGAGCACAATATCTCTTTTTATACCGATAAACTGAGTATTTCGCAACGTCATTTGTATAACATAACTCAAAAATCATTGAAGCAAAGCCCAAAGCAAATTTTGGATAGCTTTGTAATTGGGACGATTAAGAAACTGCTACTCACCACCTCGCTATCTATTCAACAGATAGCTGAGACGATGGAGTTTGCAGACCAATCAACTTTGCGTCAATTCTTTGTTAGAAATGTGGGTATCTCACCAAGCGAATATAGGCGTAAGAATAGAGGGTAACAAAACAGAGAATTATCTTCTCTGAGTAGAATACAACTTTACTCTGAAACTTCAATTCCCCAATTTGCCAATTGTAATATTATCGGCACAACACTCTCTCCTCGTGGGGTTAATTTATACTCCACCATAGGCGGCACCACAGGGTGAACGATGCGCTCTACCAATCCAGACTGCTCTAACTCACGAACTGCAAGCGTAAACATACGATTTGTGATACCTCGAAGTGTTCGCTGTAACTCGTTAGAGCGCATCGCTCCATCCTTTAAATGGAATAGAGCCATACTCTTCCATTTACCCCCTATTAACTCCATTGCCAGAGCTAATGAACAATAATATTCCTCTCCATTGAAAAAATATTTTTTGCTATCGCATTGATTTTCCATAAAATACACATTTTTGTTACTACATATCAATTTTGTAAGTACTTGCAAAAGTAATAATATATACCGAACTTTGCAAATAAATTAAAAAAAAAGATATGAAAAAGTATTTAGTATTGACATTACTACTCTCAGGTATCGTTTTTGGTATAACAACCATAAAAGCACAGAGTAAGAAATCAAAAAAAGTTATGGAAAAGAGAGAACAAGTTTATCCAAAGGCGTTTTCGCACATTGGAATCACGGTAGCAAATTTAGATGAGGCGGTGAAATTTTACCAAGAGGTTATGGGATGGTATGTGATTATGCAGCCAACAGAGATTAAAGAGGAGAGCGAGACTGCAATTGGGCAGATGTGTATAGATGTGTTTGGTGAGGGTTGGGGTTCATTCCGTATTGCTCACCTTGCAACTGCCGATAAAATTGGTATTGAGCTTTTCGAATTTCCGACGAGTATAGATACTAAGGCGGAGTTTAATCCATTCAAAACTGGTCTTTTCCACTTCTCGGTGCAAGATCCAGATATTGAGGGGCTGATTGAGAAGATTGTAGCTGCAGGCGGAAAGCAACGTATGCCTATTCGTGAGTATTATCCAAACGAAAAGCCATTTAGAATGTGTTATGTAGAGGATCCGTTTGGGGTTGTTTTTGAAATATATACGCACTCTTATGAGATGACATACTCAGCAGGTGCATATTAATTTGTGTTATTATATTAGGGGCAGTCACAAAACTATATTAAAGCTGTATTTCAATCAGTTACGACCTAATAATAGTTATTCATTACCCTTTATTATAATCAAATGGACTAAAATGGAGGTAACGACCCCTTAAAAATCCTGCGGATTTTAATGTAAATTTAACACTTTTTACAATATAAATATTGTTTCGACTGCGACACCTCAGCAAATTAAAAATATTTTTATTGCATTCGGTTTACTTGTCGCTGAAAAAAAGTGAACAAAAACCGAACACCTACCTCTTAAACGGTGTTCGCTCGCTATCGCTCGTTAGGGTAATTCACAAAACAGAGTTTTGCGAATTACCCTATATTAGTAGTGTCCGGTGAACCTGAGGATTGAATTTATGCACGTCATATCTACCCTAAAACCCACCATAATTATTTTGCAACTACACTTTTACCGTTATTACTTGCATTTTTTGAATTTACTGTGAAGATTGAGAAATCTGCAGCTCCATCAGTTGTGCGACCGTATGTATAGCCTAAATCTTCGTACGTATCCGAGAAACTAGGAAGTTCTACGATATCCACAAGATTGGCGTAAATATCATCAGCAGTGCGTCCTGCAGCGTTATATAGGTATACCCAATCACCACTCTTACCAAGTCCAAATTCGAAACGTGTACCATCTGCAACGTCGCCCAATTTCTTATCTTCCAAAGCCTCAAATGTCACAAAGCCACCAGCAGCTATTATTGTTCCAGCAGGAATTGTAAATAGATCCTCACCCTTATCATCGTACATCTTATAGCCGCTCAAATCAACGGGAGATGAAGTTGCGTTGTAAAGCTCTATATAATCACGCTTGCGCCACTCTTCACTTGCACTATCGTCGCTGTCATGCAGAACCTCATTGATAAATATTGTAGACGAGATATTGTGTGAAGGACGTTGTGCTCCGCTATTGGCACTCCCTTCAGTTGCATTTTTGAATATTACCCACGAGGCTGCACCATCTGTCAAACGACCATAGCTTTCATCCTTGATAAGGCTTGGGATATACACCTCATCTATGATATTATTATCTGCATCTGCTAGTACTACAACCTCGTCTGGTCCCTTGCTCAATCCCCAAGCTGGGTGATTCACTGCATCACTAAGTAAACCATCCTTGTCACAAGTGATCACAAGACGACCTTTAGCTGCTATTTTTTTACCTGCAGGTATTGTCCAAGCCTCTTCAGCTCCGCCTCCTTCCCAAAGTTTCATACCTTCAAGATTAATCTCTGAATCAGTAGTATTGTATAACTCAATCCAATCAAGCATTTCGATTGAAGACTCATCGCCATAAGTATAGACCTCATTTATTATTACACTTGTAACTATCTTACCGTTTGAGGTACCCATAGTTGGTGAAGAATATGCCCATGTTGATGCTCCATCACCTTGACGTGAGTAGCTGTTGCCTGCTGTTTCGTCGGCATCGCTATACTCAGCAACCGCTACTTTATCTACTACTTTTTTCTCGCTATCAAGAAGTACAACATCGTCACCGCTTTTACTGATTCCGAAAGCAAACTTATCTAGAAGCAATACTCCTCCTGCTGCAATCTTTGTTCCTGCAGGTATAGTATATGCATCTGCATCCTCTGCTCCTTTTGCATCGTGTAGGATGAAGTTGCTCAAATCAATTTCGTTGTTTGTGCTGTTGAATAACTCAACCCAATCTTCTGGAGTGCCATTAGGGTGCACCTCATTGATATACAAACCTTTTATCGACGATACATCGCTGTTACCCTCTTCGTTACTACCGCCATTTCCAGTGTTTGAACTACCTGCTGTAGCTGTTGCAAACCATTTAAATTCGTTGCCGCCGTCTGTTATGCGACCATACGAAGCACCCTCTTCTTCTGGTATTTCAACGTGGCTTACAACCTTACCTTCAGTATCAAAAAGTGTAACTGCGTCACCATCACCACTGATTCCAAACACAGATAAACCTTGCTCTTCTAGTTTCTCTTTTTCGAAGTGATAAAAGCCTTTAGCAGCTATTATTGTTCCTGCTGGAAAATTGTAGTATTCGTCATAGTTGTATGCGTCATCATTCACTTGATAGCCACCGATATTGATAGCTTCGTCTGAAGCGTTATAAATCTCAACAAAATCATCTGAAGCAGCAAGCTCATTAATATATAGTGCTGTGCTATTTTGTACATTGTTTCCAGTGTTTGAGTTATCACCTCCCTCAAATATATCCTCGTTATCGCACGAAACTAATGTAAATACAACTGCCATTGTGGCATAAATCCAATTCTTTTTCATTTTTATTCTTTTATGTTTTTTATAATATATAATGTACTATGATCAACTTTGCCCGAAGGTTGTAACTTTGGAACAAAAGTGTTATTTTGGTCAACAATGCTAAAATCATCATCATTGATTATAGCTAAATCCCCGTTTTCTAAAAATGCTATACCTTCAGCTTTATCATGAGGGTAGTCAGGAATCTCTTTTACAATATCAATGTATAACTCTTTCTTTGCAGGAATAATACCTTTGGCTTGCAACTGCTCGTCAGTGAGCATCTCAATTTCAAGACCACTAACGTCTGTTGACTCGCTTAAATCTATCTTGTATATGCGTTTAAAACCATTGCCTCCATAGGGAAATTTACCATCTCTTTCGAGAACAAGCATCTGCGTGTCGCTGATATATAAAATCTCGCTCACCATTTTCTTCTCGTCTTCAATTTGATAGATAAATTCACGAGTTTTATCATTCTCTAGCGAAATTTCTATAATGCGATTATTTCTCGAATTTTCTTTCGTGCGACTGTCTGGTAAGTAAAGTGGAGATTGCATTACACCGTAAAGTCGTTTACCGTCTGTCGATATTGTCAAACCCTCCATACCTCGATTTGGACGACGCTTTGCGAAGTATTCTGGCAAGACATTCGATGGTGATATTGTTCTAAGCAACTCTCCATCCATTGTAAAATTGAGAATAAATGGAGCATACTCATCACTAATCCACAAAGTGCCATCAGGAGCAAGAGTTAAACCCTCAGAGTCAATACCAAAATAATCACCCTCAATTCTTTCCCCATTAGGATTATATGCAATTTCGCCTATCACACCATCTCCCTTCATATTTGGAAGACCTAATATGGCGCGTCCCTCACTATCTTTTAACTCTATATTGCGAATGAGTTTCAGAGAATCACCGACTAATTTAAATTCACCCACAGTAGGTGAGAAGTTAGGCATTGGAAATAACTTAGCTTCGCCCGACCCGTAGTCTGTATTTGGACCTCTATCTGTTAAGAGATAGAATAATTTTGTCTTTGAATTGTAGGCTATTGCCGAGCCGTAGCCACCAAGACGTATTGTATCTCCATATTCAGTAACGCTATTTCTGCTTTCAACCCCGATAACTGTTGTAGTTATAGCGGTGTTCTCGACTGCACATTTTGTACAACTCAAAACTGTTAATACTGTTACTAGTATAAAAAAAAGTTGTTTCATTGTTTGTTAGAATGATAAAAGTAAACGTATCTGAATTGTGCTAAAGTCAATTCCATTTTGCCAATCAGGAGAATCTTGAAGAGATAAATTCCCCTCTTTAACAAATATATCCCCCTTGTCATCAGCATATTTGTCATTATCCATAAACATGTAGTTCAGTGCAAGCAATACATTATTTACTGGTGACCAACTCAACGAAGCAGTATAACTAGTTGCTGAACCACCTTGTACCCAATAACCGTTTTGCGATGCATCGTTTAGGTCGATTGTACTTATACGAGCCGATAATTCCAAATTTCCTTTCTTATTGCGTGAACCTGCAGGTGCAAACTCAGCATCCTCCTTAGCGTAGCGCTTCTGCTCGCCTAAAATCATATAAGATGCTGTTGCATACCATCCCCCAAAATTTGCATTTTCAATTTCGAAACGATTTCCTTCAACATCAAAGTCGTAGCGAGCCGTAGGAACAGCAATATACTCTCCATATATCAATAATTTGCGATATTTTAGAGCCAATTCAATACCATAGACTTGGTAGTTGTCAACGTAGCCCCCATCGCCATCCTTACCGATTTTTGCTCGCACAAATCTACGATTATCCACCCGGCTTTCTGGAAATGCTGCGAAGTAAACCCAACGTTTTTCGTCAGAGCCCCAAGCCTCAGGTGTTCTATAACTTCCATATCCTCCAATATGCAGAGTGAAATCATTGGAAACAATTGGTGAGAATGCTGCACGTGCTGATACGCCCCAACCATCACTTCCTCTGTTGCGCTCTTTTTGCAGAATAGATACTTCTGATCCGAAAACACCTCCTGAAAGCCACCAATGTTCGCCCCAAGCTGTCGCCCCAATACCTAATTTACGACCCCCAGCAAATGACTGAACAGCCATTGGACGCTCCATTGCAGTTAGATAGCGTGAACTAGTCAAGCGCTCCATACTAAGTGGCTCTTTAAAGTTACCTACCTTTATTTGAAGTCTGTCGCTGAATTTATATCCAATAAACATATCTTTTAGTTCAACCTCATTAAAGGCGAAATCAAGATCAAGCTCTCCAAAATATTTCTCATATAAGGTTGCTTTTATGCCAAATCTTGCACGACGAACTGTCATACCACTACTAAACTTAAATAGTCCATCATCCTCAGAGCCACTATACCCCATATCCTCGATATCTCCGTTTGGATCAGAACCCAATACCGATATATCCTGTGATGGGGAGTAGACTGCAGCGTCTAAATAAACGCGATTATCGAAAGATAATTTGAATGCACCATCGTTTGATTTAAATGTGAGCTTACCCTTATCAAAGTATGCAGCTGCTGGAATAGAGTCATTACTTACCCTCTTGTAATCTTTTACCTGCGCAATAACTGTTGAAGTGCTTAATAGCGTAAGCAGGCATAATGTTGTAAATCTAATTTTCATTCTTTTTCTTTTGTAAATTTTGATGGTGCAAAAATATGACTATTATATTACCATGCTGTTAAATTGAAATTAAGAAAATATTAAAATCTATATGTCTTACCAATTTTACGAATGAATTTTATATAGAATTGGAAAACTCGCTGAAATTGACCCACTAAAAACGGATTAAAATGACCCAGCAAAG
>CAYJCU010000081.1:0-9650 GCA_964368765.1 uncultured Rikenellaceae bacterium
TTATTGTAGGATAGGTAGTTACTAGGTTTTTTGATTTTTTTACCGGACAACAATACTTTACAATCAATGTTTCATTACCTAGATAATCCCAAAATACCAAATACGACTAACAGTTTAGAGGGCTATTTTTCGTATCTAAAATCGGATATTTCTTTTCATCGTGGATTATCAAAAGAGCACTTTAAAAACTTTTTGAGGTGGTATGTGTATTTCAGGGGCAAACGATAGTTTGGGTTTTATTAGACATAAAGATTACCAGTAGTAAAGGAAAAGGAGAACCTCTCGGAACTCCTTTTCTACTGTATAATCATAAAGCCTATTTCTGACAAGTTGCTCCCCAGCAGAGCTTGTTTCCTCTTCGGTTTTACACTGCAAAGATAAGTGATAAATCTTAAATTCTACCAACCATTTTTGGCATCATTACTTAAAAAAAGGTATTCGATTTTTAAAATCGAATACCTTTTTTTATGGAATTATTCCTCGTGAAGAGCTTTTAACAAAATCAATAATATTGGTTGTGTGCTCGGATTGCTCTATATTATTCTCAATATATTGACAAGCCTCACTTACATTCATATTTGATGAATATAGAATATTATAGGTCTCCTCAATAATATTTATTACCTCATTATCAAAACCCCTACGTCTCAATTTTGATGTGTCGATACCCTGAAAAGAGACAGGCGTGTTAGCAGCTGTGACGTATGGTGGGACATCCTTAGTTACAATAACACCGTCGGCTATTGTAGTGTGAGAGCCAATGATGCAAAACTGATGGATACCACTATGACCTCCCAATCTTGCCCAATCATCTATTACCACCTCGCCTGCTACCGATACTTTATTATCAAGCACCACATTATTACCTATCTTTGCATCGTGACCCACATGCGACGATGTTTTTAATAGGCAGTTATTACCAACTATTGTTGTTCCCTTGCTTGCGGTGCCTCTATTCACTGTTGCATACTCGCGGATAACTGTATTATCACCTATAACAGCGGTTGAGTGCTCATTATTGAATTTTAAATCTTGAGGGATACCTGAAACAACAGCACCTCCATGTATAGTGCAGTTTTTCCCTATACGGGCACCATTCATAATAGATGCTCGGGATAATATTTTTGTTCCATCTCCAATTACTACATCCTCTTCAATATATGCAAATGGCTCTATCTCTACATTCTCGCCTATTTTTGCATTAGGATGAATATCTGCTAAATTACTTATCATGTTATTGTTTGGGTTATTTTTTATGTTACTTCATTATATCGTTAAAATCTCGGGCGTTACTATCTTTATACACCTTATTATAGTTTGGTGCTATTACCTTTATGCCCCCTTTTATGCACTTTATTTCAATAGGAAGCGAAGGACCTTTCTCCCCATCTATATCTATATGAATATCCTCTTTACAACTTATAGAGAGATTGTCTGCTTTGAAATATACTATGCCTTTAGGGTATTTGGCCTCTTTGCCAGATAGAAAGTGAAAGGCTGTATCTATTATCTCAACAAGATTACGCCCCTTAACAATAAGCACATCAAGCATGCCATCGCTCAAATCAGAGTTATATGCTAAGCGTACATTTCCTGCTGTTTTTCCGTTAAATACAAAAAACATAAGAGCCTTACCTCGATACTGAATCTCTTTGCTATCAATAGAAATAGATATTTTCTTGAAGTTAGGCAGGTCTTGTATCGAACTCATATAGTATGCCATCTTACCAAATGTATTTTTTAGTGCAGTTGGTGTTTTTTGTGAAATATCGGTGAAAAGACCAGCACTGAGCACATTGATAAAGTATCTATTATTTACCAATCCTAAATCAATATCTATAATATTTCCCTCTAATATCATATCACAGGTGAGCGGAATACTTGCGGGATAACCCATCTCATGTGCAAAATCATTTGCTGTGCCTGCAGGTAGGGTGGCGATAGGTGCATAGAAACCTACATTCATCATACAATTGACAACCATATTCACTGTGCCATCACCACCTGCAATTAGTATGTGGTGTGGTTTGACAGTTGTGTTGTGTAGTATCTCATCCACCATTTCGGGCGAAGTAACCCTATAAGGAATTATAGAATAATCCTTACTTTGATACTTATTTATTATAGTATCAAGGTATTGTAATATGCGATTATCTCCAGAGTATGGAGAGTAGAAGAATAGTACATATTGCATAATTGTGCTAATTTTTACTCCCTAAATTGAGGATTGGGTTTATGTTATTATTGATGATTGCAAATATAATACTTTAAATACTTATATCAAAAGAAAAAGGATATTTTTTAGAATTCAATTAGCGTTATGGTGCCATTGCAATACTCTCCATAATATATTTTATCATCACTCCAATCACTTAATATCATTAGCTGAGAGCCGTTATTTTTTAGTTCATAAAGTGTTGGCGTATGAAAATGGCCAAATATATATTTCGTAACACCATTACTACTGTATTCAGAGTGGTTACTGTATATGTATTTGGTAATATAGGCATCCTCTTCGTAGAAAATTGGTTTATTCTTTTTTACTTTCTTACTCTTACCGCTCCATGCCCATCCCAATTTAACCAGTAGGTTAGGATGAATAAGTGTTGATGCAGAGTTAAATATTAACCTGTTGGTGAAAAATATCCACAATAAACGGGTGGTAAGTGTGCGCTTAAAACATATATCATGCCCATGGCCTACAAAAATATTTTCGCCATTTATATTAATGATTTCACTTTTGTGGTGTATGATTAAGCCTATCTCTTTTTCAAGATAGTTACGTAGCCACATATCGTGATTACCTTTGAAAAAATGGATGATATATCCTTGTGAGGTAAGCTCTTTTAAACGACTTAATATCCGTGAGTAAGAGGCAGGTACCACGCGTTTATACTCAAACCAAAAATCGAATATATCCCCAAGTAGATATATAACAACACTGTTACTACCCTCAGTAGTAACAGTGTCGAACCACTTTATTAGACGCTCTTCAACCTCTATGTTTTTCTCCTTTGAAATGTGGCCCCCTAAGTGCACATCTGAAATAAACAGATGTCTCATTACTCTAGAACCTCTTTTATTTTACTCTCTAGCTGATTACCCCATAAATTTTTATACTCTGGTACACCATCTAGATTGATTAAGAAGTTAGAAGGTAACACCTTAACTTGATATGTCAGCGCAGGCACAGAACGAGTAGGCCCAGCACCATCTCTAACATTTATCCACGGTAGATTAGTCTCAATAACCCTCTCAAGCCATAAAGTTTTATCTAAATCTAAAGATACTTGGAATATTTCAAAATCCTGATTCTTATATTTACTATACAGCTCTTTAAGCTCTCTATTAATCATTGCGCTTGATGGATCAGATGCACTCCAGAATACTAGTAGGACTGTTTTCTTTCCAACTAAGTCTGCCAACGATTGCTTATTGCCATATATGTCTGGAAGATTAACCTCTGGTATAGACTTGCTAGTTTTAACTAAATTAGCCAATCTATAAGTGCGCTGATTGTAGTCGTCAATACTATTTACCAACTGTTTTACGTGTGGCGAAGTAGGGTAGACTGTTTTTAGTGAGTCGGCTACCTTATTAAAGAATAGATAGTCATGCTCACCGCCAAAAATATGCTGCCCATTAGGGTATGTTTGGTACAATACCATAACACTAGCAAGTGATTTGCTATTACGCACTAAGAACTCAACACAATGACGTCTTAGGTGTACGAAACGTTGATTAAGTAGAATATTTATCTCCTCCCTCTCACTCTCTATTGTTGTTGCCTTGTATCTAAGTATAAGGTCGTCAATAGTTTGGTTTGTCTCCATTAGTGCTTGATTTATTTCGCATACAAGTGTGGAGCCAGGAGAGCCAGTAACGGTATAGTTGTCTGACATATTAAGTATAGACTCTACATCAATTTTTTCATTTGGGGATATAAGTAGAGTTACAAAATCTTGCCCTACTCTTAACCTTATAAATATAGGATTCTCATCTATAAACTTATATTTATAGTTAAACTTACCCTTGTTATTTATTTTGATAGAGTCTAGTAGAATTGTTTTGCCAGGAGCTAACTCCTCAATCATAACCGTCTCATTTTTTAGGCTGTAAAAAGTGCCATCTATAGTTGAGTAATTACCCTTACTACAGCCAATAAACAGTATTAAAAGTAGTACTGTTGATGTTAATAACAAATTTTTTCTCATTTATATCTTTTTTATTTTACTAACGCAAAAAATCATACGAAAGTACAAAAGTAATTATTTTTTTTTAATTTAGACTATTTTTAACAATAAATTTGCCCAAATTTTGTTTGTATCTAAGCGGCTAAATCTTATTAATTATGCTAAGATAGTAGAGTTGAAACAAGTTTTATAGCAGAAATATTATGATTTGTTTGCTATAATAATAAAAAAGTGGTAACTTTGCCCCGCGTTCAGTGTATGATTTTCAGTGGATAGCGTATATTAAAGTATAAAATAATTAAATATAAGTAGTTAATGGGTAAGCATAAGATCCTGTATGTGTGTAGTAAAATGAAACCTTATCTAGGTGATAATGAGGAGGCTGAATTGTGTCATAATCTGCCACAAGCTATGCAGGAGAGGGGATGTGAGGCGAGAGCTTTTATCCCTCGTTTCGGAGCTATAAATGAACGTAGAAGTCAATTGCATGAGGTAATTAGGCTTTCAGGAAAAAATATCTTAGTGGATAAAACTGAGTATCAATTGATTATAAAAGTGGCGTCACTTCCTGTATCTCGTATGCAGATATATTTCATTGATAATGAGGATTTTTTCCATCGTAAGGGAGATATTAATGATTGTGAAGGGGTTAGCTTTAGCGATAATGACGAGAGGGCTATTTTCTTTGCGAAAGGTGTTATTGAGACTTCAACAAAATTAAGATGGTCTCCAGATATTGTTCACTGCTTTGATTGGTTTACAGCGATACTGCCAGTTTTAGCTAAGAGACAGTTTAATGAGCTATCGTTATATGAAAACAGTAAAATAGTGCTATCTTTACACGATAACTTTTTTGAGGGAGAGTTAGATGTAAATATGGCTAAGAAGATTGTTGGAGATAATATTACAGAGGAAGAGACTGCAATTTTATCATCACCAACATACGAAAATGTGATCAAGTTTGCGTTACAGTATGTAGATGGTGTTGTTTTCGAAGGTAAATTAATCCCTGAAACACTTAAAGAGTTTATTCGTAACTCTGGGGTTGAGGTACTAGAGGTAGCAGACAAAGAAAATTATGTAAACGAGTATTCGGAATTTTATGAAAAAGTATTGGGTTAAAAGTGTTAAGCTATCGCTTATTGCGTTAGCAGCTGTCGCTTCGATATATAGTTGTACTGAGACAGATGATAGAGTAGGTAATGAGGGATTAATCCCTGGTAGTGGTGCAGAACCGCTATACTTTTATAAGTCAGATGAAGGGTTTACTATTAAAACCATTGAGGTTGATTCTATCTCAACAAATAACTTTTCGACGGGTTATGTTGGTACAATAGTATCACCAGAGCAGGGGCAAATTAATTTAGGTTATGCTGGCTGTCTTCTATCTGAGCAGTATATAGATCTATATAGTGAAGAGGAACCCTTTGGTGTAAATCCAGTGATTGATTCGGCATATTTTTTATTAGCTAATACTACACAGTTTGGTGAATATGATAAAAATTTCACTGTGTATCTTTATGAATTAAATAAACCATTGCCTGTATTGTCGCCAGATTCAGCCTACTACTCTAATTTTAATATAGAGGATTATATCAATGCGGATGAACCACTTGCAACTTTGGATGCTGTTGTTGGTGAGGCGGTGAAAATTGATTTACCAAAAGAGTATATAGATAAAATTATGTCATACAAAGAGTCTGAGTACCAATCTTATGACTTCATGTATTCTGAGATAAAGGGATTATACGTTGCTTTCTCTAAAACTCTTAGTGGCTCTAACCTTATGAGTTTTGATTACTCTACATCTGGAGTCTATTTCCACTACCATAATCAAAATGAGGAGCCTGATACAGCATTATATGCTGCAACTTTCAGAAGAGCTGATTACGATTATTATGGTAATACATATAGAACTAATATCGGTTTTAATACAGTTACAAGAGATTTCTCTCTTAAAGAGCCACAGCTAGGTCTTAATTATGAGAATGGAGTTGTTTCAGAGAAAACTTATGTTACAGGAATGGCTGGTGTTATAACTGAGCTAGAGATACCTAAATCGTTAATAGAGACTCTTAGGGCTGATGTTGCAAGTAAAGGTGGTACTAAAATTGCTATTGCAAATGCACTTTTAACCATCCCTAATGGAGATACCTCTATTGTAGGAACTAATAGTTCATTAATAAGTTTAGGTGCATACAAAAGTTATCAACCTATAAATAATGTGACATCGTATGTTTCAGGATACGCATACAGAGATGCTCCTTATGTATTAGATGATTTTAGCGCAATGGTAGGTACCATAACTACATTTGGTGGATATTTAAATAAATCAAACCAACTATATCCAATGACTATAACAACTTATATTCAAGGTTTGGTTAATGGAGAGATTGATGATTACACAATTGAGATAGCGCCTGGGGTAGATGCGATTACATCTACTGCACTTGAATCAAGAGGTTCTAAAGAACAGGTACTAAGATATAGCCAGTTAGAGAATAGTGATGAAAATCCTATTAAAATTGATATAGTATATTCGGTATATTAATTTAGATGTTATAAGAATTTAAAACAAACTTTTAACCGTCCTTTTATAGGGTAGTTAAAAGTTTGTTGATTTAAAGATAAAGATAAAATGGGAGATAATCTTGTTATTGTTGAGTCGCCTGCTAAGGCGAAGACTATTGAGAAGATACTAGGTAAGGATTATATTGTTAAATCTAGTTTTGGGCATATTCGTGATTTGCCTAAAAAAGGGATAGGTATAGATATAGAAAATAATTTTGAGCCCGAGTATGAGGTGTCAGCCGATAAGAAAGCGGTAGTTGCAGAACTTAAGTCAATGAGCAAAAAGGCACAGAACGTGTGGCTTGCATCCGATGAGGATCGTGAGGGGGAGTCTATTGCATGGCATTTGAGTAAAGAGCTTGGTTTAGATGAGAATAGCGTTAATCGTATAGTGTTTCATGAAATTACACCTACGGCAATAAAAAAAGCTATTGCCGAACCTAGAGTTTTAAATAAAAATCTTGTTAATGCGCAACAGGCACGACGCATACTTGATAGGCTTGTTGGTTTTGAAATATCTCCTCTATTGTGGAAAAAGGTTAAGCCATCACTATCAGCGGGTAGGGTGCAGAGTGTTGCTGTTAGGCTTATTGTTGAGCGTGAGCGTGAAATTATTGCGTTTAAGAGCACCTCTTACTATAAGGTAGTGGGAGAGTTCTATATTGATAAAGATGGTGTAAGATATAATATAAAAACAGAGTTAGCCACTCGCTTTGAGACTATTGAAGAGGCTAATAGCTTTGTTGAGAGCTGTAAAGGTGCTACATTTTCAGTTGCAAGTGTAGAGAAAAAACCTGGTAAACGCTCTCCTTCTGCACCATTCACAACATCAACTCTTCAGCAAGAGGCATCTCGTAGATTGGGTTTATCTGTATCACAAACTATGCGTTTAGCTCAGAAACTTTATGAGGAGGGGCATATTACCTATATGCGTACCGATTCACAAAATCTATCTAATGATGCTATTGGAGCTATAACAGGTGTTGTTAAGGGCGATTACGGGGATAATTATCTGCATATACGCAAATATACAACAAAGAGTAAGGGAGCACAAGAGGCGCATGAGGCTATTAGGCCAACATACATAGCCAACAAGAGTATTAGTGGAACAGCTCAAGAGAAAAAACTATATAATTTGATTTGGTCTCGTACAGTTGCCTCGCAGATGGAAGATGCTGCTTTAGAGCGTACAACAATACAGATTTCAAATGATAAGAGTGCTCATAACTTTGTGGCTAAGGGAGAGGTTATCACCTTTGAGGGTTTTTTAAAGGTTTATGATAATAAAGGCGATGGTGTTTTATTACCACCTTTAGCATCTGGTGATATCATGAATTATGATGTTATAGAGGCTATTGAGCGTTTTGAACAGCGTCCTTCAAGATATTCTGAGGCAGCTTTAGTTAAGCAGATGGAGGATTTAGGAATAGGTCGTCCATCAACCTATGCACCAACTATCTCTACCATTGTGAATAGAGGCTATGTTGTTAAAGATGACAGAGAGGGTGTTGAGCGTAGTTATAATGTAATTTCTCTACGTGCAGATGTAATAAGCAAGGGTGTTAAGAGTGAGGTTACAGGGGCTGATAAGGCTAAACTATTCCCTACCGATATAGGTATGATTGTAACAGACTACCTATTAAAGAATTTCTCTTATATTATGGATTACAATTTCACCGCTTCGGTTGAGAACGAGTTTGATGATATTGCTGATGGAGCTCTTGAGTGGCGCGATATGATGAAGGGTTTTTATGGCGATTTTCATGGTATAGTAGTTAAAGCGAACGAGCAGGATGGTGGCTATGCAACATCTGAGATGCGTCTGCTGGGCGACGACCCTAAGAGTGGTAAGGCAGTATATGCACGTATGGGGCGATTTGGTGCTATGGTTCAGATAGGTGAAAATGATGATGAAGAGAAGAAATACGCGGGATTAAAGGGTAATATGTTACTTGAAACCATAACACTTGATGAGGCGTTATCTCTGTTTGCCTTTCCTAAGACAGTAGGAGAGTATGAGGGGAAAGATATGGTTGTTGGCGAGGGGCGTTTTGGTCCATACATACGTCATAATTCTGTTTTTGTATCTATTCCTAAAGATAGAGACCCTCTTTCTATCACTGCTGATGATGCGATTGAGTTAATTGAACTTAAACGTAAGGCGGATAGGGAGAAGGTGTTAAAGCGTTTTGATAATGATGAGAAGTTACAGATACTAAATGGTAGATGGGGAGCATACATATATTATGATGGTGCCAACTATAAGGTGCCAGCGGCTAAAAAAGAGGGTTTACTAGAGCTCTCTTATGATGAGCTAATGGAGATAGTTAATTCGTCTGAGCCACCTGCTAAGGGAAGAGCTAAAGGTGCTAAAAAGACAGCACCAGCCAAAGCTCCAGCTAAGGCAGCAGCTAAAGCAAAAAAGACCACTACTAAAACTGCTAAAAAAACAGTTAAAAAGTAGTTGTGTACCACTTTTGTGTGGCTAAAATTTGGTAGGATTAAAAATATTCCATATATTTGTACCATATTTTTAAACTTAAAGATTAGAAAAAATGGCTTACAAAATTTCAGACAGTTGTGTTGCTTGTGGATCATGTATTGATGAGTGTCCAGTAAGTGCTATCTCAGAAGGAGATATCTATGTAATTGATGCAGATTCATGTATTGATTGTGGTGCTTGTGCAGGCGTTTGCCCTACTGAGGCTATCTCAGAGTAGTTATCACAAGAGCAACAGAAATGATTTAGGGGTGGTTCTCGAGGAGAGACGCCCCTAATTTCTTTTTTAGTAGTGTGCCGAATCTAAGGATTTAATTTTACTATTTTTTTATAGTAGTGTCCGGCGAACCTGAGGATTGAATTTATGCACGTCATATCTACCCTAA
>CAYJCU010000082.1:0-9417 GCA_964368765.1 uncultured Rikenellaceae bacterium
AGGGTAGATATGACGTGCATAAATTCAATCCTCAGGTTCGACTGACACTACTAATATTAAAACAAAGGTACAAATAAATGATGAGACGATAAAATTTAAAACAATAAAACTAAAAGATACTATTTCATAAGCAAATAGGACATATAAAGATAATCAACAGATAAAACATTATCCTCGACTTTAAGTAAAAAATAGGTGAACCCTATTTGCATTGAGTCTGTTTTGAAAGTTAGTAACTCTTCACTCATATCCATTATAGACTCATTAATTGCAGATATATTATTAGTATCAATACCTTTAGCACGTAGTTTACTAAGAATCATCTCATCATAGGTATAAGTAAAAACCTGTCCATCTGATAACCTTATCTCAATACCATTATCTGTATTAATATAACCACTTCCTCCATCATCACCGTCATAAATTTCGGATAAATTGCTATAAAGATATTTATAACCTGTAATATCTATTTGTTTATTATCATCTGCTCTAATGTATCTTTGCTTCCGCTCTCCTTTACTCGTAGTTTCCAACGAAATCAAAGATTGGGTTACACTATCAAAATCATCTCTGTTATTAATGCCTATATGTACGAGTGCTAGGGTATCCAAATCCTCAATGTGGTATATTGCACTTCGTAGTTGCTCATAACTATCAGCCTTTAAATCAGCATCATACACAACAATATTTTTATTAATATGCCCATTCTCATCTAATAGGTTAAGCTCTTTTGAAAGCTGCTCTACCCTATTCACTTGCGAACGTAGCGCTATATCTTGCGCCGAGAGACCTGGTATATATGCCATAATAAGGTAAAGTGCAAAAGAGAAAAGAGCTAAAAAGTAGTAATTAGCATAACGCTTTGTTGCAAACATCATAACCCCTATTGTCATTATCACTCCGCAAACAACAAGATAAACTCTCCAATCAGTAAGTCCATAATCGTTGATACGCTTGATAACACCCATCCAAAACATAATAAGTGCAGGGATAGATATAAAACTAAAATATTGATAGAACCAACCAAAGAGCCTAACCCCCAGAATATTGTGTAGCGACTTAACTATTAGGGCAATAATAGTGAATATAAAGACCATAATAGCCACTCCACCTTGAGGTAATTCCCATGTAAAGAGTGATTTAAAAGAGTACAGATAAAGCAGTGCTGCATAGATAATAACAGATGGTGAAATGATATAATTTATCATCACATCCAGTAATTTAGAGCTATTTATCTTGGTATTAATACTGTTTTTTATTGCCATAAGTGCTATAAATGGCATAACAACAATATTGATGAATGGATGAGCATATTCATATATATCATAACTTCTAACACCATCAATAGGGAATAGATATAGAATAGACTCTGTTAAGGCAATAAATAACAGGAAAATTAAGTAAGAAAAAACAACACTTATCAATAATGCCTTAGCATAAACCAACCCCTCTTCAACAAAGCGACTATTTTTTATTGCTTTACGACATAACAATAAAAGTAGAGGTGATAATATCGTGACTGTTATAACAGATTGCGATGTAGAACTCCACTCTTTCCAAACACCCAAAAAAGCAAGCCCCAAAAAGGGAACCCAACTAAGATAATATAGTAATCTACTCGCTTTTATTATATTATTATTCAAAGCATAAGCCACAGTAAAGGCAATAGGAGATAAAATAAGAAAATAACAATCATCAATAATTTCAGCAATCTCTAAAATATGAAAAATATAGGTTACTAAAACAATCATCAGTTCAACGATATAATTTTTCACAGTTTGTTGAACCAAAGATGCAAAATTAGATACAGAAAATCTTAGTTTCATAGTTTTAATATTTTAATGGGTTAGATTAGTCCTAGTTGCGATAGTAATATTGTTGCATTCATTGTCTTACTCACTCCCTCTTTTAACTTATAATCATAGATTATATCCTCACCTTCATGCACTATCTCAAAACAGAGATTCTTAAAATTATCTGGTAACTCTGCTGTCAATTCACCAAGTGCCAAATCGTGTGTAGCAATTATTCCGCTAATAGGTAGAGGTAATATACGCTTTAAAAACAGACGAGAGCCATTTAGCTTATCAACTGAATTTGTTCCTTTAAGTATCTCATCTAATATAATAAAGACCCCATCACCACTCTCAGCCGTTGTTATTAACTGCTTAAGACGCATTAACTCTGCATGGAAATAAGAGCTTCCTTGCGATAAATCGTCGGTGGTACGCATACTTGTGAATAGCTCCATAGGTGTAAATCTAAAATCACTACTAAACACCACACTACCAGCCGAAGCAAGAACCATATTAATACCCACACTACGCAAAAAAGTACTCTTACCAGCCATATTGGCACCCGTAATCACACGTAATTCATGTAACGAATTGATATTAAAATTGTTAGTAACCTTATTATCTCCCTTTAGTAGAGGGTGACATAAATCTTTTGCACTTATCTTAACACTTTCATCAACAACTGGATATGTATAAGTTGGATTATTATATGCAAAGTTTGCCATACTAATCAGTGTGTCGGTAGAGCTAACTACATCAACCCACTGATTAATATTTGAGGCATACTTAACCCTCCATCTATCAAGTGCAATAAGATTGTGGATGCTCTTCATAAAGAGACCATCTAATATCATAAATGCTAATAGATTTAATCTCTGCTCAATAGCAGTTGCTATTCGTTTAAGTGATTTGAGAGCCATATCAGCTCCCCCTTCGCCCTTAAGCCTCTCTTTTAGTTCAGCCATTCTATCTGAACTAAACTCTTGGTTATTAATAATATCAACTAGATATGTGTAGTTACCTATTGCACGTAGAAACTTATCAACACCTATCTGATGTATTGATATACGCTTTGTCATCATCAGTGATGCCATCATCTGCAATATGGATAGTAAAACTGCAAATATAAAGTGGTAATACTCTAAAAAGGAGCCTACCCACGATAGTATAGTTATGGTATTAGCTGCATACAAGGCAACACGCATCCATCGCTTACCAAAAAACAGCTCTCCTCTACTCCACTCCTCAACAAGTTTAATGATATTGTTTGGTGTTTTATAGTGTGCTCCCGTAGCAAGAAAAGAGAATCTAAAATCAGGTATCTCTGATAGCTCTTTTATTGCCTGCTGGCGTTTATAAATCTCCTCCTTATCTATCTTTGTATTACTAAGGTAATCGGCAAGCTTATCACTACCCCCTTGCGTTACTGTGCGATTAAGATGCTGAAAAAGCGACTCTTTACCAAAAATATCTAAATCATAACTAAAAGGGTGCTTAGCCGAGTAGTATATCTCTCCGTTATCAAAGTGAGAGAACTCTCCACCACATGCCTTTATCTCGCTATTGTAAAGTTCTATATGTTTTGTGGTGATATTAATAATATGTACTAACTTATTATCAATCACAGATAGTATGATTAAGAGTGCTATATCAATACCACACACCCATAACAAATTATTATCATAAGTTGTTGCCCACCTATAAATAAAATATAGCATAGAACAAAATATCACCACTTTTATGGTGGTAAGAATATTTCTTCTTAACCTATATTTTTTTAATATATCACTATGTTTTTCTATCTGTTGTTTGTAATAAGCTATCATACAAATTGTTAAATAAAAGAAATGCCTCTTATACGAGGCATTTCTTAAAATTGGTTCTATAATTATTCAGCAAAATTCATCTCATCAATCAGACGAGTACAACCTGCAAATTTCTCTATAATAAATAGTGTGTATCTAATATCAACATTGATAGTACGTTGAAGAGCTGGCTCAAATGCTATATCACCACTCATTGCCTCCCAGTTACCATCAAATGCAGTACCAATAAGTTGTCCTTTACCATTTAGTACAGGACTACCTGAGTTACCACCTGTAATATCGTTATTAGAAAGGAAAGCAACTGTTAGCTCTTCTCCCTCAGCAGCATATCTTCCGTAATCTTTCTTCTCATAAAGCTCTTTTAGCTTAGCTGGCACATCAAACTCATATAGGTTATTAGGGTCATACTTCTCAATAACACCTGCTAAAGAGGTAGTGTAGTTATAAGTAACACCATCTTTAGGGTTGTATGGAAGAACATTACCATAAGTCATACGTAGAGTGAAGTTAGCATCTGGATAGTAGCTCTTCTCTGGGTTCATCTCTGTAAGACCAGCAATGAACAGACGGTGTCCCTCGTTAAATTTACGCTTAGGCATCTTATTTTGTAGAGACATATACATCATGCGAGTCTCTATATTAAGAATAACAGCAGGATCACTTACAAGCGCCTCAACAGTTGGATTCTCAAGGAACTTAGTAAAACTCTCTTTAGTTGCGAAAATTGAGTTATTATATAGGTAATCAACAAAACTATCAATACCACCATATTGAGTGATAAGCTTATCAAAAGATGCTGGACGATACTCAGGATCTACTCTATCTGCTAAGATAGCAAACATAGCCTTAGCCACCTTACGATCTGTTGGCATATTATAATCTTTATAGATACTTTCAGCAGCATTTTTAAGACCATCAACAGCTGACTGAACACGTGGGTCGCCACTTGCTAATAATTTTTGTAGGCTACTTGCATAGTTAGCAAATGATAAAATCTCAGTAGATTGAAGTAAGCACTCAACAAGATATTGGCTAGCCTCAACATAATCTCTACGCTCTGTAACGGCCTCTTCGATATTCTTAAGTGCCTTACCATATTTAGCTTGACGCTCAGGAGATGCAGCAACCCAAGAGTTAAAATCAGACTCAATCTTAGCTTTGCTATCACGCACTTTTAATTTCTCAAGACCTCTGTTCTGACCTATTGAGTTTTTCCAGTAGTTAGATGATTGAGCATACTTTGATGCATACTGAATCTTAACCTTAGGATCGTTTTTCATATCCTCAAGAAGTATATCTTGACGGATACCACGTACATAGATACGGTTAAGGTTAGTGATATTAGTAGCCTCATCCATCTCCCATGTTGTCATATAACGTTGTGTTCTGCCAGGGAAACCCATAATCATTGCAAAATCATTCTCTTCAACACCTTTTAATGAGATAGTTAAAGACTCACGAGCTGGTAATGGGATATTGTTAGCAGAGTACTTTGCTGGGTTACCATGAATATCAGAGTAAACACGGAAAAGAGCAAAATCACCAGTGTGACGTGGCCACATCCAGTTATCTGTATCACCACCAAACTTACCAATTGATGAAGGTGGAGCTCCTACCATACGAACATCAGTATAGATTTGCTTAATGAATAAAACAAACTGATTACCACCTAGCATAGGTACTATACTAACCTGAGAACCAGGATATACATCAGCTCTTTTCTTAGCATTTGCGCTTATCTCTGCAATAGCTGCAGCAACAGCACTCTCACGTTGCTCTTCAGTAAGGTTACTACCTATTTTAGATAAAACCTGCTCTGTTACATCCTCTATCTCACGAATATATGTAACCTCTAAATCAGGAGTATAAATCTCTTCCTCCATTGACATTGCCCAGAAACCATCTTTTAGGTAGTCATGCTCAACACTTGAGTGCTGCTGAATAGCATCAAAACCACAGTGGTGGTTAGTTAGGATAAGGCTCTTGTCAGAGATAACCTCTCCTGTACAACCTCTACCAAAAATAACAATAGCATCTTTTAAGCTAGATTTGTCAATTGAATAGATATCTTCAGCCTTTAGCTTAAGACCCTGCTTCTTCATCTGCTTGTAATTAAGCTGCTTCATGAAAGGAAGTAACCACATCCCCTCATCTGCTTTTGCAGTTGTTGCTACTATTGCAAATAGCGCAACTAACATCGAAATTCTTTTCATTTTAATTAATATTACAATTTATATTTATTATTTTATTCTGTTATTTTCCATATAGCTCTCAACCTCACTAACAGTAAAAGGAATACGTTTATTGCCTAGTATGCGGTAGCCATCATTAGTAACTAAAATACAATCTTCAATACGTATACCTCCGAAGTTGTACATAGTGCGTACCTTATCAAAATCAATGAAGTTGCTATTGATATTCTTCTTAGCCCATGTCTCAACAAGTTGCGGAATGAAGTAGATACCTGGTTCTACTGTAACAACATGTCCTGGCTCAAGACGCTTAGCCATACGTAGGTTACATAGACCAAACTGCGAAGAACGCTCTATATCGAAGTTATAGCCAACATAATTCTCGCCTAATCCCTCCATATCGTGCACATCTAGACCTATCATGTGACCCAATCCAGTAGGGAAGAACATAGCATGAGCACCATTAGCAACAGCATCCTCAGCATTACCTTTCATATAACCTAAATCAATAAGACCCTCAGCAACTATTTTAGCAGCAGCTAAATGAACATCTTTAAAATGAAGATTTGGTTTAACCATTGAAATACCTGTTTCAAAAGCCTTTTGTACTATCTCATAAATATCTTTCTGTATTGGAGAGAATTTACCATTAACCGGAAGAGTACGTGTAAAATCTGAACAGTAGTTCATTGTTGTCTCAGCACCTGCATCAACAAGTAGCAATCTACCATCCTCTAACACACCACTATGGTCGTGATTATGTAGTGTCTCTCCGTGTTGTGACACAATACAGTGGAATGATACACCTGCACCCTTTTGCTTAGTGATACCCTCAATAACACCAGCCACTTCACGCTCAGTACCACCTACGTGGCAGTGACGCATTGCTGCTGTGTGCATCTCATAACCTATATCACAAGCTCTAACCATCTCATTAATCTCCTCCTCGCTCTTATGCTCTCGCATAGAGACAACAGCCTTGATTAAATCCTCTGAAACATATTGATTAATTCTCTCAGGAGATACCCCAAGATACTTATTTAACTGTAAAATAGACTCTGCACGATATGGTGGTAAGAAGTGTATCTTACGACCCTGCTTAATAGCATTGCCAATAACCTTACCTAACTCATTAAGCGATGCAGTAGCTGTAACCCCTACACTTGCAGCCTGTTCAGCTACTGTTGGCACATTACCCATCCATATTATTGAGTCTAAAGAGTAATCATCTCCATATATACAATCTGTTGAGGCATCAATATCTAAAACACCTACATAATCTGCATGATTAAGCCCAAAGAAATACAAAAAAGAGCTATCCTGACGGAAAGCATAAGTATTTGAACGGTAGTTATATGGCACTTCACTATTACCTAGCATAAGAATGATACCACTCTTTAGCTTACCTCTTAAACGCTCTCGGCGGTTAATATAAATCTCTTTACTGAACATAACTATTGTAGTTTAAATTGTTTATATTATTCTGTATCTTCTGACTTAGGCTTCGAAGATACACTGTTAAAATATTTTCTTTGGAAAATAATAAGATACAAGAAACCTACTGATATGTAGGTGTCTGCCACATTAAAAATAGGACTGAAGAATATAAATCTCTTCTCTCCAACTATACTAGATAGCCATTTCCACCCCTCACGCGCTGTATCTATAAGAGGTACATGTATCATATCAACCACCTTACCTTGTAGGAATGAGGTATATCCCTCTCCCCAAGCTGTTGTTGTTGCAACACTCCACATGCTAGACTCTGAGAATATCAATCCATAGAACATAGAGTCTAATAAATTTCCTACCGCCCCAGCAAGTATTAAACTAAAACCTAACACAACACCTTTAGGAGCTTTAGTGTTGATAAGTTTATTCATGTAGTATCCCAACGCACCGATAGCTATTATACGAATAATACTAAGTAATAACTTACCCCACTCGCCGTCGGATATTTCAAAACCATAGGCTGCACCAGGGTTCTCAATGAACTTTATTTGAAACCATTTTCCAAATACATATATTGTCTCTCCTAGTGTCATTGATAACTTTACTATAACCTTGGTAAATTGGTCAAAAGCAAGAAGAACAACAACAAATATTGAGATTGTTGTCCAATTAAATTTTATTTTATCTGTTACTCTATTCATTTTGTAATTTTTAATACGAATCTTAATGAAACTAGATGCAAAGATAGTCAAATTTTATTAATAATTATATTTTTGTTATCCAATTTTAGTATATATCTCATTATTTTTAGTAATTTTGCATTATATTTTATACAGAAAAGCATGGAAAGTAGATTAATTATATTTGACACTCAGAAAGATGTTGCATTTGCAACAATTTCAGACAATAAACCTAAGCTAAGGGTTTTTCAGGTAATGAAAAGGATTGGCAATAAACTTTTTTTTGCAACAGCACCTCATAAGCAAGTCCATAAGCAATTACAAGAGTCACCGTTTATAGAAATATTATCAATGAATGGCGATATATCATTAAGAGCTAATGGTATAGCACAGTTTGATGTTGATGATACTATTTGCAGAGATATTTATAATTCTAATCCTGTTCTTAGTAGGTTATACCTATCATACACAGACCTAGTATACTTTAGCATGGAGATAATATCTTTAGACTATTATGACCTAACAACAACCCCACCCACAACAGAACATTATGGAAATGAATAGCAAGCAGATAAAATTTATTGATATAGTTGCATATATATTTATATTCATACTCTCTACCCTACTAGTATCAATACTATTTTCTTTGATATTTAGAGATGAGTATGCGGTAACAAATATGGCTCAATTGGCATTTGCTCCATCATTTGCACTAACAATTATATTAACACTCATCTACCGTAGAAGTAAAAATATACGCATTGGCAATATGCGTTATATACCAAAACTAGGGTGGTTTCAGCCTATCGATTCATTTCTTAGCCTAATGTTTATAATTGCCCTATCAATAGCTTTAGAGCCACTTGATAAATTGATAGGAGAGGAGCATTTTAAGAGCTATTTTGAGATGTTTACAAAGGGTGATATGTGGTTAAATGTGGCTACAACAGTGATAGGGGCTCCTATACTAGAAGAGTATTTTTTTAGAGGTATAATTCAACGAGATTTAACTAACAGATGGGGAGCACGTGTGGGTATATTTGGCAGTGCATTTATCTTTGCAGCACTGCATTTTAATATCGTTCAGGTAGTTCCTACGCTGATAATGGGTATATATCTAGGTTTTGTATATCATCGAACAAGATATAGTCTTATAACGGTTATGGTTATACATGCTCTAAATAATTTGATAAGCATTACAGCTCTATATACAGGTCTAGCTGAAAAGAGTATATCAGCATTTATTGAAAACCCACTCATTGATAAGGGCATTTATATTTTAGCTTGTATAATAGTTTTTAGAACAATATTACAGGTATCTATATTACGAAATAAAAAAGGCTAGTCGCAAAACCCTAAAAATAAAAAAATAGTCGTGTTCTTCAGGCGAAGATTACGGCTATTTTTTTGTATTTTTATTATTGTTGTCCGGTAAAAAAATCAAAAAACCTAGTAACTACCTATCCTACAA
>CAYJCU010000083.1:0-9122 GCA_964368765.1 uncultured Rikenellaceae bacterium
TATTGCAGGATAGGTAGTTACTAGGTTTTTTGATTTTTTTACCGGACAACAATAGATTAATATATATTTTTATGGAACAACAGCAGTTTATTGTATCAGCACGTAAATATCGTCCAGATAACTTTAGGTCGGTAGTGGGTCAAGAGCATATCACCTCTACCCTACTCAATGCTATTGCACGTAATCATCTATCACATGCCTATCTCTTTTGTGGGCCTCGTGGTGTTGGTAAAACCACTTGTGCACGTATTATTGCTAAGACAATAAACTGTTTAAACCCTACATCTACTTTTGAGGCTTGTGATGAGTGCGAATCGTGTAGAGCTTTTGCTGAGAATGCCTCATTCAATATCTATGAGCTAGATGCTGCCTCGAATAACTCGGTTGATAATATACGTCAGCTAAATGAGCAGGTGCGTATCCCTCCACAAGTGGGGCGTTACTCTATATATATCATTGATGAGGTTCACATGCTATCAACAGCGGCGTTTAATGCTTTTCTTAAAACACTTGAAGAGCCTCCTACTTATGTTAAATTTATTCTAGCAACAACAGAGAAACACAAAATACTACCTACCATAATATCACGTTGTCAGGTGTATGAGTTTAAGCATATCAGCGTTGAAGATGTTGTGGGTTATCTTAAATATATCTCTTCTGAAGAGGGGGTAACATACGATGAGGAGTCACTTAATATAATAGCCCAAAAGGCAGGTGGGTGTATGCGTGACGCTCTCTCTATGTTTGATAAGGTGGTAACTTTTTGCGACTCTAAATTAACTCTCGGAGGGGTATCGTCGGCACTTAATCTTCTCGATTACGACACATATTTCTCATTTGTTGAGCTACTAAATAGGGCAAACTATAATGATGCACTTCTATCGCTTGATGCGGTATTAAAACGAGGTTTTGACTCTATAACATTTCTCTCGGGGCTCTCAAGGCATCTGCGTGATGTGCTGGTAGCCAAAGATGATAGGACACTGCAACTCTTAGGGGCTAGTGCAGTATTGGCAGCTAGATACCGTAAACAGGCGCAAGAGTGCTCGGCTCATTTTCTATTCAACACTCTTGATATATTTGCTAATGCTGAGGCATCACTTAAATTCTCACTTAACCAACGTCTATCAGCAGAGTTGGCAATCTTAAAGGTGTGTAGTAACGTCTCTCCAGTCAAACAAGAGGTGGCAGAGCCTATTAAAACAGAGGCACAAACAATTGAAAAGCCTGCAGATATTTCATCTAATAGAGTTGAGTCTAATGTGGTAACTACCAAACCCACAGAAGAGCCTACAAAAACTGTCGAAACACCAAAAGAGCCAATAAATAACGAGCCACAGGCTAAACCTAAAGGGTTGAGCTCGTCATTAGGTATCCCTCGACTAAATACCTTAACAGCTGTTAATAACAGTGATGAGCAGGCAAAAAGTAAAGAGGAGGATATTGTAGTAGAGAATTTTAGAATAGATGAGACTGATATAGATAAAGCACTAGCAGGTTGTAAACTTTTTGCCTCTAAAATTCAAGCACGCAACCCACGTGTTGCATTGGCTTTTGAAGATGCTAAAATTGTTGATGGTAAGCTGATAATACCTGTTCCTAATAAGATTCTTCAAGATGAGATATATGCTAAGAAGAGCCAAACCTGTAACTATCTATCTAAGTGTGCAGAGATGATGATATACGACTTTGAGGTATTGGTAGAAGAGGCTATCTACGAAGATAAAAAGATACTTATACGCAACGAGGATAAATACAAACATCTTTTAGACGAGAATAGCAAACTACACGACTTAACTGAAAAGATAGGTCTAGAATTCAAATAACAACAATAAAATTAAAATAATCACCCTATAAAACGGGGTATGAGTCTTTAATATTCAGCAAAATTTTGTAATATCATATATTATTTATAATTTTGTTGTTTGATATGTGCACCATCTTATAGTGATGTGGTGCCATACCACATAGTTACAAAAATAATAAATTAATATGATTAGTAGGCGTTTTCTGAGGATAAAGATGCTAAAAGCACTTTATGCCTTTATAAATAATGAGGAGGAGTCTTTGATTCCTGCTCAAAAAAAGATGCTCTTTAGTGTGAATAAGAGTTATGAGTTGTATCACATGCTTCTTCGTTTAGTGGTAGACCTAGCCGATTACACTCGTGAGATGGATGAGAAGAGAAGTTTAAGGCACTTAGCCACAGAGGATGAGAAGAACCCGAGTTATCGTTTGGCAAACAACTCTCTTATTAATGTGATACGCAACAGTGAGGAGTTAAACTACTATCTCAAGAAGAATAAACTATCTTGGGGCAAAGATAACGATCTATTCAAGCAGCTATACACACGACTAACTGAGGCAGACTACTATAAAGAGTATATTGCCAAAGAGAGTGTAACATTTATTGACGACAGAAAGGTTATTGTTGATTTCCTACGTAAAGAGATTGAGGATAACGAACTATTTTACAGTGTTGTTGAGGAGATGTCTATATTCTGGATAGATGAGATAGAGTTCTTTACTAGTAAGGTTGCATCGCAATTATCTAAAACTAAAGAGGGGTGTGATTTAGAGTTAGCACCACTTTGGGGTAGCGATGATGATATAGAGTTTGCTCGTGATATATTTTCATATAGCATCCTTCAGTATGAGGATAATGTGGAGATAATAAAAAACTATGCTAAGAATTGGGATGTTGAGCGCATAACAGTTATGGATAGGCTTATAATCATCATGGCTATTGCTGAGTTGGTGAAAATTTCAAACATACCAACTAGCGTAACACTTGATGAGTATATAGAGTTAGCAAAAAGCTTTAGCACAAATAACAGTAATGTATTTATTAATGGTATCCTGCATAAATATATTATTGAGAATAACATAACAAAATAGAGTGTTTATGCGTTCTATCATAGTGTTATTTTGTTTAGCATTGGCTATACCTCTCTTCTCATGTGGAGGGATTAAGAGCAAAAAAGCATCTACTGAAACTATATCACAAACTGTCACTAAGATTACCTATCAGTTAGATACGGTTAGTAATAGTGGTGTTATAGAACTTGGAAGTAGAGATTTAGGCGTTGCAACAAATAGCGAGAAATTATTTGATAGTTTCTCTCTAAAGAATATGCTAACAGAACCTATTGTTATAAAAAGTATAAAAACTAATTGCGGCTGTGTTGAGCTTGAGTATGACCTCTCTCCAATAAAACCAAATGAGAGTAAGGCTATTAAATATAGCTACAACACAAGAGGGAAAGGTGCAGGTTATCAGATGTCTGAGATCGTTATCTCGACGGATAAAGGTAACTACACAGTTATAATAGAGTTAGAAATAAGGTAAGTATTGTCAATTAATTATAAAAAATTTAAAACAAACAAAAGATGAATTTATTAACAGTTATGCCACTACAGGCAGAAGGAGCAGCTGAAGGTGCTATGGGAGCAGCAAGTAATTATAGCGGTATATTAATGATGGTTTTAATCTTTGTTGTAATGTATTTCTTTATGATACGTCCACAACAAAAGCGCCAAAAAGAGCTTACTAAGTTCCGCCAAGCACTACAAAAAGGAGATAAAATTATCACTGCTGGTGGTATATATGGTAAAGTGAAAAAT
The DNA here is from genome assembly GCA_964368765.1 of uncultured Rikenellaceae bacterium. Taxonomy (GTDB): domain Bacteria; phylum Bacteroidota; class Bacteroidia; order Bacteroidales; family Rikenellaceae; genus JADFUS01. Next base: position 3,625 of record CAYJCU010000083.1, read on the forward strand.
GTTGAAGATAATATAGCAACTATCGAGATAGCTAACGGTGTTGAGATAAATATTGATAAGTCAATGTTACTACGTGACTCATCTGATATGACTAAGCAGTAGTTATGGAGACAATAGTAAGTGGTATTAGATCAACAGGTAACCTTCACCTAGGCAACTACTATGGAGCGTTGGTAAACTTTCTGAGGATGCAGCACGATAATAACTGTTTCTTCTTTATTGCCGACTATCATTCGCTTACAACACATCCAGACCCTGCACAGCTAAACGGAAATGTTAGAAGTGTGTTGTCTGAATATCTTGGTGCTGGGTTAGATCCTGAGAAATCAGCAATCTATGTGCAGAGTGATGTTCCTGAGGTGACAGAGTTATATCTTCTCCTTAGTATGCACGCATATATAGGAGAGCTTGAGCGCACTGCCTCTTTTAAAGAGAAGATACGCAAGCATCCTGAGAATGTAAATGCAGGACTGCTTACCTACCCTATACTTATGGCTGCGGATATACTACTACACAAAGCCGACAAAGTGCCCGTGGGTAAAGATCAAGAGCAACATCTTGAGATGACCCGCAAATATGCACGTCGTTTTAACAATATGTATGGTGTAGAGTTATTCCCAGAGAGTCAACCATTTAGTTTTTCTGGTGAGCTAATAAAAATACCAGGACTTGATGGTAGTGGCAAGATGGGTAAGAGTGAAGGTAATTGTTTATATCTTATTGATAGTGATAAAGATATTCAGAAAAAGGTTATGAAGGCAAAAACCGATTCTGGTCCAACAGAGCCTAATTCAGAGCTTAGTGATGAGCTTAAAAATATCTTCACAATTATGGATGTGGTATCTACTCCTGACACTATAACATATTTTAAAGATAAGTATGCAAGTTGCGAGATACGATACGGAGATCTAAAAAAACAGTTAGCAGAGGATATTATCAAAGCTATCTCTCCTATCAGAGAGAGAATACTTGATATTAGAGATGATAAAGAGTATCTCAATAGAGTAGCTAAGATGGGTGCAGAGAGAGCTCGTGAGAGTGCTCAGAAGACACTTAAAGAGGTACGTGAAGTGATGGGCATAAGGCAATTTTAATAGCAATATACAGTTTGTATGTAACTGCTATTATATTGTATATGATTGGCAAGGGTAATATTTTATTACGAAAAATTTGATATTTGCAGATTTTTTTACTACCTTTGTCATCAATTATGCGTAATTGCTCGTTATGGCTAAAGATAATAGATACACAATAAAGTACGATGAACTAGGTAATGGTTTACAAACTATCTCGTTTCCAATAACTTCCGATTTTTTTGAGTCGCTAGGTGGAGGGGAGATACTGTCAGGAGACTGTACAGCAACACTTGAAATCAATAGGGTTCACTCTACTCTACAAATGAATGTAGGGATAGAGGGGAGCGTTATGGTTGAGTGCGATAGATGCCTTGAAGAGGTTGAGATAGCTGTAAAGTATAACGGTACATTAGTTGTAAAGTTTAGTTCAGAGGTTGAAAATATTGAGTATATTCTCGACAACAAAAATGAAGATACAATAATAGCAAATCCACTAGTAGGGGAGCTTGATTTAAGAGAGTATCTTTATGATAGTATAATATTATCACTGCCACTACAACGTAGTCACCCACTTGATGCAGAAGAGGGTGAGGGTTGTAATCCTGAGATGTTATCACGTTTCGGAGTTTTAGATTTATCTACCAATGAGTGGGATGATGACGAAGACGATGATGAGTGGGACGACGAGGAGGAGTTTTAAATTTTATTATACTGCTGTGCGGCAGTTAAAAGAGTAAATAATATATAGTGTATAAGGGGTTACTTAATATAACTAACGATACATTTGATATATAGAATAGTAATAACAATTAAATATTTTTTTTGAGATGGCACATCCAAAACACCGAATTTCGAAAGCGAGAAGAGACAAAAGAAGAACACATTACAAGGCTGAAGTTCCAACACTTTCAACTTGTTCAAACTGCGGAGCTGCAACACTTTACCACAGAGTATGTCCAGAGTGTGGTTACTATCGTGGTAAGCAGGCTATTGAAGTGAGTGTTAAGTAGTCTGCATTTGATAACCCTAAAGGTTAAAAAATGAGAATTGGTATAGATGTAATGGGGGGCGATTATGCTCCAGAGGTAGCGGTACTCGGTGTTGTTGAAGCATCGAGTATGGTTTCGTCTGATACGGTTATAGTTATGTTCGGAGACGAAAGTCAGATTGAGAACATTCTATCAACAGTAGCAGAGAGACCAACTAACATTGAGATTATCCACACAACAGAGATAATTGAGATGAGCGACTCCCCAACACAAGCTTTTGCAAAGAAGAGTGATTCAAGCATAGTAGTCGGCTTCAAGGCATTGCAGCAGGGTTCGGTTGATGCGTTTGCGTCAGCAGGGAGCACTGGTGCTATGTTAGTGGGTTGTATGCATGTAATAAAGCAAATAGAGGGGGTTATACGTCCAACTATTGCTGCACCACTCCCAACAATAACAGGCAATGATATGTTTGTTGTAGATGTTGGCCTAAATGTAGATTGTAAGCCTGAAGTATTGGCGCAATATGGCACGTTAGGTTCTGTATACTCAAAAGTTATGATGAACATAGAGTCTCCTAGAGTTGCTCTCCTTAACATTGGAGAAGAGGAGGAGAAGGGCAATGCTCTAACCAAGGCAACCTATGCGTTACTACAAGAGGAAAAAAACATTAATTTTGTAGGTAACTTAGAGTCTAAATATATTTTTGAGGGCACAAAGGCTGATGTTGTTGTTTGTGATGGATTTATCGGTAACACAATATTAAAGATGGCTGAGGGATTCTTCTCAACGCTTAATGGTAGTGTTACGGGTGATAAGCAAACATACTTTAACAAATTAAACTACGAAACTCAGGGCGGAACACCAGTATTAGGGGTTAATGGAGTTGTAATAATCGGGCACGGTTGTTCATCTGCACTAGCTATAAAAAACATGGTGCTACAAGCTGCGAAAGCCGTAAAAGGTGATTTAGTAGGAAAAATTAAGGAGATATTTTGCTAATGGAAAATAAGAAAATTAAAGCAGCTATAACAGGCATAGGAGGATTCCTACCTGATTATATTCTTGACAATGAAGAGTTAAGTCAAATACTAGACACTTCTGACGAGTGGATTATGGCTCGTATAGGTGTTAAGACTCGCCATCTATTAAAGGAGGAGGGCAAAGGCTCAATGTTTATGGCTGTGAAGGCTGTAGAAGAGCTTATCGAACGCACTGGCCTTAACCCTGATGAAGTGGATATGGTTGTTAATGCAACTGTAACGCCTGATATGTTTTTCCCAACAAATGCTGCACTTGTTGCCGATGTTGTTGGGATGAAAAATGCTTTCTGTTTCGATATGAATGCTGCATGTAGTGGTTTTATGTTCGGAATGCAGGTAGCAGCATCTTTCATAGAGTCGGGGCACTGTAAGAAGGTAGTACTTATCGGTTCAGACAAAATGTCATCAATAGTTGATTATACTGATCGTAATACAGCACCTATTTTTGGTGATGGAGCAGCTGCTGTTCTTATGGAGCCAACAACAGAAGAGGATGCAGGAATACAAGATTATATATTCCATACAGATGGTTCTGGAGGATCATCGTTATATATGAAAGCTGGTGGATCACGCTATCCTGCCTCAGCAGAGACAGTAGAGAATCGTGAGCACTATATCTTCCAAGATGGTAAGGTGGTATTTAAAGCGGCTGTTTCTGGCATGGCGGATACCGTTGTTGAGATAATGGAGAAGAATAACCTTAAATCAGAGGATATTGACTTCTTAGTACCTCACCAAGCAAATATACGTATAATTTCGGCTACTGCACAGCGTGCGGGCGTTCCTGAAGAGAAGTGTATGATAAACATTGAGAAGTATGGCAATACAACTACTGGTACACTTCCTCTATGTTTACGTGATTACGAGTCACAGCTTAAAAAGGGTGATAACCTTATCTTTGCTGCTTTTGGTGGCGGATTCTCATGGGGTTCACTATATCTTAAGTGGGCTTATGATGGTGCTGAAAGAGTAAAAAGTTACAAAAAATAGTATAAAAGACGTTCTAACAATTTGGTAGAGCGTCTTTTTATAGGGCACCATAGTTCAAGGGATAGAATGAAAGTTTCCTAAACTTTAGATTCGCGTTCGAGTCGCGGTGGTGCTACAAAACAGTTGAAATATGAGAATGACCAAAAAGGTTGCTTTTGGTGGCATACTCTTAGGGTGGCTAAAAAGTAGTGAGTTACAACGCTCTGCTTTTTAGTCACTCTCTTTATATTACAAATTTATGAAATACAGCGAAATTAATATTGTTTTTCAGGTGCAAGTAACCGATGAACAGAAAGAGATTCATGTTGCCTTGCTTAGCGAGATGGGGTGTGATAGCTTTACAGATGATAAGCGATCGCTAAATGGCTACATCCCAACTTCAGATTTGGAGTCTAACAGAGAATCAATAGAGGCCTATCTCACAAATGTACCTAGTATTGAGTATAGAATAAAAGAGATGGAAGATAAGAATTGGAATGAGGAGTGGGAATCAAATTTTGAGCCTATTGAGGTTAACTCAACATGTGTTGTGAGGGCACCTTTTCATGAGCCAATGAACTACTCTACTGAGATTATCATAATGCCACGTATGGCATTTGGTACTGGTCATCATGCAACTACACGTATGATGATAGAGCAGATTCTGAACCTTAATCTTACGGGCGAAAGGGTGCTTGATATGGGTTGCGGAACAGGTGTTTTAGCTGTTGCTGCTCTTATAAATGGTGCTGAACATGCCGATGCTATTGATATAGATGAGTGGGCTTATGATAATGTTAATGAGAATGGCATTAATAATGGCGTTGGAGATAAAATAAGACCATTTTGGGGCGACGCCTCTATACTAGAGAATGGAGAGCTAAAGGATGTGCTTTACGACTCAATATTTGCCAATATCAATAGAAACATACTAATAAGAGATATGGAGATATATGTTTCACACTTAAAGAGTGGTGGTAACATACTATTTAGTGGTTTTTTAGAGAGCGACCTAACACTAATGAGAGAAAGAGCAGAGCAATTATCTCTTAAAGAGGTATCATGTAGCTCAATAGGAAAGTGGTATATGTTATATTTTAAATATAATCAAAATAGTATATAGTGGCTCAATGAAAATTTCCAGTGGGGTTGAACTAAATAACCTAATTTCAAATTACTAGTTTAATGTCCGCTTTTTTCTAAGGGTAATTCGCAAAACCCTGTTTTGTGAATTACCCTAACGAGCGATAGCGAGCGAACACCGTTTAAGAGGTAGGTGTTCGGTTTTTGTTCACTTTTTTTCAGCGACAAGTAAACCGAATGCAATAAAAATATTTTTAATTTGCTGAGGTGTCGCAGTCGAAACAATATTTATATTGTAAAAAGTGTTAAATTTACATTAAAATCCGCAGGATTTTTAGGGG
>CAYJCU010000084.1:0-9113 GCA_964368765.1 uncultured Rikenellaceae bacterium
GCAGGATAGGTAGTTACTAGGTTTTTTGATTTTTTTACCGGACAACAATAAAAATAAATTTTAAAGATAATTAATTGTGTTTATAATCGATAAGCAGAAATATATAGATTAATATTTCTATCTATCTTAGTATGATTAAATATCCCTCAACGTCTTTTCAGAGACATAATTATAGGCATAAAAAATACTATTGCTATTGCAGAGAACAATAACCCTCCGACTGTTCCTATTGCAAAGGAGAACCAAAATTGCTCTTTCACGCCATCCATCAAGAATGGAACGAGACCCAACACCGTTGATATAATAGTTAAAAATATAGGTATTATCTTATGATTATACGCTTTTACATATACCCTCACCCTACCAATGCTTTTGGTTGTGTTGTTATACTCGTTGATTATATATATTGCAGCATTTACCACTAAACCGCTCAACAATACCAACGAAGCAAAGCCTCCAGAGCCAAACTCTACCTCTGAGAAATAGAATGTTAAAAACGTTCCAATAAACGATATAGGTATCAATGTTATAATGACAAGTGGCTGAATTAGCGACTCAAACAGAATTGCACACACAAAGAATATGATAGCAATAATAACCAACATCAACCAATATTGCTCGCCCGTATCCCTACGGTATCCATCACTACTATTCTCGGTCTTAAATCCTACTGGCAACGTACGGTTAAGCTCCTCAGTAGTATTCTCAATATACTCACTAGATTGTTCAGAAGAGCCTAAATAGTTAAATGCCACGGCTATACCATACTCTTGATTAATCTTATTAATTGAGGCTCTTGCTTTGCGTGTACCTATCTCAGCGAGATGAGAGTAGCGCACCTGCTCACCATCTGCCGACACATAGCTATTCATCAGGTGCCACAAATCAAATTCGTCACGTAGTGATGACACCAGAGAAATATCTGTCTTCGTATCGCCTGTCTTATATGTACCACCACTCGTTGTGTTAAGTATCGAATTTAATGCAGAATATCCCTTTGAAGCATCAACGTTATAGAGTGCTAACATAGAAGGATCATATCTAATATACATTTCGGTTGCATCCTCTCCACCCCAGCGATTACCCCCTGCCTGTATCTCTATATCGGTAACATTCTTATTTTCCTGCATCTTCCTCGCCAGTTCATCAGCAATTGAAAAAAGCTTATCGTAGTTATAGCCACTAATACTTATTCTGTGTTGTTTGAGTGTTATGTTACGGCCATTACTAAACCCTTGCCTACTAACTCCGAAAATACTCCATTCGGCATCCCCATTAGATAATAGAGTTGATATTACCTTGTTCTCTAGCTTAAACGGAAAATCACTATTGCGATGTTTCTCTTTAAACTTCACCGTTATTTTTACCGTACCGCTATTTATCTGTGTTTCATAACGGTCAATTTCGTCGTAGGTAGAGAAAATAGCCTCTAGTGGCAACACTATTTCGTTCATCTCTTCGGCTGTGCCTCCTATTGGCATAGTACCTTGAATATTTAGTTGTATTTCCCGCTCCTGTTGTCTATGGTAGTTTGAATTTCCGTTACTGGCAAACAATATAAACGAACCGCTAAAAGCGAGTAGAAATATTGTTATATATATCCATTTACGTTTTTGGGTAAAGGCGATATAACGTACATACCAACGGCTCAGTGCAACAACTCGTCTATGCACTTTAACACTACGCCTTGTCTCAATACCTCTAAAGTTATACTTTTCTATAATTGCAGGCACGAAAAATAGCGACACAAACAACGACACTGAGAGGTTGATAATTATTATAGAAGAGAAATCACCCAAATCTTCCCGCACATAATCGGGCATAAAGAATATAACCGCCAGTGAGCCTATTGTGGTAAGCAGAGCAGCTAGAATAGCGATAAACACCTTACGATTGCGGTAGTAACAATAGTGATCTACCATAACAATAGAGGTATCTATTATTATACCAAACGACACAGCAATACCTGCCAATGAAATGATATGTAGTTCAATAGCAAAAATATAGTAGAGTATCACAGATATAAACACATTAGCAACAAGCGTAACAGCTATTATACTAAGATAGCGCAGATTACGATTAATAAGCCACACAAAAAGCATAAGAATAAGTAGCGACAGCACAGTACGGCGCACCAACTTATTAATCTCCTTGCTAATCTCCTTGGCACTATCATTTATTAGCTCCACGTGGTAGCCATCAACTAGGTTACCAATTATTTTATCCATCTCACCACGCACCTTTTTCGACATAGCGATAAGCGAGGTATCTTCGTCCACTGATATAGATATATATGAAGTATTAAGTCCATTAATACGGAAGTAACTATCTTTTGGTCTATCCTTAAAGGTCATATCGGCGATGCTACCCAAAAATATTGTTTTACCATTTACCGTGGCAACAGGTATTTTGTTTAGGTCGCTACCCATTGATGAACTCTCTAGCCTAACCGTTATGCGTTGTGTTACACCCTCATCGTTTGTCTCTTCAATATCGCCAACAATACGGTTATGCCCAATAAAATTAGTGATGCCCTCTGAAATCTGATTTACTGTGATACCATAGTTTGCCAACTCTAAAGGGTTATAGGTTATTTCCAAAATCTGAGGCATCTCGCCACTAACACTCACCTCAGCAACACCCTCTATCTGCTCGATGATAGGTTTTATATTATTGTCGGCATACTCTTTTATCTGATCGTTGCGCATATTAGCATTGATTCTATAATCAAGCAATCGTTTTGTTGCATCACGACCCGTAGAGGCACTACCACCAGATAAAGAGGGATAGCTAACACCATCTGGTAATTTTGTAGCTATCTGTTTTATGAGTGATGATATTTCATACCTAACAGATGAGATGTTGGCTACATCTTTAAGGGTAATATAAACTGAACCATCCCCTTGATTAGAGATTGATCTAACACTCTCAACACCCTTTACTGCCGACACAGCACCCTCGATGCGTGAAGTTACCTCCTGCTCAAGTACTCGTGGCGATGCTCCGCTCCACGAGAAACCGATATTTAGTTTGTCGCCCTGCTTTGCTGATGGTCGGTAGCGCACATCTACCCTAGGTATCAGAACTGCACCGATAATCGTTAATATAGTCATTATAAGGATTAGCGAAAAGGGAGAAATCCTATCCAAAAACCCTCGTTTTATATTGTTATCCTCCATCTACTTCTTATTTTTGTATATTGTGTAGTATGCAAGTGGTATAAATACAAGACTAACAACCGTGCCCACCGTCATACCAATAATAATAGATACACTCATTGGGTATTGCAAATCAGAGCCCATATCAACCCTATTAAGGAATGGCACAAGAGCCAAGATAGTGGTTAGCGAAGTCATAATAATAGGTTTCAATCTACTGTGTCCACCCTCAAGGATAGCTCTTAACAACGATTTACCCTCTTTGCGTAGCCTATTAATTGTATCTACCTTTAGGATAGAGTCGTTAATGATGATACCGCACATCACCACAATACCAATCAGCGACATAAGGTTAAGGCTCTCGCCCAACAACATCAGCAGCAACATAACCCAAAATAGGTCTATCACAATCTCCGACAAAATGATAATAGGCTGAATAATACTCTCAAACTGTGCCGCTAAGATATAGTACAACAACATAATAGCCACCACAAGAATAATAATCAACTCGTTAACCATAGAGCGTGACGAGAAGTAAGCACCTGAATAGTTCACAAAAAATTCTCTATCTTCGTTCACTATCTCGTTAATGCTATCCATAACACGCTTAACATCTTTATCCTCTACATCAATAGCTATTGGGTAGAAGTCCCCCGATTTGCCCGAATAGAGCTGTTTAAAATCTTCGCCCTTAGTCTCGGTGATTAGCAGGTTAAGAGGTATCTCCACACCCTCACGGTTACGCACACGGCTAGATATAATATCAGAGCTACCCACCTCACTATCTCCAACAGTAACAGGTATCGAGTAGCTACCCTGATTGATAGAGAAGAGACTGTTTTGACTAGTTATATTACGCATCTTATTATAGATGGTGTTATAATCCACATTATAACGGCTCATAGCCTCCATATCAGCAATATATCTTATATTTCGCTCCGTAACGATAGGCTCTAATATAACATCGGGCAGTTTTTCTTGTATGCGACCAAGCATCCCACGAACATCATCAACCGTTATCGGCTCGCCACTACGTTTTTGCAGTTCGGCAACAATCTTACTCTCGTTATCAGAAAAAATCATATCAAAAATATTACCCGACACCTCAAAGCCAACACTTGCCTCAGGGTATCGCTTAGCAATATAGTTGCGTATTTCTTTTTCTGACTCTTTGAGCGATTTATTATCCCTACTCTTAATATAAACAATACTCTCTGAGGTGGTTATATCCTTAGTGTGCGACAACAAGAACTGCTGAGCACCAACCATAGAGGTAGAATATTCAACCTTATCGCCCAACATATACAAAATATCGCCTACACGTTTATCATTCTCATCAAGTGATATATTTATATTCCAATCAATAGTCACCAACGTATCTTCATACTGAATATATGGCAGTCGCTCCTTACCTATCGCCTCATACACAAAATAGATGGCAGGGATAGTTAAAAAGAAGAAGGCAAACGACCATCCACGATGCCTAAGCACCCACTTAATAGCAAAATCGTAAGGTTTTGTTAACTTTAAACCGCCCAACTTAGCTAAATAGCGATTATGGCTCTTAGGCTCACGCTTGCGATACATAATCCTATAATATACAGGCAGAACCAACACCGACACCGCCAACGACGACAACAGAGCAATAGTAACCGCCATAGCTTGGTCATAGAACAGAGCACCTGCCACACCACTCAAAAAGATAAGAGGGATAAAGACCGAGCAGGTGGTGAGAACAGAGCTGAGCATAGGGGTGAAGACCTCTTTGACTGCCGTAGCAATAGCATCATCGAGGGGTGTGCCCCTCTTCCACTTCTGCGAGATATTGTCTATAACAATAATAGAGTTATCCACCATCATACCGACCCCCAAAACAAGTCCCGAAAGGGAGATTATATTTATCGTTATATTAAGAAGATGAAAAAGCATCAATGTAACGATAAGCGACAAGGGGATAGTGATAATAATAAGCAGTGGCGAGCGCAAATCACGCATAAACAGAAAGATAATAAATGCCGCAAGCAGTGCACCCACAAGCAGATTATTTTGCAGGTTACTAATAGAGTACGACAACAGCTGTGTCTGGTCACGGGTAAGCTCAAACTTAATATCGGGATACTCTTTCTCGAACTCCTTAATAAGTTTATCCATACTAACCTGTAAATCCTCCATCTTTGCCTCGCTCTGCTTGATGATTGCCATAGTAACTGCATTCTCCTTGTTACTGCGCACCATACCGCTACGCTTAGCAGGACGCTCGATAATCTCCGCTAGCTCTTTAAACTGAAAAATCCTACCGTTGTGGTTGATATATATATTCTCAATATCCTCTTTGGTTACTATCTTCGAGTCGAAATATATATTATAGCGATACATCCCATCTTTAATACTCAGAGCACCCAACTGCACATTATTACTATTAATAGCACTCTCTAACAGTGATATATCAGCACCCATACTTGTGAGCTTCTTATTATCAGGAACACACAGATATTCAGGGGTGATGATACCGCTAATATCTACCATTGCGGTCTCCTTTTGTTGCTCAATACGCTTTGTAACCACCTCACGGGCGAATGTGCCTAGCTCAGAAAAGCGCACAGAGACCTCAGGCAACGAATCAGCAGCAAGGGGCGACAATCGTTTGAGCGATAAATTAAGATAGAAAGCAGGAATATCGGATGCACTAGCCTTGATAACCCTTGGGCGTTCCATATCGCTATTTTGTCTGCCAGTTGCACGGTCTACCTTCTCGTTTACCTCAATAAATATTATATCTATATTACTCCCCGGCTCGAAGGTCATAAAAATCTCGCCTGCCTCGCCACGCGCCTCGCACGATATATCTTCGAGTCCTACTACTTGCGAAAGTTGATTTTTTAGGGGCTTAACAATCTCATCTATCTCACGCACTGAAGCACCTGCCTTATAAACCTGCACTGTTATCTGTGGAATATCAATATCAGGCATAAGAGAGATAGGAAGATTACCTATCGCCACAAATCCCATAACAATGATGGCTATTACGCTCATTGTTATGGCGATTGGTCGTTTTATCAGTTTTTTTATCATAGCTATTTTTTGTTAATGGTAACAGCTGTTCCATCCGCTAGATTTAGATTTCCTTTAGTAATAATTACATCGTTGGCATTGATTTTTGTCTGTTTCTTCTTGTTGCCCGATATTACGTGAGAGTCTACGTTAGACATTACTATATCAACATAAGTCCAAACTGCTGTTCCCTCTTCATAGCGGAATACAACAAAGAAACCATCACGTGACACCACTGCATCTTTTGGCACAACATATTGGTTCTCTATCTTCTCGTTGATTGTTAGCATCACATTCATACCCTCCATAAGAGCACCATTCTCGTTCTTAACTCGTGCCCTAACTTTTATCTGTCCTTTGTCGTCAATCAGTGGATTAATCTCTGTTACCTCACCTTTTAACTCTATCTTATCATTGATAAATGGCGACACATCAACAACCTGCCCCACCCTTATCTCACCAAGCTCTGCCTCTAACAAACTGAACTCTACATTAAAATAACTATCGTCAATAAGGGTGCAGAAAACACCATTCTCTGGGGCTTGATACCTCTTCGAGTCCATATTTGCGACCCTACCACCAAACGGAGCATAGAGATAGCAGTTATCAAGTGTGCGCTTAGCATCTTTCAGGGCATCAACAGCACTATCATACCCCGACGACATCTTTATGTTATTAAGAATATCTTTCGGCACAGCGGTAGTATCGGCATCATAACCCTGACCTATTAGCTTATCGGTTAGGTCTATCCACGACTTACGAAGCGATTTTTGGGCTTTATTATAGGCTATTGCAGCATCTTCGGTGTTGAGTACCGCTAATAAATCACCCTTTTTAACCTCACTGCCATTAAACGATTTTATCTCTTGCAATATGCCACTACCTTTAAAGGCAAGTTTACTCTTATTGATGGCATATAGCTTTCCATTACACAAAATCTGCTTATCGAAACTACGCTGCCCTAGCCTCATAGTATCAACATAGCTTACAACTTGATTAGCAGCGGCACGGTTCATATTTCCGTTCTTCTCTTTATTCTCTCCGCCACACGCCAACAGTAGCAGTGCTGCCAATAATATAAATCCTCTCTTCATACGTTTATAATTTGTTTTTAAGATGTCGTATGTAACTCAGACACAAATTTATAATAATCACCTATGGGTGAATTAATTATTATAAATTTATGCTTCGTTTCATAATATTAGTCTATCTCATTATCAATTAATCTATCAAAATCCTCACTTAAATCACGCTTTTCTATAAAGTCGTATAACGTCAACTTCTGTAACTCGTAGTATGAGTTCCAAAAGGCACTAAGCTGGCTAACATACTGCTCTGACGCACTATCCAGCTCCTCTTGTGCTGTATTCAATTCGGTAACGGTGATACCTCCATTCTGAAAACGCTGCTTTGTTATCTCGTATCGTTCATCGGCTATTAAAAGAGCGCGTTGTGAGATTTGGCACTGCCTAGCCTGATTATTGAACTGTAGCACCTTGATACGTATATTTTGCCTAAACTCAATCTCCGCCTGCTCAATCTCTGAGGTGGTTATCTCTGCCTGCGCCTCTGCCATCTTGATACGCCCTCTGCTTGTTCCCCAATCGTAGATAGGCATACTAAAAGTAACACCAACAACCTCTCTATCAATCAAACTAGAATATGCACTGCTAAATGTGTTACCACTCTGCGAATAACCTAAATTGGCATTAAAATTAATCGAAATACCCCTATTTGCCTTTGCCTCGGCAAGGGTGCGCTCAACATCAATACCCTTAATCTCTTGTGAAAGGTTGTGCGACGAGTTATTCAATGCCTTATCCAACACAAAATCGTAATCAAGCACTATTTCAGGAGTGTTACTTGGGGGTGCGAGTTCAATAATACGTCCATCGGGAATACCTAAAAACGATTTGAGATTAAACTGCGCAACCTCAAGATTAGTACTACTATTACTAACTGCCAACTCGGCATTCATAACACCAAGTTCAAGTTGCAGTAGTTCGCTCTTAGTGATTGAGCCTATACCAAAACGTTTCTCAGCAATACCATACATTTTTTTCTTATCTTCAAAGGTCTCAACACTCTTTCTATAGTTGGTCTGTGCTGATAAAACACTGAAAAAATATGATGTAGCAGTTATAGTAATGCTCTCCATCATCTCAAGATACTCTTTCTTCGATTTTTCGTAACGTAGTGGCTCGCTCTTCTTCTGCCATTTTAGGGAATTAAAAGCACGCAAAGGCTGGGTATAATTTATGGTAATAGGGTTTGAGTTATAGATAACATTATCATAATCAAACTGATCCAACCTATTAAGCGACGAGTTAACAGAGATAGTACCACCTGTTAGGGCTATCTGCTGATTTATAGATAACAACAGGTCGTTTGTTAGGGTGTTATTACTAACATAGCTAATCTCGCCAGTATCGGGGTCACGCACCTCAACCAACGAGCGGTTATATTGCCCCACGCCACCATTAAGGTTTAGCGATGGCAGAAACTGAGCCTTATAGGAACGAAAATTCCAATATTGCGACATAAAAGATAATCGAGATACCATCGCTTGTGGCGAGTTCTCTCTAGCAATACGTATAGCCTCATCAAGTGTCATAACTCCACCGATATTCTGTGCATTCAAAGGAATAACATACAGCAGTAGCATCACACCTAACACTGCTTTAGGTAGATTTTTCTTCATTATCATATACTTTTATTGTTGTCCGGTAAAAAAATCAAAAAACCCAGTAACTACCTATCCTGCAATAAATTAGTTGTAATTTAAATTATAGGGGCTTACAAAAACAAAAATTTTGATTTTTTTACTTCTAGGAGTGCCAATTTACCCCAAATTGGATTTAGGTGCGTTATAGGTGCCCTAAAACACACCTGCGTAGTACACTC
>CAYJCU010000085.1:0-8874 GCA_964368765.1 uncultured Rikenellaceae bacterium
TAGATATGACGTGCATAAATTCAATCCTCAGGTTCGCCGGACACTACTAATAAAATTTAACGGAGTTTCCCTAATTTATATCAATCGAAAGATCAATACATATAGCTTGATATCTGCAAATGAATCAGACTATATGAAAAAAACAAAAAAAATGAATTCCCATTCCAAAATTTAAATAGTTAAGCATTTTATTAATAAAGGGAGTGAAATAAATATATTAAAATGAAAAGGAGTAAATATAATAAAGAAGAAGAATTCATTAATAGAGTCGATAAAATGGCAGATGCCGCACAGACTACTATTTTGAATTATGCCAAAGATATTGATGAGAAAAAACTAATTAATAGCTGTAAGGTGTTGAGTGAGGAGAGCGATGAAATGGTACTTTTCAGAGAGCAGTTCTCATCAAAGAAGAAAGCAATAGTTGCAGAGAGCGAAAAGTTGAATTTAGCTTTTCAACAAAGAGATAAAGATGGCTTAATGGCAAAGCTAAACAGTAGAAAAACGAAGAAAAGAGGGGTTAAGTATATATGGATAGCTGTGTCGAGTGTGTCAGCAGTGGCAGTAGTGGCCGCCTTTCTGTTTTTTAATTTAGGTGATAATAACCAAGTCGTTAATATTTTACCTGAACTAGCTAATAGAAAAGAGATAGTAGAGATAACCAAACCGATATTAATATCTAGCAACAACGAAGTGTTTGAGTTAAATAATGATGTGAATACAATCTCAAGCGGCGAAATAAAAAAAATATTAGAAAAGAAGAGTAGTTCGACAGTTGCTACGGAGAGCGAAAAGGATGTTATAGAGATGCAGAATGTTATCATTCCGAGCGGTTATACATATAATATTTACCTTTCGGATAGCACAGAGGTTATGCTAAATGCAGGGAGTAGCCTTAAATTTCCGTCTCGTTTTAGTGGAGAGAGTAGAGAGGTAATATTAACAGGCGAAGCACTATTTAAGGTTAGAAAGAGCGATAAACCTTTCATAGTTAATGTTGATGATAAATATATAAAAGTGTATGGCACAACATTCAATATCAATAGTTATGATTTGAGTAATATCGAAACTGTGCTTATTGAAGGAAGTGTAGGTGTTGGGGCTCAAAATATGCAAGAGATAATGGTTAAGCCTAATCAGATGGCTACTTTAAATACTGATAGTAATGGAGGTATCACTAGCGATGTTAAGAATATTAATGTAGATGATTACCTAGGATGGAGCGAGGGATATTTCAGATATGTTGATAGTAGCTTCTTAAAATTTATTCGTGATATTGCTATTTGGTACAATGTGGAAATAGATTTTGACGAGGCAATTTTTGATGGTTCAGAGATTACTCTCTCTATATCTAAAACATATAGCTTTGATCAGTTGATGAAAGTAGTTGAAACAATTAAAAATGTGAAATTAATCAAGAGGGAAGGAGATAAATATGATATAATAAAGGAGTAGTGAAATTTAAGCGAGAACATCCACAGAAGGACATTCTCGCCATTTAGTCACCATCTACACACACTGACGGCTAATCAAATTGTAGATGAACAGACTATCAATAAGTAAACTTATATGTAATAGAAAACTTATTAATGCAAAAGTATGAAAAATTATACTAAGAAACAATTTTTTGGTAATATTTTCGGGATAAGTAAAGCGGTTCTACTCTTTACATTTCTTATAAATAGTACCTTAGCGTTTTCATCTTCAAGAAATAGTAGTGAGATAATGGATATAACTCAGAAAATTGAAGAGACTAAAATTACGCTTAAAATGGAGAATAGTTCTGTTAATCACATATTAACAGAGATTCAAAAAACAACAAAAATTAATTTCGGATTTGATAATGGGCTTAAATCTGAAAATATGGGTCATTTCACTCTTAACGTAAAAGATGTTGAGGTAAAAGTGGCTCTAGAAGAGCTATTTAAAAATACATCATACACATATAAAGTTGTTGAGGATGTAGTTATTGTGACACGCAGAATCAAACAGACTCAAACAAAAGAGGGTTGGGAGATAAAAGGTAAAGTTCTTGACGAGAGCGGTAAACCAGTAGTTGGTGCTACAGTGCTTATTCAAAAATCTGATGTTGGAGCTATTACAGATGCTAACGGAGCATTTATTATTGATGTTAAGGAGGGTGATGTGGTTGAGTTCTCTTCTACTGCATATATCGGGCAGGTACAGGTTATTGTTGCAGGAATGAAAGAGCTTAATGTAGTTCTTAAAGCTGAGGAGGTTGCTATGGACGATGTTATGGTTGTGGCTTATGGTACAACAACTAAACGTTCAACAACTGGTTCAATTGCATCTGTTAAGGCAGAAGATTTAGAAGGACTTGTCTCACCATCGGTAGCAGGTATGCTTCAGGGTCGTGTTGCAGGTATGGATGTGACAAATATTTCTGGATCACCAGGTGGCTCAGGTACAGCAATTACTATCCGTGGTTATAACTCTTTTGATGCAGAGTTAGAGCGTCGTTTCTCTAATCCATTATGGATTGTTGATGGGGTGCCAATGAATACATTTACATCGCCTGTGACAGGTACTAATATGTTATCAGACCTTAATCCAGATGCTATTGAGAGTATTCAGGTCTTAAAAGATGCCTCAGCAGCAGCTATTTATGGTTCACGTGCAGCAAATGGTGTTATTATCGTTACAACAAAGCAAGGTAAAAAGAATCAAAAGGCTACACTTCAGGTTAATGTATCTCAATCTTTATCATATATCCCTACCTTACCAACTATAACTATTGGTAAAGGAGAGGCTCAGTTTAGAATTGAGGCTCTTCAAAATCGCCCGGGTGCAATACTTGACAAAGAGACTAACGAGTGGCGTGAACCAGTTGATAATAGAGAGCTTTATGAGAAATACCGTCCTGATGCTTGGACAGACTATTTCAATCGTCCAGGTGCAATAGAGTATGGTAACGGACTGCCACTTCAGGATAGTTTAAATTCATTCTATAATAATGCAACAAACTTTTTCCCAATGTATTACGACTTGGGACATGTGACTAATGCAAATGTTCAGGTGCTTGGTGGAACAGAGAAGATGAATTATGGTATAGGTGCAGGTTACTATAATGAGGAGGGTATTGTTATTGGCTCAGGATATAATCGCTTAAATCTTAACACAAACCTAACAGTACGCCCAACAGATAAAGTTATGGTTGATGCTCGTATCTATCTATCTTATGCTGATAGAAGCCGAGGAGCTGCATCAGGTAACTATATTGAAGCCGTTCCTGGTGACCCTTATGAGTTATCATCTCTTCTTCCTGGTGAGGGTTCAGCTGTCTGGGATATGATACTAGAAGAGCTTAATAAGGTGGTTGATAAAAATACAGATTTCCGTATGCGTGGTAGCTTAAAAATTGGCTATGATATAACGAAAGATTTAAATATATCTAGTATCGTATCTACCGATCTAGCACTGTCACGTAATAATAACTTTACGCACTCATCATTAGATAGTTATTATGGTTTCTCTAACTCAACTCAAAGACAATCATTAACAACAATGTTTTTGAATGAGAACTTTATTACCTACAATAAGAAGTTTGCAAAACACCATTCATTGAATTTCTTAGGTGGTTTCTCTATTCAAAATGATACGTATGATGGATTTAATGGTTACGCACTGAATGGCCCTAGTGATGACATATACTATGCACCAGAGGGAATGCCTGACTATATCTTAAACGATAATGGAGAGGTTGTGCCATTAAAAGAGTTTATTACTGATTTTGAAGAGTCGAGCCTTGTTTCTATGTTTGCTCGTCTAGAGTATAATTTCAAAGATAACTATTATGCCTCAATATCATATCGTAGAGACGGTTCATCTGTGTTTGGAAAAAATAACAAATGGGCAAATTTCCCATCAGTAGCTGCTGCTTGGGTATTCTCTGACGAAAATTTTATGGCAGGCACAAAGGGCTGGCTTGACTTTGGTAAATTAAGAACATCTTGGGGTATGTCTGGTAACATATTCTCTAACACATATCTTGCACAAGGTATATTAGAGGTAGGAGCATCTTCAAACTTAGGTAATGCTACACTTGTTCCCGATTGGTCTAATGGTCTATACAATGAAGATTTATCTTGGGAAGAGACAACGCAAACTGATATAGGAGTTGATTTAGAGATGTTCGGTAGACGCCTATCTGTAACCGCAGATTACTACCACAGATACACAAAAGACCTACTAAGTGTTGTGGTGCTTCCAGGTTTTGGTTCATACACTGGTTATGTTCAACAGTGGCGTAATAGTGGTTCAATATTAAATACAGGTTATGAATTAACTATTGGCTATGAGTTTATTCGTGAGGCTGATATGTACTTTAGAACTATGCTTACTTTTGCTGATAACCGTAACTCACTTATAGATACTTACAATGGAGAGGATTTTGATGAATATTCTGTTATAGGTAAGCCACTAAATGGAATCTATGGTTATGAGACTAATGGTATTGCACAAACAAATGATGATATACCATATTACTATTCGGCTCGTTCGGGTAATCACTACCTATCACCATCAGGACAATATTTTGCACAATATCGTGCTGGTGATTATATATATACTGATGCAAATGGTGATGGTGTGATAGATAGTAACTCTGATAAAATATATCTTGGAAGTGCTCTTCCAACAATATCAGGAGGTATTCTATTTGATTTCAAATGGAAAAATTTTGATGCAAATGTAGTTCTTAGCTATCAGTTAGGTCGCCATATATACAACACAGGTAAAACAAGCTCTTTGGGTACTTTCCAAGGAACGCCATTACTTCCACTTATCGCCGATATAAACGAGATTGACACTTGGAGTGAGACAAATACAGATGCAGTATATCAAAAAAACTTTTTAGATGACACAGGACGCTGGAGAGACCCAATAGACCTTTTTGTAGAGAAGGTTAATATGTTAAAAATAAGTAATGTAGTTCTGGGTTATAACTTATCACGTTCACTTACTTCTAAGCTAGGAGTTAAGAAGGCGCGACTATTTGTTAGTGGCGAGAACTTATTAGAACTTAGTAACTATTCAGGTATTAGTGCTGAGACTGTTAGTATTGCTTCGGGTATTGATAACGGGAAAAATTACCCATTAGCTCGTCGCTTCACACTGGGATTATCTATTGACTTTTAATAAAACAATTTAAATATTATGAGAAGAATTATATATGCCGTTTTGGCAGTTACTCTGCTAACATTATCATCTTGTGGTGATTTGCTGGATAAAACACCAGTAAATTCGCAAACATTTGATAATATTGCTGCAGAGAAAGACCTTGAAGGTTTATTAAACTCATGTGAATATTACTTGAGAAATGCACAAACCGATGATGCTATCTATCCTGCACTTATCGGTGAGTATGCTGATGCTGTTACATATTCGGATTTTGCAATATACAGAGATCTCTCTTTTGGACAAGAGGCATCGCACGTTAATTGGCAGAAGTATTACTATATTGTATCAACGGCTGAGATTGTATTACGCTCTCTTGATATGGTTGATATGACAGATGAGCGCAGAGACTATTATGAGGGAACAGCTAATTTCTATATAGCCTACTCTTATTTAAAAATGATTAAAGTATTTGGTGAGGTGCCTCTTGTTAAAGGCGAGGTGCCTGTTGGTCCTCTTGCCAAATCATCGTGGCCAGTAGTAGCTGATTATGCTATTGAGTGTGCTACAAAAGCAGCCGAGATGCTAACAGGAATTGAGGGATTAAAAAATTATAATGACACACCTATTGGACGTCGCTCACTGCCAACACGTGATGCAGCTTACGCTCTTTTAACTGATTTAGCAACTTGGAAAGCAGGTGGGGTTTATCATATGAACCCTGAGGATAGAGATTTTGATGTTGATGCAATGTGGGAACTAGCTGAGGCTAGCGCAACTAAGATTATCGAAAATAGTGCTACATATCAGCTAGAGTCTACACCAGAAGAGTTAATGATTAATTATCGTGAGGGTTCTATTGAGACAATCTATGAAGTTAAATTTTATAACTCTTGGAATGACATTGATAGACCTACGTTTATAGTACACTTTGGTCGTGCTTGTCAAGGATTTCCAAATAATGGAGATTCTGAGCAATTCACTTCTCGTATGACCTATAACATCTATCAAACAACAGTTGATAGCATTTACCATAGTGGCGATTTAAGACGTACATCATTCTTTGTTGATAAGACAAGCGATGTTTACACTCAATCACAACGTGATAATATGGCTGCACAAAAATTAGCATATCCACATAAATTTAGATATGGTAGATTTGAAACAGAGGGATATAATGTTGGCGAATTTATCAATTATGACCAAAATTATGTAGAGTATCGCCTAGCAGACATTATTCTTTTACGTGCTGAAGCTAGAGAGCGTTTAGGTAAGACGGCAGAGGCAATTGCTGATTTGAATTTAATAAGAAAACGTGCTAATGCACCTCTTTACGACACATCAGAGCATAATGGTGATTTACGTTACACAATATTTGCAGAGCGTGAAAAGGAACTTATCTATGAGTGTAAGAGATATTTTGATATTATCCGTAATGGCTACCACCGAATTTTATTGAGCGAAAAGCACGTTACACTTACAGATCAAGATTATATTGATGGTGCTTTCTTTATGGATGTTCCTTATAATGCATTTATTAATAATGAGTTAATGCGCTATAATAAGTACTGGGTAAGAAATAGATAGAATAATTAAATAATGAAAATGATGAAAAAAAGAATAATATTATTTTTAGCAGTGTTATCTTCACTATTCTCATGCACTAAACAAACAGTTATTGATACTGGTACTAACAGTGGTGTATTTGATATGAGTATGATGGATTATCTGCGTACAGATCCATATAATTGGGGCTATACAGTTAAGGCTATTGAATTAACTGGGCTTACAGATATGTTTGAAAAGGAGACTATTACATTTCTAGGAATTAAAAGTTTTACTATAGAGAATTGGGTCTATGCAAATAGACTTGACTCATTAGAAGATGCTGACCTAGTTGAACTAAAAGAGATGATATTGGATTACGTGATTGAGGGTAATATCAAGAAAGAGGATGTTGAGTATCGTGATATGGACTACTCAATTCAATCAGACGATCAAACAGGAGGTTCTGATTTTGAAACTATGGGAGGAAGAACTGTGCGTTTATATCTTGAGAAGAGTCCTTGGGAAGGTGTTCCAGATGCAGGCCCTATAACTTTTAATGCCTACTCAATGTCTTATTATGTACAATTGCAGATGGCAACTCCGGGTTTAACAACTAATAATGGAACCGTTCATGCGCTTAATTCAACGCATAAGTTTGGTGAAATTTAATTTGCTAATTTTAAAGTAAACTATTATGAAAAATATAATTTTTAGTGCACTTATCTCATTGTTGGCTTTTGGTTGTGTTAAGAACGACCAAATAGGGTATTTAGTTGCTGATGAGGCAAGTTATTCGGTAGATGAGATGCAGGTACGTATTGAATTGGATTTAGAACCAGGCACAATACCTAGTGCTGCGGTACTTAACTATTGGGCAGATCCACGTTATCAAGCGGCTTTTGGAACAATCGAAAATTTGATTCAAGCGTTACTCGATAATGGCAGTAGCCCTCTATATCTTTATGCTGATCCACCGCTAGATTATGAAAGAGAGCAATTATCATTGCCTTGGGAATCTGTAAAAATTGAGGGTATCCGAGGAACTAACCCGATAAGATTAGAGATTTATGATATTAAGTCTGATAATGGCGGAGATATTGCCAAAATGAAAGAGAATCTGACAATTAGAGGCGATGGAACATTCTTTATTCCTTTTGTCAACACAGTTACAGTAGGTACCTATGTTATGTCTATCAGGGTATATAATGAGGGATGGGAGCACATCTTAGAGGATTGTTTCACAATTGATGTAGTACAGAATGTAGATACACCAAATGAATAAAACTATTAAAAGGGTAACTCGAATAAAATCGAGTTACCTTTTTCCCGATAGAATATAATAGTAATTTCATAATGTGTTTTTGTAAAATTAAAACTAAATTCTTATCTTTGTATAAAGATGGATATATTATCTGTTTTTAGTTTTTTAATATATTGCAATTGCATTATAAGAGCGACAAGCATGAATGAAAATTTAGAAAGTAGATTAGTTGCTAGATTTAATAATAGAGAGCCTGAGGCTTTTGGTGAAGTGTATGACCTCTTATATAAGGGGCTGTATTGTTATACCGAAAATCTATTTAAAGATAGTGTAATCACACCTGAAGATATTATTCACGATGCTTTTATAACGTTATTCGACAATAACGCTATTTTTGTCTCTATGAAGCAGATACGAGGATACATCTACATATATATTAAGAATCGTTTTTTAATGGATTACAGACATCAAAATGTTGTGAATAGAGTAAACTCTGAGCTATTAAAAAACGAAGATTACTTCATCGTACAGGCAGCTGAGGCAGAAGTGTATTCATTTACTTCGGAACTATTGAAGTTACTACCTAATGACTGCATTGAGTCATTTAAATTATATCTTGAAGGCTTCGATATTAAAGAGATTGCCACTATGTTAAACAAAAGCGAGAGTGCAATTTATAAACAGAGGAGCAAATCTATAAACGAGATAAAAACATTCTTTAAACGAGGAATGAATAAAAAATTATTTTAGCCCTAGAGTCACAATTATCCTAATATAATAAATAGTTAGTTGCAGTAAGTAAAGGTTTTTATTTGCTTGCCTCTGTTGTACTTGTAATTTTATAATTATTTCCCGTGGGCACAAATAAGAAAGTATATTAGTAGTGTCCGGCGAACCTGATGATTGAATTTATGCACGTCATATCTACC